>DASWYL010000010.1:0-33712 GCA_036404995.1 Sphingobium sp. | reverse complement strand
GTCGGCGGCGTGTGGCTGAGCGTACGGGCGAT
Source organism: Sphingobium sp. (assembly GCA_036404995.1). GTDB lineage: Bacteria > Pseudomonadota > Alphaproteobacteria > Sphingomonadales > Sphingomonadaceae > Sphingobium. Next base: position 33,680 of record DASWYL010000010.1, on the reverse strand, counting down.
CGCCTGCATCAGCGAGCTCTGGTCCACCTGGGCATTTTCGGCGCTGCTGTAGGTCACGGCAGACAGGCCGTGGAGTGCGCGCAAGGCATTGAGGCGGGTCAGGAATTCCTGGCGAACCGTGTCCTTGAGCGAACCCGGGTTGCAGGTCGCGACATCGGGCTGCACGTCGTAGAGCGCGGACACCTGGGTCCAGCTCGTCGGCAGCGAACTCGACGGCGTCGGCGTCGGCGAAGGCGTTGGGGTCGGCGCAGGCGTCGGCGTCGGGGTGGGCGTCGGGGTGGGCGAGGGTGTCGGCGTAACGGGGATCGTGACCCCGCCGGAGCTTCCGGCGCTGCCGCCATCGCTGCCGCAAGAGGCGAGCGGTAGCGCAAGGGCGCTGATCGCCAGCGCAAGCCGCGCTTTGCGCGAGGCGAGCAGGCCAGTGACGGTGAAACGATGCAGCATCCTCAACTCCACACTCGGACGCGCACGCGTCAGGTGGGCCGATTCTATGGCCATAAGGTAGACGAGTTCTGAACGTGGGCTGCGGCTCGTCGTTCCGGCCGCCCGTCTGGACGGCTTAGTCGCGCCGGAAGATATATTCGTCGTCGCGATGGGTGCCGACCATGAAATGATAGTCGCCCACCTTGCGAAAACCCATCGCGGCGTAGAAGCCCTGCGCCTTCAGATTGCCGGACCACACCCCGAGCCACTGCGGCCCGGGATAAGCCCTGGCGATCCAACCGAGCGATTGCTGCAGCAGTTCACGGCCCAGTCCCAGGCCCTGGGCGCTTTTCCGGATATAGATCTGGTAGAGCTCCCCCGAGGCATCGGTGACGTCCCGATGCGGCAGCTTGCATGGGCCGCAATGGGCATAGGCGAGAAGCGCGCCGCCCGCGCCTTCACAAACCCAGGTGGCATGACGCCAGTCGTCGAGTTCGCCGGCGATCTTGTCGAGCGAATAGTTCTCTTTCTCGAAACGGGCGAGGTCCGCCGGCGGATAGGGGATGCGGAAGCCTTCGATGAACGTCTCGCGAAAGGTCGCGAGCTTGAGCGCGGCGAGCGCGGCAACATCGCCCGGCCGTGCCCGGCGGATCGTCGGCGAGACGGTGTCATGCGGCATTCGTGATCCGTCCGTAAAGCACGTGATAACTGGTCTGGCCGCCCGCCGCGTCGAAGGCGGCGATCACGCGGCGCATGGCGGCAGGGCCAAGCGGACGATAGCCGTCGCGCGGAAGCTGCGCCCCAATGCCGCGGAAATGGCGGACGAGAGCAGTGCCGCCCGGCTCCGGGAGCGGATAATGTTCGTCGCAGGCGAAGGCGTCGGCATAAGGGGCAAGCATGGTCTGGAGCGCCGCAAGCGTCGGGTAATCGGCAATCCCCGCCGAAAGGCCGCAAGCCTCATGCGCAGCGCGCCAGCTCGCGAAGCTCTCCGCGCCCATGGTCGCAAAATAGAGGCTCGCGCCGGGCCGCAGCAGGCCGTGCAGGCGCGCGAGCGCGGCGCCCATGTCGTCGAACCACTGGAATGCGAGGCTGGAAAGAATGAGGTCGAACCAGCGGCCTTCGAACACCGGCGCTTCGCCGTCCATGGCAAGCAGCTGGCTGGCTGCACCGCGCCGGTCCGCGATGGCCAGCATGTCGGGCGCGATATCGGTGGCGATCAGCGTGGCCGCGGGCCACCTCGCGCGGATGTCCTGCGTCAAGAGCCCGGTGCCACATCCGATCTCGAGGATCTGGGCGCCCTGTGGCAGGCGTTCGCGCGACGCCATGGCCGCGAGATGGGCGGCTACGTCGCGTTGCACGGTCGCACTGGCATCGTAATGACCGGCCGCGGCGCCGAATGCAGCGCCGATCTCCACCTTCCGTTCCGTTTTTGCCGCGCGAGTCCCTTGCATCGGCGCGCCTTGCCACGGTGCAGGGCTGGACGTCACCACAAAACGGGATAGGGACAGGGACATGACCGACGACAGCAATCGCATCGACGCGCTCGATTTTCTCCGTGGCATCGCCGTGATGGGCATATTGCTCGCCAATATGGTGGCGATCGGCCTGCCGTCCGCCGCGCAGCTCAGTCCCTTCACGCTCGGCGGGGAGGGGCCGCTGAACCTCGCGGCCTGGGCGTTCAACTTCCTGCTCGTCGACGGCAAATTCCGCGCGTTGTTCGCCGTGATGTTTGGGGCTTCGATGCTGCTCGTCATGGAATCCGCCGAGCTGGATGGCCGCGACGGGCTCGTCGCGCACCGCAAGCGCATGATCTGGCTAGCTATTTTCGGAGTCGCGCATCACCTGCTGATCTGGTCGGGCGATATCTTGCTGCCCCTCGCGCTGGCCGGGCTTATCGCTTCGTCGCTGGCCGGTCGCGATACGCTCACGCTCATCAAATGGGCCCTGGGCCTGTTGGCGCTGCAATGGGCCATCGACCTTATTACGGTCCTGCCGTCCTTCGCGATGCGCAGCGCGGCGCTGGCCCCTGGGGCGAGCGCCGACCTCCTCGCGCGCTGGCAGAACCTGTCCGACGGATTTGAAGGGGCCGGGAGTGGTGCAGTCGCGGCGGATGTTGCGCTGCACGGCTCTGGCTATGGCGCGATCCTGGCCGCACGCGTCAGTATGTTCGGACAGGATCTCATCAACATCGTGCTGTTCGCGTTGCCGGAACTGCTGGCGTTCATGGCGCTCGGCATGGCGATGCTGAAGGGCGGGTTCCTCTCCGCGCAATGGACGAGCGAACAATATCGCGCGACATGGCGCCGCGCCTATGTCGTGGGCCTCGTTCCCATGCTTGGTCTTGCTGCCTGGATATTGGTGTCGGGCGACCCGCTGGCTGCCGAGGCGGCGGGCTTTGGCTGGTCTGTGCCGTTGCGATTGCCGCTGGCGGCCGCCCATGCCGCGCTTGCCCTGGCGCTGGCGGTCAGCTTCCCCGACAACATGCTCGTCGGCGCCATTCGTGCCGTCGGCAGGCTGGCACTTTCCAATTATCTGCTGAGCAGTCTCGCCGCGACGACGCTCTTCTATGGCTATGGCGCGGGTCTTTTCGGCCGTCTCGATCGCGCAGCGCTGATCCTGTGCACGTTGGCCGGCTGGGCGCTCATGCTGACCTGGTCAACGCTCTGGAGGCGCCGTTGGCGCCAGGGTCCGGCCGAATGGCTGTGGCGGCGGCTGGTGCGAGGCAGGGCCTGAGGCGGCGAGAGCGCAAGGCCGAATGAATCTTGGCGCGGGATCCATGAGTAGCGGCATCCGCGACGATCTTGCCAGGTCGATCGTCACGCGCCCTTGGTTCGGCAGGGTCTGTGTAAGCACGCGGGATGCTGCCGTCCGTCAAGCCACGCTCAAGATCGTGCATCAGCTCGAGATATCTTCTCCGTGGAGCACCGATGCCATGCCGGCAGACCCCGCTCGCTAAGGATATTGGCCCCCGGCCAGGTCCCCAGATCACATTCGGACAAAAGAAAGCGCCGGCCGAAATCTCGACCGGCGCTTCCCGATTATTCTAGCCAGCGTTGCGGTGAAGCCCCATCTTCACCGCAGCTGGAAGAGCGATCTTAGCTGAACGAGACGCGCACGTTCTGCGAGCGGCGACGCATCGACACGCCAACCGCGGCGATGCCAGCAACCATCAGAGCCCAGGTCGTCGGTTCGGGAACCGGCATGATCGTGGCGCGGATGATGATGTCGTCGTGGTTGTCGTCGCTGAGCGGGTTGCCCGGCGCGCTGTCAGGAATGTCGTCATAGCCGAAGTAGATGACGCCCGAGTTCAGGCTGGTGACGCTGCCGTCGGCCACGAAGACCGAGAAGCCAGCCGAGCCGCCGAGGGCGTTGGCCGGAAGTGCACCACCGGCAATGCCGTTGCTGGTGAACGAAGCCAGGAATGCGCCAACCGGGTTGTAGAAGCTCGAGCCCAAGTTGATCGGAGCAGCGAACTGGTCGATCACGCCGGTCGAGTTGTCGGTGTAGAGCGTCGAGCCGTCGAACACGAAGCTATCGTAGAAATAGCTCTCCGAGCCGAGGAACTCGAACATGATGGTGGCGCCGCCCGACAGGTCGACCTTGGCGCCGACCAGCTCGGCGTTCAGACCGAGAAGCGCGAGCTTCGACTTGAAATCATTGTTGGTCGGAACGGCCTGATTGGTGCCGCCCGAAACGAGGAACGTAGCGGCGTTGGCAGGCGCGACGGCAAACGCCGCGGCAGCCGTAGCTGCAAGCAAAAGCTTCTTCATTTGGTATCTCCCACAAAACCTGTCGCAGCTTCGACCATGCCCACACAGCTCGCATCGAATTTGCTGATCCGACACTATGTTCTCGCGCTGCAGAATCCAACGAAAATTTATGAATCAGAGATTAAATTTTGTGCCAGAATGGCATCTGGATCTTTTTATCATATTGAAAATACAACATTAATTATAGTTAACAGAAGGTTATCAGTTTTTTCGATCCGGCCCTCGGCCTTAACCATGAATGCCCGATTCCCCTGCGAAATCGGGGTTTGGTGGCCCGTTTACCAGATTCGCTCACCTTGAGCGGGCAAGGAGCGGAGCGCGGAGTCGTGATTCCCTCGCGGCCGGCGTCCTGCTCAACGGATTCGAAGCCCGGTGCCTCGACGGTGAGGCCGGGCTGTCCTCTCGGTAGAAAGTTCAAATAATATATGTCGTTAACGCTGCCTGGGGCGCGCGCCCGGCATGATGACGGGCAGTGTTCGCAGGCGGAGCGGTGCGCCTGACAAAAAGCTGACAACGCTTTCGACTCAATTCGCCTCTGGCATCGCGAGCGCAGTTGCGGCATGCTTGTGCATCGCAGCATTTTTCGCCCAAGGGATCGCTATAGAAGATGCGCCGCCTGCCACCCCTGACTGCCCTTGAAGCCTTCGTGCAGGTCGCCCGTACGGGTTCGGTCAAGGCAGCAGCGGAGGAACTCGCCTTGTCCGCACCTGCACTCAGCCGGCGAATTCAGGCGCTCGAACGGTTCCTGGGCTTCTCCTTGTTCGACCGGCGGCACCAGCAGCTAGAGATCAACAAGCATGGCGCGCGCCTGCTGAATGAGATCGCGCCCGCCTTGGACGCGCTCAGCGCGGCGATAGATGTGGCGACGAGCGGCGTTCGGGCGCTGCGCATCCGGTTGAGCGTGTTGCCGCTCTTCGCAAGCCAGCGGCTGTTTCCGCGCCTCGGCGAGCTGCGCAAGGCGCATCCGGAATTGCATCTCGACGTGGATACCAGCCCCAACCCGCTTGCGCGGCTGGGCGACGGGCTAGATGCCGCGATCGTGCTGGCGCGCGACGTTGATCCGGCGCTCTATGCGCGTGAACTGGACCGCGACGAGGTCTATCTCATTGCCGCACGTTCGCGGACCGAGGGGCCGCAGCAGATCCGGCGGCCCGAGGACATCGCACGCGAAACCGTGCTCATCCATCGTGACATGGCCACCACCTTCGATGTGTGGAAAGCAGGCGTGGGCCTGCCGGATTTGCAGCCCGCCTCGATCGACTATTATGATTCGGGTGCGTTGATGCTCGAAGCTGCGGCGCAAGGGCTCGGTATCGCGGTCATGCATGGCCGCCATCTGCATCATGCCCATGACGAGCGGATCGCGCGGCTTTTCGACCAGCATATCGAAAGTCCCTACCGATATTTCTTTGTCTGCCGGAATCGCGCGCTCGAGGGTCGCGCCGTCAAGATATTCCACGACTGGCTTTTTCAGGCCGAAATTTGATTCCTCTGCTGCCGTAGCGTCGCCTGACGGATCGCGGTCGGGTTAACGCTATTTTTTCCAATGCAGGTGCATGGCTAGGTCGCGAGGCCGGTTCGCCGCATTCTGCCGGGGAGGCAGCGGACCATCCAAGCAGGAAATAAGGGCCGGGAATTCGGCCCAGAGGGTGCGCTGATCGTGGCCGTTCGCGGGGCCGCTTCATTCTTCACCGGTTTCCTCTTGGGACCTCCAGAAAAATTGGTCGTCAACGACCGAGGCGCGACGCGTCCGGTTGGCCCTGGAAGGAACGCTGAATGTTCGATTGGTTTGAGAAGACAGCGCCGATCCGCTCGAAATTCGGCGCGCTGCTTGTCGTCCACACCTGTCTTTCCGCCATTTCGCTGTTTGCGATCGTTCTTGCCTGGCAAGGATTTCCTTACATCGGCCTGGGTCTTGGCCTCGGCGCGCTCGCGCTCACGGTGCTTGCCGTTCAGGTCGCGAAGGGACTGATCTGCAATCCCTATGTGAACACCGTGCTTCGCATGGAAGCGCTGGCCGCCGGGGATACCCAGAGCCCCATCGCCTATACCGACCATCAGGATTGCGTCGGCCGCATGACCAAGGCGATGGAGGTTTTCCGGGACAATCTCTTGCGCGAGGCCGACCATAGCGGCCAGGAGCAGGTCGTCCGCGAGCTGGGCCGCGGCCTTGAGCAGCTTGCTGCGGGTAACCTGACCTACACGATCGATACGGCCTTTGGCGGCCAGTATGAGGCGCTGCGTACCAGCTTCAACCAGGCGGTCTCCGGGCTGGACCAGAGCCTTTGCCAGGTGGTCGGCTCGGCGCAAAGCGTCCATGCCGGTTCGACCGAGATCCGCATCGCTTCGGAAGACCTTTCGCGCCGCACCGAGCAGCAGGCCGCGAGCCTCGAGGAGACCGCGGCCGCGACGAGCCAGGTGACCAACATGGTCGCCGAGAGCGCCAGGAATGCCCACGAGATCAGCGGCTCCATCAAGACCGCCCACAAGGATGCGTCGGAAGGCGGCGCAGTCGTGCGTCAGGCGGTAACCGCCATGGACGCGATCGAGAAGAGCAGCCAGGAAATCGGCAATATCATCAATGTCATCGACGGTATTGCCTTCCAGACCAACCTCCTTGCCCTCAATGCCGGCGTCGAAGCCGCGCGGGCGGGCGAGGCCGGCAAGGGTTTCGCGGTCGTCGCCAACGAAGTGCGCGCACTCGCCCAGCGTTCGGCGGACGCTGCCAAGGACATCAAGGCGCTGATCAATACGTCGAGCGAGCAGGTTCATCATGGCGTCAGCCTGGTCGGCGAGACCGGCAAGATGCTGGAGCGCATTCTCGGCAAGATCAGCGACATCAATAGCCTCATCGGCGAGATGGCGGCCAGCGCCGAGATGGAGGCCAGCAACGTTCAGCAGGTCAACAGCTCGATCAGCGACATGGACAAGATGACGCAGCAGAATGCCGCGATGGTCGAGGAGACCACCGCCGCTGCGCGCAATCTGTCCAGCGAGGCGGACCGCCTGGCTTCGCTGATCACCCGCTTCCAGCTTTCCGCGCGCCAGATCAGGGCGAGCGCCGCGCCTGCGTCCGCACCCCGTGCGTCTGCGCCGCGCGCCGTGCCGAGGGCGGTGGCCGGCAATCTCGCCGTGCAGCCCACCGGCGAGGACTGGGAAGCATTCTGACGGACAACACCGGGCGCGGTCTTCGCAGGCCGGGTTCCGCAACGATGACAGCAGGACCACGCAAAATGGTCTGCCCAATGAGAAAGCTTCGGGTCGTGAACAAATTCGAAAGTGCCGCTGTGGCAAAGCACATCGCAGGGGGGACGCATTGCGCCCGTCCTGTCCGTGCGTGTGCAGTTGAATTCAGGGGATGTGCAAGATGAGCGCGATCATGCTTCCGGCCACGATGGACAAGGGCGCACTGCCTGAGCTTGCCCGCGAGATGGCGCAACTATGCGACAAGGGCGAGCCGCTCCTCATCGACGGCGCGAAAGTGAGCCGCATCGGCCTTGCCGGGCTGCAGCTGCTCGTCAGCGGCGCGCTCGCGGCCAATGATCGCGGAGTCGAATTCAAGCTGACCAATGCATCGGAAGAGTTGGCCGGGGCGGCAGCGCTCAGCGGCCTCGGCGCCATGCTCGGCATTGCGGCATAAAGGGAACGGGCAATGACCAACGAGGACATTCTCCAGATCTTCTTCCAGGAATGCGAAGAAGCGCTTGGCGCCGCCGAGCAGGGCCTGATCGACTGCCGTGACGGCAACGCCGACGACGAGACGGTCAACAGCATCTTCCGCTCGGTCCACTCGATCAAGGGCGGCGCGGGTGCGTTCGGCTTCACTGCGATGCAGGCGTTCACGCACAAGTTCGAGACCGTACTCTCCTTCGTGCGCGACGGCGTCCTGCCGCTGTCTGACGATCTCAACAATCTCATGCTGCGGGCCTTCGACCTGCTCGCGGATCACTGCGCCGCCGCGCGCGGGGACGGCAATATTCCGGACGACGCCGCCGTCAGTGCCGATCTCGAGGCGCAGGCGGTTGCCGCTGAATCGGGCGGCACGGTTGCCGAGGGCGTGATTGAGGAAACGGCCGATGATGCCCTCGACATCGATCTGGACTTCGATCTCGACAGCCTGATCGGCGCGATTGGTAGCGACGAACTCGACATGTCCCCGTCGGCTGCCGAGGATGCCTCTTCGGAATGGCTGGTCGACATCAAGCCGCTCGCCGGCTCGCTCAAGAACGGCTCGGAGCCGCTGCTGCTGGTGCGCGAAGTCGCGCTGCTCGGTGGCCGCTGCATCTCCGTCAACACCGATCGCGTGCCGCCGCCCGCCGAGTTCGATGCCGAAGAAACCTATATCATCTGGCGCTTCTCCGTACCGGCGACCGTGACCGAAGAGCAGATCCGCGAGATTTTCGATTTCGTCGGCGACGATGTCGAGATTCGCGTGCTCGCGCCCACCACGGCCGAAGCTGCGCCGGCACCTGACGCCCCGCCGGCGTCCGCGCCGGTCGTCGAAGAGGTGAAGCCCGCGCCGGTCAAGGCCGTCGAGGCCCCTGTTGCACCGCCTGCGCCCGTCGCCGCTCCGGCGCCCGCCAAGGCCGAGGCGCCCAAGCCCGCGGCCGCGCCGGCTCCGGCCGCCGCGGAGGGGAATCGCAAGACGGCCAATGCCGCCGGCCAGACCATCCGCGTCGATCTCGCCAAGCTCGATCGCCTGATCGACACTGTTGGCGAGCTCGTCATCGCCCAGGCCATGATGGCCCAGCGCCTGGCCGATCTCGGCATGTCGGGCGTCGACGAGCTCGGCATGCTCGACCAGCTGACCCGCGAGTTGCAGGACAGCGCCATGTCGATCCGCGCGCAGCCCATTGGCTCCGTGTTCAGCCGCGTGCCGCGCATCGTGCGCGAACTTGAGGCGGAGACCGGCAAGCGCGTCCGCGTCGAGGTGGTCGGCGAGCAGACCGAGCTCGACAAGACCGTTGTCGAGCGCCTTGGCGAGCCGCTCACCCATCTCATCCGCAACGCTGTCGATCATGGCCTCGAAACGCCCGAGGTTCGCGAAGCTGCGGGCAAGCCTGCGGAGGGCGTCCTGCGCCTCTCGGCCGAGCATCGCTCGGGCAAGATCCTCATCTCCATCGCCGACGACGGCGCCGGCATCAATCGCGAGCGCGTCTTCTCCAAGGCTGTTGAGAAGGGCCTGGTCGCCGCCGACGCCCAGCTCACCAACGAAGAGATCGACAATCTCATCTTCGCGCCGGGCTTCTCAACCGCCGCGACCATCTCGAACATCTCGGGCCGCGGCGTCGGCATGGACGTCGTCCGCCAGAACGTGAAGGATCTGGGCGGCCGCATTTCCATCCAGTCGACACCCGGCAAGGGCAGCGTCTTCACGCTCGCCCTGCCGCTGACGCTCGCCATTTCGGACGGCATGATCGTTTCGGTTGGCGACCAGACCCTGGTCGTACCGCTGACCCATGTCGTCGAGAGCCTTCGTCCCGAAGCGGGCGACCTGCGTCCGATGGGCAATGGCCGCAACATGCTCAATGTGCGTGGCACCTTCCTGCCGATCATTCCTGCCGGGACCCAGCTCAATGCACTTGGTGCGGTTACCAAGCCGGAAGAAAGCGTGCTCATCGTCGTCGAGACCGAAAATAGCGGCTCGGCGGTGCTCCAGGTCGACAATATCCTCGATCAGCGCCAGTTCGTCATCAAGAGCCTGGAATCCAACTACAGACCCGTTCCCTGCGTCGCTGGCGCGACGATCCTGGGAGATGGGAAGGTCGCCCTCATCCTCGACGTTGATATGCTCGTTGGTTCGGTCGTGGGCAGCACCTCGGGGCTGAGGCTCGTTGCATGATCCACGAAAGCAGCGAAAAATTCACGGCGTTTCCCGGGGTCAGCGAGCAGATCTACAGTCGCAAGGACTTCGAGGCGATCCGCGCGATGATCTACAGCCAGGCGGGCATCGTGCTGCCGCCGGGCAAGTCGACGCTCGTCTATTCGCGCATTGCGCCGCTGGTGCGCGAGAGCAATGCGGGCACGTTCGGCGCCTATATCCAGCGCATCCAGAACGATCCCGTCGAGGCGCGCAAGGCTGTTTGCGCGCTGACCACCAACCACACCTTCTTCTGGCGTGAACCGCATCATTTCGAATATTTTCGCGAGCAGGTCCGCCCCGCTCTCGTGCAGAAGCTTGCACGCGGTGAGCCCGTGCGCATCTGGTCGGCGGGCTCGTCGAGCGGTGAGGAAGTCTATTCGCTCATCATGACGTTGCTCGGCACGGACACGCGCGAGGCGCGCATGATCATGGATGCCGATCTCGCCATTCTCGCCAGCGACCTGGCCGATCATGCGCTCGCCAAGGCCAAGGGCGCCCAATATGATGCCGAGGCGGTCGAGCCGCTTCCCAAGGACCTGCGCGCCAAATGGGTCAAGGTGAATGGCGGCGTCGCGACGATCGTGCCGGAAGCGGCGAATCTCGTGCGTTTCCGCACGCTGAACCTGCTCGGTCAGTGGCCGATCAAGCGCCAGTTCGACGTCATCTTCTGCCGCAATGTCATGATCTATTTCGATCAGCCGACCCGCGAGCGGCTCATTGCCCGTTTCGCCGACCAGCTGGTCTCGCGGGGATACTTGTTCATCGGGCACAGCGAGCGCGTCTCGGGTCCGGCCGAGGCCCATTTGGATCTCGTCAATCTCACGACATACAGAAAGACCAGCTGATGGGGATCCGCGTACTCATTGTCGATGACAGCGCAACGATGCGTGCGCTGCTTCGGGTCATGATCGATCGCGAACCTGACCTGGAAGTCTGCGGCGAAGCGGCGGATGCCATGGAGGCCCGGACACAGATCAAGGCGCTCAATCCCGATGTCGTGACGCTCGATATCGAAATGCCCGGCATGAACGGCCTGGATTTCCTCGAGAAGATCATGCGGTTGCGTCCGACGCCCGTCATCATCGTCTCGACGCTGACGCAGGAGGGTGCATCCGCGACCATCCGTGCGCTCGAACTGGGCGCGGTCGATTGCTACGGCAAGCCGAGCGGCGGCAGTGGCGAGATGGTCAATGACGAAGGCCGGCTCGCCGAGCTCATCCGTCGCGCCTCGCGCGCCAATCTCTCGCGCTCTTTCCAGCTTGAGCCGCCCACGGCCGAGCGCGCCGTTCCGCCGCCGCCCGCGCCGCGCAACGAGCGCGTCGAGAACGCGATCATCGCCATCGGCGCATCGACGGGTGGCGTGGAAGCGCTCCATCACGTGCTGCGCCGCTTCCCCGAAGATTGCCCGCCGACCGTCATCGTCCAGCATATCAACGGCAGCTTCGCCGCCGCCATGGCCAAGCGCCTGGACGAGCAGTGTGCGCCGCGCATCCAGCTGGCCGAAGGCGACACGATGCTCAAGCAGGGCCATATCTATATCGCGCCGGGCAATGAGCGGCACCTGACCGTCCGTCTCGGCAGCGATGGCCAGGTCTACAGCAAGCTGCGCCCCGGCGATCTCTGCACGGGCCACCGCCCGAGCATCGACATGCTGTTCAACAGCGTCGCGGCCGAGCTGCCGCGCCGCGCCGTCGGCGTGCTGCTGACCGGCATGGGCGCGGACGGCGCGCAGGGCCTGTTGGCCATGCGCAATGCCGGCTGCCCGACCATCGCGCAGGATCAGGCGACCTGTGTCGTCTATGGCATGCCCAAGGTTGCGGCCGAACTCGGCGCGGCCGTGCATGTCCTGGGCCTGCCGCGCATCGCCGAAAAGGCCCTGGGACTGGTGGCGCAGCATGTTCATTGAGCCCAGCCAGAAATTTTCGACCCTGGTCAGCCCCCGAATCACGGTGATGCAGGGTGCTGTCGAGGTGACGGACGAGGACGGCGTCATGCTGACGACCGTGCTGGGTAGCTGTATTGCCGCCTGCCTCTACGATCCCGTCGCCAAGGTTGGCGGGATGAATCACTTCCTTCTCGCCGAACCGGAGCATCGCGAAGGTCAGCCGGCCACGTTCGACGAGCATTTCGGCCTCTATCTCATGGAGTTGCTGGTCAACCGCATGATGCAGGCCGGTGCAATAAAATCGCGAATGCGCGCGCATATTTACGGAGGCGCAAACATTCACAAGGCAATGCGCGCCATCGGCTCGGTCAATGCCGCCTTCGCTGAACGATTCTTAAACGCGGAGGCGATAATGCTGAGTCACCGGGATGTCGGCGGCGACTGCGCGCGCCGGGTCGATTTCCTGGCGGCGCAGGGCAAGGCCCGGTGCCGGCATGTGGTCCAGTCTGCGGCCCCGCCGCCGACCCCGGTCCGCAGCAGCCGGCCCGAGTCTGTGGGTGATGTTGAATTCTTCTGAGATCTCGTGAGCGGGAACAGGTAGCTATGATGGAAACGACGCGAATTCTGACTGTGGATGACAGTCACAGCATGCGGGCGCTGCTCAGGATGACCTTGAGCGGCAACGGCTATGAGGTTGTGGAAGCCGAGGATGGCCTGGCCGCGCTCGACTGGCTCGAGAGCAACGAGGTCGACCTCATCATCACCGATATCAACATGCCGCGCATGGACGGCTTCGGCCTGATCGAGCGGCTGCGCGGCGAACAGCGCCGCCATGTCGACCGGCCAATCCTGGTGCTGACCACCGAGAGCTCCGAGGACAAGAAAGCCCGCGCGCGTCGCGCCGGTGCCACCGGCTGGATCGTCAAGCCCTTCGACCCCGAAAAGCTCATCGCGGCGGTTCGCCGGGTGGCGCATTAAATCATCGAAAATGATTGTTTGATAATCCTGCCTTCGGAAGTCGCATTCTAGGCCCAAGTTAGAAAGAGGTCCTCAAATGGCCGAGAAAACCCGCGTTTTGATCGTCGATGACTCCGTTACCATGCGCGCCCTGTTCACGGCGGCGCTGGAGAAATCCGGTGATATCATCGTTCTCGACAGCGCAGCCAATGCGGACGAGGCGCGCGAGATGATTCCGCAGCTCAAGCCCGATATCATCACGCTCGACATCGAAATGCCGGGCATGAACGGCATCGATTTCCTCGAAGAGCTGATGAAGACGCGCCCGATGCCCGTCATCATGCTCTCGACGCTGACCCAGAAGGGCGCCGAGATTTCGATCCGCGCCATGGAACTGGGCGCGATCGACTGCTTCCCCAAGCCGAAGCAGGCGACGCAGGCCGAGTTCGACGCCATTTCCGACAAGCTCTGCAAGCTCGTCATCGCCGCCGCCAAGGCCAAGCCGCAGCCCGCCGCCGAAAAGCCCGCGCCGCCGCCGCCGCCGCCGTCCGACAGCTTCAAGTGGAACGGTTCGATCGTGGCCATGGCCGCGTCGACCGGCGGCATCGAAGCCTATAGCGAACTACTTGCGGGCCTGCCCGAGAACTGCCCGCCCACGCTCGTCCTTCAGCAGATGGAAGATGGGCTCGCGGTCGGCTTCGGCTCGAAACTCAACAAGGTCATCAAGCCCGAGGTCAAGCTCGCCGAGGACGGCATGAAGCTGGAGCAGGGCATCGTCTATGTCGCCGCCGATCCGAACACGCATGTCGTGGTCGATCGCTGGCCGGGCGGCTGCATCCGCTTGCTGCCCCGCGATCCGGTCAAGGGTTTCCGCCCGTCCGCCGACCTGCTCTTCGCCGCGCTCGCCAAGACCGCCGGCCGCCAGGCCATTGCCGCGATCCTGACCGGCATGGGCGACGACGGCGCCATGGGCATGATGGCCCTGAAGGCCACGGGCGCGCGCACGTTCGTGCAGAGCAAGGATAGCGCTCTGGTCAGCGAAGTGATCGAGGCGGTGATCGCCAAGGATCCGCAGGTCACGCAGCTTCCGCTGTCCGATCTCTGCGCCGCCATCGTCGACACTGCGAGTCAGAACAAAGCCGCCGCATGAATCACACTCCCATCTCCTTCGAAAGCGGCAGCGCGCCCCATGCCGCCGGGCTCCTGCCCGATGGCGTGATGCGCGCGCTGATCGCCGACGAGCTGGATCGTATCCGGCAGGTGCTGGAGGACATGGGCCTGCAGCTCTGCGGCGATCCGGAGATCGTGCGCAGCCACATGAACGTGCTGCAGTCGATCGACGAGGTCTGCCAGCGTCATGAGAACCTGGCTCGGACGCTGCGTGCGCCGGACATGGTGACCGAGGCCAATTCGATCACGCTCGAGACGCTGCGCCTGCGCCTGCAGGACGATATTCTCGAGCGCCTCGCCGAGCAGACCGTCTCGAGCGATCCCGCCGCCGACGAGACCTGGCACGAACTCTGAGTCGCGAGGCCGGTTCGCCGGCCTCGAAACCGTCCGTCCTTGAACGGGGTGCGAATGATCCACACATTGCTGGCGGAGCGGCGCAATTCGCGCTTCCCATGACCGGACCGTGTCACTACCATGACACGCCTGTGACAGCATGATGTGGGTGGCAATGGCTCGGACGGACGGTACTGTGCTGGCGGAACGCAAGACGAGCGCCGGCGACTACGCCCGCTTCCTGCACGCCTGGATCCGCAAGCCCCGCCAGAATGGCGCGATCGTTCCCAGCAGCCCTTGGCTCGGCCGGCTCATGGCCAGCCAGATCGATCCCGCCGGCGGGCGCGTCATGGAATTCGGCGGTGGCACCGGTGCGCTGACCCGCGAAATCCTCGCCACCAGCCTGCCCGTCGACCAGCTCGAAGTTGTCGAGATCGATGCCGACCTGGCGCGCGGCCTGCGCCGTTCGCTGCCCGGCGTGCGCATCCTCGAGACGCCGGCCCAGGCGGTCGCAAGCGACGCGCTCGGCGGCATCGGCGGCTATCAGTGCATCATTTCCGGCCTGCCCCTGCTCGCATTCAGCAAGCAATTGCAGCAGGATATCCTGTCGGAGGCGTTCCTTCTGCTGCGGCCCGGTGGCACCTTCGTGCAGTTCACCTATTCACCGCGCCCGCCGCTCGCCCGCAGCGTGACCCACGCGCTCGACCTTGAGGTCAAGAAGGTCGGCACCATCGTGCGCAATGTCCCGCCGGCCACGGTCTTCTCCTATTGCCGCGCCGGCGAACGCCAGCTGGGTTGACCAGCCGCCCAACCGGGCTCTAGTCTCCTCATCGTTACGGGTCCCCGCGCGAGCGGGGCGCAAAAGGGAAGTCCGGTGACAAGTCCGGCGCTGTTCCCGCAACTGTAACCGGCGAGCCTCGCGCCACGATGCCACTGTTTTTCAAACGGGAAGGCGGCGCAAAGGCATTGACCCGGGAGCCAGGAGACCTGCCCGCTAACCGTCTGTCCTTTGCCCGGTCGGGAGGTGCCGGTCGAACGGGGTTTGTCCTCGCGTGACGGCATCAACCGGCGGCTTGCGCTGCGACGATGCGTCGTGGCGTTTGTCGTCCCGTATGCGGGCACGAGGCATGGAACGACGACATATTTCGACATTGGCGCTGGCTATGGCCGCGCTGGTCGCATCCGGCGCACGGGCGCAGGATGCAACCAGCGTCGACATCGTCATCACGGCCACCGGCCTGCCGCAGGACCGCGACGAGACCGGCCAGGCCATCACGATCATCGACGCGAAAACGATCGACAACCGCCAGTCGGTCAGCGTCGCCGACCTGCTCGCGACAACGCCTTCGGTGCGGGTCAACAGCAATGGCAGCCTCGGCTCGGTGACCAGCCTCTCGCTGCGCGGCGCGGAAGCCGGCCAGACCGTGGTCCTGCTCGACGGCGTTCGCATCAATGACCCAAGCGGGACGAGCGGCGCGGTCGACTTCGGCAATCTGCTCATCGGCAACATCCGCCGCATCGAGGTGATGCGCGGCGCCAATGCCATTGCCTATGGTTCGGACGCGATCGGCGGCGTGGTCAATCTCTCGACGCGCGAAGACGTCGTCGAAGGCATCGGCCTTCGCAGCCGGCTCGAAGGGGGTTTTGCCGGAACGCTCAACGGCGCGGCCGATCTGAGCTGGGCCGTCGGACCGCTCAATGGCCAGCTCGGGCTCGCTGCCCTGCATACGAAAGGCATCACGAGTGCCGCCTCGCGCTTCGGCGCGACCGAACGCGACGGCCTCGACAACATCACCGCCCATGGTCGCATCGAGGCGGCGTTGTCGCCCGATATCAAACTCGACCTGCGCGGCTATGCCGTCGATGCCGACCTTGCCTATGACAGCTTCTTCGGCGCCCCGGCCGACAGTAGCGATACCAGCCATTTCAGGCAGTTGACCGGCTATGCGGGCCTCAACGTCACGACAGGGCGGCTGGAGAGCCGCCTCTCGCTGACGCTGCTCGGCAATCGCCGCGACTATCGCTTCACGCCCGGCACGCCCCCCGATTTCGGCTATCGCGGGACACGCTGGCGCGCCGATTATGAGGGCGCGCTGACCGTCGGCCCGGCCGCGCGGCTGGTCCTCGGCCTCTCGCACGATGCGCCGGATTATCGCTTCTTCGGCTTCGGATCGGACGAGACGCACAAGGCCGACACCGACAGCGCCTTCGGCATGGCGATCCTGAAACCGCTCGCCGGCCTCACGCTGACCGGCGGCCTGCGCTACGATCATCACAGCCAGTTCGGCGGGGTCACAACGTTCGGCGCCAATGCGAATTGGGGGCTCGACGCACAGACCCGCATCCGCCTGGCCTATGGCGAGGGCTTTCGCGCGCCGTCGCTCTATCAGCTCTACGACACGTACAGCGGCAACCGCGCGTTGCTGCCCGAGCGCTCGCACAGTTTCGACCTCGGTCTCGACCGCAGCTTCGGGGGCGGGAAGGGCCATGTCGCACTCACCCTGTTCGCGCGCACCACGCGCAACCAGATCGATTATGACCTCACGACCTTCGCCTATGCCAATCTCGCGCGGACGATCGCACGCGGAATCGAGCTTTCGGTCGACTATGAGCCCGTCAAGGATTCAACGATTGCCCTGGCTTATAGCCTGATCGACACGCGAGACCGGACTCCGGCCTCATCCGCCGCCTATGGTCAGCACCTCCCGCGCCGTCCTCTGAACAGCCTGAGCCTTTCTCTCGATAGGCGCTGGCCTATCGGACTCTCGACCGGGGCAACGGTCCGGCTGGTCGAATCTTCCCGCGATCCCACGGCGCCGACAGGGCGGCTGGATGGCTATGCCTTGCTCGATCTTCGCGCCGCCATGCCGCTCGGTGGCGGGTTCGAACTCTATGCGCGGCTCGATAACGCGCTCGATGAGCGGTACGAGACAAGCTATGGCTACTCGAGCTACGGCCGCGCCGCCTATGCCGGCGTCAGGATGAGCCTGTGAGACGTTTCGTCGCCCTCGCCCTTTGCCTGTCGCTTGCCGCGTGCGGCCCACAGCCAGCACCCGTCGCGAAGGGCGGCCCCGTCCGCATCATGTCGATGAACCCCTGTATCGACGCGATCCTCCTGCGCGTTGCGGACCTGGGCGAGATCGCATCGATCAGTCATTACAGCCACGATCCTGGCGCGACCTCGATTCCCCTCGCACAGGCCATGCGCTTTCCAGCCAACGCCGGCACGGCAGAGGAGGTCGTGGCGACGCAGCCCAGCATCGTGTTGCTCGGCGCGCACGGCGATCCGGCAACACAGGCGGCCATCAAGGCCGCCGGCGTCGAGGTCGTGAGCGTCGGCGTCCCGGCGACCGTCGCCGAGAGTCTCGACCAGGTGCGGATGATCGCGCGCGTCGCGGGTCATCCCGAGCGAGGCGAGGCGCTGGCGCGCGAGATCGAGACGGCATTGGCCGATGCGCGGCCCAGATCCGGATCGAAGGCAGTGGACGCCCTGATCCGCCAGGGCAGCGGCCTCGTTCCCGGCGCCGGAACGCTCGCCGACGAGCTGCTTGACCGCACCGGCTTTCGTAACATGAGCGCGGACTATGGCCTTGCCATGTGGGACATGCTGCCGCTCGAGCCGCTGATCGCCCGGCCGCCCCGGCTTCTCCTCATGGACCTGACCGAGCATCGCGATCCGCCCGGCCTGCTCGCCATGGTGCCGAACATGCGCATCGCCGATTTCTCCGAACGCCTGCTGCAATGTGCGGGGCCAAACCTGATCGATGCGGCAAAGCGCCTCGCGGCGATCCGCTCGAGCATAAGCCAAACCCACACTGTTCCCCGGCGCAGGCCGGGGTCCATGCCTCCACCAGAGCAGCGCGGGGCAGCGCGCTCCAACGCTGCGCGCTGGTGGACCCCGGCCCTCGCCGGGGAACGGTCGCGGGAAAGCGGGCAGGGGGGGCGGCCCTCATGACCCGCTCCGCCAAACTCACCCTGCTTGCCCTCGGCCTTGCCGCGGCCTTCCTCTTCTCGCTCGTCGCGGGAAAGGTCTGGGTGCCGCTCTGGGACCTCGCGGGCGGTGATCCGCGCATCCTCATCATGATGGACCTGCGCCTGCCGCGTGCGCTGCTCGGCCTTGCCATCGGCGCCGGGCTGGGCGTTTCCGGCGCGGCGCTGCAGGGCTACAGCCGCAATCCGCTCGCCGATCCCTCCATCCTCGGTATCTCGGCCACGGCGGCGCTTGGGGCCGTGCTCGCGATCGCCTTCGGCCTCGGCTTCTCGCCGGTCGGCATCGCAGCCTGTGCGATGGCGGGGGCCGGAATTTCGGTCCTGCTGCTCGCCCTGCTGGCCGGGCGCAGCGCCAGCGCGGTCGCCTTCATTCTCGCCGGCACGGTGCTCTCCTCGCTCGCCGGAGCGCTGACCGCACTGGTCATCAGCCTTTCGCCCAGCCCGTTCGCGACATCGGAGATCATCAACTGGCTGATGGGCGCGCTGACCGATCGCAGCTGGACGGAAGTCCGCATTGCCGCGCCGCTGATCGTCATCGGCTCCGCACTCCTTTTCCTCCAGGCACGCGCCCTCGATGGCTTGACGCTGGGCGAGGCGGTGGCCCGATCCCTCGGCATCGATCTTGCCCGGCTCCAATATGCGCTCGCGGTCGCACTGGCGCTGATCGTCGGCGCCTCGGTCGCCGTCACCGGCATTGTCGGCTTCGTCGGCCTCATCGTGCCGCATCTCATGCGACCTATGTTCGGCGCTGAACCTTGCCGTCTGTTGCTGCCCTCGCTGCTGGGCGGGGCGATGCTGACGCTTGTTGCCGACGGCCTCGTGCGTCTCGCGCCCGGCGGCAGCGAACTGCGCCTCGGGGTGGCGATGGCCATCATCGGCACGCCCTTCTTCTTCGCGCTGCTGTTGCGCTACCGGCGGGAGTTGGGCTGATGCTGGAAGTTCGGGATATCGGCGTCACGCTGGGCGGGGAGGCGATCCTCGCCGATGTGAGCGCGTGCATTCAGCCGGGTAGGGTGACCGCCATCGTCGGCCCCAATGGCGCGGGCAAGTCGACTTTGCTTGCTTGCCTGGCGGGACTGCGGAAGCCCGACACCGGCCAGGTCCTGCTCGATGGCGCCGCGCCTGCAAACATCGCTCCCCGCGAACGCGCGAAACGCCTCGGCTATCTGCCGCAGGAGAGCCCGGTCCACTGGAACATGGCCGTGCGCGCCCTGGTGGCGCTCGGCCGCTATCCGCACCGCGACGGCATTGCCGGCGAAAGCGCAGCGGACTGGCTTGCCGTCCAGCAGGCGCTCGCCGAGGTCGGCATGGAGTCCTTCGCGAATCGGCCGATCAATAGCCTGTCCGGGGGCGAACGTGCCCGCGTGCTGCTGGCGCGCGTGCTGGCGGGCACGCCGCAATGGATCCTCGCCGATGAGCCGATGGCCGCGCTCGATCTCGCACATCGTTACGCCCTCATGGCCCATTTGCGCGACATTGCGGCGCAGGGGGTCGGAGTCGTGATCGTCATCCACGACCTCTCGCTCGCCGCGCGCATGGCCGACGACGCGCTGTTGCTCGATCAGGGCCGGCTCGTCGCCTCGGGTCCGGCAGGTCAGGTGCTCACACCCGAGCGGCTCGGCCCCGTCTTCGGCGTCGACTTCGCTTATGCCGCCGCCACGGATGGCCGAGCCACGCTGGTCAGCACGCCGCGGACGAGCGGCTGAAGCGTATGCTTCTTTTCGGCGTTGTCAGTGGGCGGCGAATGCCGTCGCGCGGCGATCGCTCCGTCGACGCAGAACGCTGCCGGCGAGGCCAAAGCCCGCGATCATCATCGCCCAGCTCGCCGGCTCCGGTACGCCGCCGACCTGGCCCTTGACGTCGGACGCGACGATCTTGAGATTGTCGATCGCGGCATAGCCACCCTGCAGCAGGTCGATCCTCAGGATGACGTTGCCATTGGTCGAATTGGCCGCGTTGAGGCCGCCCAGCGCTTCGCTCCAGACGAAGGTGTTGCGATGCGACGCGAGGCCGGTCACGTCGAACGAGTCGAGCAGAGCGCCCGACCCCAGGCCGGGCAGGCCGGTCGGATTGTCGAACAGCGAGAAGCGGAAGATCGGCACAGAAACATTGTCGACCGTAAAGGGGCCGCCCCAGCGGTCGAGGTCGATGCTGGAAATGTCCGCGCGCAGGTTCAGGAACTGGAACGAGCCTACGTCAAAGGCGAGGCCGATCAGGTCGTTCTGCACGTCCGAGAGCATCGCCAGCGTGTAGTTGCCGCCGATGCCAGACGGATCGAGAAAACCGGTGCCCCAGGCTTGCGTGCCGCCGATCAGCAGCGTTTCGACTGTGTTGGCCTGGCTGAAGGTGAAGCCGGACGGCTGCCCGCTGTAGAGATCGTTGACGGTGCGGAAGATGTTCACGTCGCCGCCGTCGTTCACGAAGTTGGTCGGATTCTCGAAATTCTGGTCGTAGAGCGTGACGTCCGCCGCAGCGGGCGTGGCAGCCGCCAAAAGGACGCCAAGTGACGCGATACGCGCGGCTTTTTGCAGAAATTCAAGTCTCATAGGTCCCCACCTGCTGCATTGATGCCCGATATTCTTACCATGAGTTCCACTATCCACAAACATTGGTATGTGGAGCCTCGTGTCATTTTGAAGCGGGCTGCCCACGGGATTCGGACTCCCGAAATTGGCGTGACGGACGCAATTGCCCGCGCGAACACCGTCGCCTTTCTCGTTCGATGCGGCTAGAGACGGCTCATGCAACGCTTCGATGTCATCATCCTCGGCGGTGGCCTTGTCGGCCTGTCCCTGGCCATTGCACTCGGACGCCATGGCGTCACCTGCGCGGTTGTCGATCCCGCCGATGCCGTCGCCACGACCGCGCCCGGTTTCGACGGGCGCGTCTCGGCCATTGCCAGCGCGAGTTTCAAGATGTTCGACGCGATCGGCGTCGCGCGGCATCTTGAGGGCAAGATCTGCCCGATCGACCGCATCTGGGTCAGCGAGGGGTTGTCGGGCGGCGCGCTCGACTTCGCGCCCGACGCTGAAGACGGCGCGCTGGGATATATGTGCGAAAACCGGATCTTGCGCATTTCTTTGGACGAGACTGCCTCTGAAGTTTCTGAAATAACACGCTTTCAGCCCGATAAAGTTGTTGAGGCTTCGCGCGACGATCTGGGGGTCACCGTCAAGCTCGCAAGCGGCGTCACGCTGACCTCCAGCCTGCTTGTCGCAGCTGAAGGCCGCGCCAGCCCGACTCGCGAACAGGCTGGCATCACCGTTGCGAAATGGTCCTACCCGCACGCCGCACTGGTTACAGCGATCGACCACGACGAACCACATGGGAACACGGCCTACGAAATCTTCTACACCGACGGGCCCTTCGCCTTGCTCCCCATGCAGCCTGGCACGCGCTCCGCGATCGTCTGGACCGTGCCGACCGATCAGGGCCCGGCTTATCTGAAGCTTTCCGAAAAAGCCTGGCTCGCCGAAGCGCAGAAGCGCATGGGCAGCTTCCTCGGCGACATCCGCCTCGCAGCGCCCATGCAGAGCTATCCGCTTGGCTATCATCGCGCCGCCCGCATCACCGACCAGCGCCTCGCCCTCGTCGGCGACGCCGCCCACGGCATCCATCCGATTGCGGGGCAGGGGGTCAATCTCGGCTATCGCGACGTCGCCGCTCTGGCCGAGGTGATCGTCGAAGGCATGCGCACCGGCCTCGAGCCGGGCGATGCGCAGCTGCTGGCCCGCTACCAGCGTTGGCGCGCGCTGGATTCGATCAGTGTCACGATGATGATGGATGGACTCGTTCGGCTGTTCGATGTGCCCGGAAAGCCGGCCTCGCTGGTCCGCCGCCTTGGCCTGTCCGGCGTCCAGAAGCTCGGGCCGCTCAAGGACCGCTTCATGGCCGAGGCGCGCGGCGAATCCGGCCCGCGCCCGCGCCTGCTGCTCGGCGACCTGGTCTGATCCTTTGATCGCACCCGAGACCATCGCACTGCTCGGCCTTGCTGCCGGGACGGCCGGGGTCATCGATTCAATCGCGGGCGGCGGAGGCCTCATCACCGTGCCGGCACTGCTCGCGGCGGGGCTGCCGCCGGTCAATGCACTCGCGACCAACAAGCTCCAGTCCGTGTTCAGCCAGATCATGTCGACCTGGCGCTACGCAGCGCGCGGGCTGATCGAGTTCCGCAACTATGGCCTGATGGCGGCCGGCATCTTCATCGCCTCCGCGATCGGCGCGTTCACCGTGCAGCATATCTCCGCCGACGCGCTGAAACGCCTGATCCCCTTCCTCGTCATCGGCGCGATGCTCTACATGCTGTTCTCGCCACGCATGACCGACGTCGAGACGGAGCCCCGCGTATCGAAAGCCGGCTATGCCCCTGTCGCTGGCGCGATCGGCTTCTACGACGGCTTTTTCGGTCCCGGCACCGGCAGCTTCTTCACCACCAGCCTTGTCGGCCTCCGCGGCCTCGGTCTCATCCGGGCGGCGGCGCATACCAAGCTCTTCAACTTCGCCAGCAATGCTGGCAGCCTCGTCCTCTTCCTTGCGGCCGGACAGGCAATCTGGCTGGTCGGCTTCGTCATGGCCGCCTGCGCCATGGCGGGCGCGTGGATCGGCTCGCATCTCGCCATGCGGCATGGCGCGCGTGTCATCCGGCCGTTGCTGATCGTCGCCAGCCTCGCGCTGACGGCCAAGCTGATCTGGGACGGCTTTTTCGCCAGCTAGCGCTTATTGCAGCGTTGCGCCGCTGCGCCCGTCGTCCCGCCGCATGAACTGCATGAGCTGGATAGCCAGCTCGGAGCGCTCGGACAGCGTGTCAGCCTCGAGCATGGCCTGCTTGCTCGCTGCGTCGAAGGGCGCGATCTGGCCGATGCCGTTCACCAGCGTCTCATCGTCCAGGCTCGCCACGGCCGACCAGTCGACCGAATAGCCGAGCTGTCCCGCGAAAATCTCCGCTTCGCTTTCGATCGCCGCCCGCTCGCTCGGTGCAAGGATGCCGGGATCGTCGTCCTCCGCCGTGAAGAGCTCGGCATCGACCTGGCGAAAGGGTGTCGAGACATCGAGTTCGCCGACGACGCGGAAGCGCGATTCGCCCGAGAGGATGATGTTGAAGCGGCCATCGTTCAGCGCTTCGATCTCGGCGACGCGGCCCATGCAGCCGATCTGAAACAAGGGAGGCGGCTCGCCCGGACCGCTCGGCTGGATCATGCCGATGCGCTGGTCGCGCGCCATGACATCGCTGATCATCGCCCGGTAGCGCGGCTCGAAGATGTGGAGCGGCAGGTGCATGCGCGGGAAGAGAACCGTGCCGCTCAGCGGGAAGATGGCGAGGCGTCTGCTCATATCGTGGAGGACATGCGCGTCGCGCTGCGCTCAGGCGAACAGGATAGCCGAAAGGCGGCGGCGCTGCGCGCTGACCCAGGGATCTTCGAGGCCAACGACTTCGAACAGCTGCAACAGCTGATTGCGGGCCTTGCCGTCTTCCCAGGCACGATCGCGCGCAATGCTTGCGAGCAGGGCGTCCGCCGCCCCGTCGCGGTCGCCATTGGCCATGCGCGCGGCGGAGAGTTCGAAATAAGCCTCGTGATCGTCGGGGTTGGCGGCAATGCGCGCCTCGATCGGGCCGGTCTCGACGCCCGGTGTTGCCGTGCGCGCGAGCGCGATTGCCGCGCGGCCGCGTTCGACATGGCTGTCCTTGGCCACGTCCGCGGGCAGGGTGCCAATGAGGTGTTCGGCCTCGTCGAGCTGGCCGAGCGCGACCATAGCACGGATCAGGCCGCCCATGACTTCGGGATTGTCGGGTGCCATGTCAGCGAGCTGCGCGAAGACCGAATAGGCGCGCTCATTGTCGCCCGAGGCGAGCACTTCCTCGCCCATCGCGATAAGCGGCGCCATGTCCTGCGCCTGCTGGCTCGCTTCGCTCTCGATGGGCAACTGCGAGAGCAGCTGGTCGAGCATCTGGCGATACTGGCCCTCGGTCCGGGCTTGCGTGAGGTCGGCGACCGGCTGGCCCTGGAAGAAAGCATAGACCGTCGGGATCGACTGGACGCGGAACTGGCTGGCGATGAAGCGATTCTCGTCGACATTGATCTTCACCAGCAGCACGCCCTTGTCGGCATATTCGTCGGCGATCTTCTCGATCACCGGCGAGAGCTGCTTGCAGGGGCCGCACCACTCGGCCCAGAAGTCGATGAGCACGAGCTTGGACTGCGATGGCTCGACGACATCGCGCCGGAAGTCGGCGACGGCCTGTTTGTCCTGTTCGCTCAAGCCCAGCGTGGCCAAGTTCTTAACTCCCTGTCATATAGTCGCGGTCCCAGCCCCATTATGGGGCGGCGCCACCCCCTTTCGCAAGGGCGGAGCGGATTCTTTGGTCAAGCCATAAAAGAGGCTTGCCGGGCCGGAACCGCTTTGCTAGGTGCGCGCCTCACCCGTCGCCCGGCCCGTCCGGCGACCGCCAGAGCGGGCGTAGCTCAGGGGTAGAGCACAACCTTGCCAAGGTTGGGGTCGAGGGTTCGAATCCCTTCGCCCGCTCCAGTTCTCATGAAAATCGCAGACCCTGCTGTTGCGATCGCGCTCCTTCAGTCGCGCGTTGGACTCGCTTGGCCTCCCCATGCTTGCCGGAATTCTCCGTCCGGCCTAGTCGCGTCGATGACAGGGCCTGATGGGAGATTTTTTCATGGTTCAACGCCTCGCTTTGTCTCTGGCCTCTTTATTTATCGCTCTCGCCTGCGCGCCGGCTCACGCCGATGGTCTTGGCGGCGAAGTCAACTATGCGCATGCTGGCGGCCGCGACGGGGCCGAACTGGGGGCGGGATATGCCTTGTCCTTCGAGGGCTTCAGCCTGACGCCCGGTGCCGGCCTGTTCATCCGGGACGGCGACACGAAGGTCTATGGTCGGGTCGAGGCCGCCTACACGCTACCTGCGGCCTTGACGATCGGAGTGGGCGTCCGCGTCGAGGACGATACGCGCGTCTATGGCACCGTTGCCATCCCGGTCCTTCCCAAGGTCGCCATCAAGGGCAATCTTGGCGATCATTACGCAGCAATCGGCCTGAAGGTCGGGTTCTGACGTCTCAAGCGGTGCCGAGCTGCGTCCAGGCCGGCGCGCGCGGGTCGAGCGCATCGGCGAGGAAATCGAGCACGGTTCGTACGCTTGGCAGCAGGCCGCGCCGGGACGTGAAGACAAGATGGACGATGCCCCGTCGCGAGGTCCATTCGGGCAGCAGCTGGATGAGCCGCCCATCGTTGAGCGCTTCGACACAGGCGGCGTCGGGCAAAAGTGCGATGCCGGTCCCGGCACAGGCCGCCTCGCGCAGCACAGGGAAGGCGCTGGCTGCGAGGCGCGGCTCATGCGTGATGGCGATTTCCTCGCCGGCGGCATTGACCAGCGTCCAGCGGTCCGGGCCCGGCCGGTCTGCATGGGAAAGCGTCGGATAGATGGGGATGTCACGCGGATGTGCGGGCGCTCCATATTTTGCGACGAAGGAGGGGCTCGCGACGAGCATCTGAACCGAGTGGCCGAGCTGCTTCATCTGCAGGTCGGCATCGGTGTCCAGCCGCTCGCGCACGCGGATCGCGATGTCGATTCCTTCCTCGATGATGTCGACACGCCGGTTCGAGACAAGGAACTGCACACGCAGCTTGGGGTGCTGCGCCAGCAGGCCGGGCAGTGCGCTCGCCAGCAGCCGCTCTGAATCGAGTGGGCAGGAGACCCGCACCAACCCCTGCGGTTCGGCCTTGAGGCGCGCAACCGCTTCCTCGATCGCTTCGGTTTCCGAGATGGCGGCGCGGGCATGCCCATAAACGTCCAAACCGACGTCCGTGACCTTGAAGCGCCGGGTCGAGCGCTCGACCAGCCGCACGCCGAGATCCTCCTCCAGCGCCGCGACCCTGCGACTGATCCTCGATTTTGGAATGTCCAGTGCCCGTGCGGCTGCGGAGAAGCCGCCATTGGCGACCACCGACACGAACAGATTGAGGTCGTTGAGGTCGCGCATATGATTGTTCCATTCATGCAACAATGAGTCGCAATTTCACCATCTAGTGCTGAATTGAAGGCATCAATAGATCGTGGTTCACGAAATTCCAAGGGAACAGAGCCATGAACCTTCTTCAGATCGATAGCGCCATCACCGGCGATAACAGCGTCACGCGCCAGATCGGCGCCGCCATCGTCGAGACCGCTCGCCGGGCGAATCCCGGCCTCAACGTCACCTATCGCGACCTCGCCGCCGATCCGATCCCGCATCTCGATGGTAGCGCCATGGGCAAGCTGCGCGGCGGCCAGGGGGAAGCGAACGATCCGGAAGTGCTGCTCAATACGGTGTTGGTGGAGGAGCTGCTCGCCGCCGACATCGTGGTGATCGGCGCGCCGATGTATAATTTCTCGGTGCCGAGCCAGCTCAAGGCGTGGATCGATCGCGTCGCCGTTCCCGGCAAGACCTTCCGTTATACGGAGAACGGACCGCTGGGTCTTGCTGGAGGCAAGAAGGTGTTCATCGCCTCAGCACGTGGCGGCATCTATTCGGAAGGCCCGGGCGCCGCCATCGACTTCCAGGAACCGTTCCTGCGCCAGGTCTTCGCCTTCTTCGGCATCGACGACGTCACCTTCATCCGCGCCGAGGGCGTTGCTTATGGCCCGGATCATTTCAAGGCCGCACTCGACGCCGCAATATCGGAAGCAAGCGGAGTCCTGCCGCTCGCTGCCTGAACCTCCCTTCCCGGAGAGCCCAAAGTGGCTCTATGACGCCGCCGCCGGATGCCCCCTCCGGCGGCGGTTTTTTGCTGTCCTACAGTTCGCGCGCCATGCCATGCCGATTGGCGAGGCTCTTTCTTATTGCTGTAGCATCGCCCCCGTGCAGCCGCAGGGCGCGGGCGGGTGTTTTGTCTGGCAATCCAGACCGCGGAAAGCGGAACCGCAACCCTGCGTGGGCGCAACCTTCATCACCTTCGGCGTAGGCGCGGCGCCGGCCGTGAGCCTTAATAGATGCCGCGAGCCGTGCAGCGGATGCGGTGTCCGCCTCTTGTCAATTAAAATAGTAGAATTATATTCTTTGCAGGATCGGAACGTAGGCCGAGTCGACCGATCCCCTCCCATCACCGCAGGAGACAGATCATGACTGCACTGGCATCGGCTGCCGATTGGGCGCCGCTCATTCTCACCGTTCCCGGCATCGACAATAGCGGCCCGCGGCACTGGCAAAGCATCTGGGAGCGCGAACTCGACGATTGCGCCCGCGTTGAGCTGGGCAGCTGGGAGCGGCCGCATCGCAACGGCTGGGTGAACGCGCTCAATCATTCCATTCGCTCGGCGGGCCGCCCGGTCATTCTTGTTGCGCATAGCCTGGGCTGCCTCACGGTCGCCTGGTGGGCGGCGATGGAGCGCCCGGCTTATGGCGATCCCGTCATCGGCGCGCTGCTCGTTGCGCCGCCAGACGTGGACTTCGCGCCGCTGGATCCGCGCCTGTCCGGCTTCGCGCCGACTCCGGTCAAGCCACTGCCTTTCCCCTCCATCCTCGCGGCGAGCCGGGACGATCCCTATATCCAGCAGAAGCGCGCGCGGCGCCTCGCCCTCATGTGGGGTAGTCAATATGCCGATGCCGGCGCGGTCGGCCACATCAACGCGGACTCGGAGATCGGGGCGTGGGAGTTCGGCCTGTTCTTGCTGAGCCGCCTGACCGGGCGCGTCCGCGCAAACCGCGCCGAGGCGCTGCTGTACCCGTTCATCGGGCCCGATGGTCTGAGCAGGACGGCAAGAGGCTGAAGCGGCAGCCCGTCGGAAATCCCAGACTAGGCGACATAAGGGAGCAAAGCTATCTCTCCGGGAATCAGTGATTTGAGTGGAGAGAGGTCATGAGCGGTGAGTCTGCGGCTGCATTGATTGACGCGAAGATCGCTTCCCTTCCCGATTGGCGCGGAGCGATGCTTGCGGAGCTGCGAAGGCTGATCCTCGACGCGGTCCCGGGCGTCGTCGAAGAGGTGAAGTGGCGCAAGCCATCGAACCCAGCGGGCGTGCCGGTCTGGTCGAAGGACGGCATCATCTGCACGGGCGAGACCTACAAGGACAAGGTCAAGCTCACCTTCGACAAGGGCGCGTCGCTCGACGATCCCAAGCGTCTGTTCAATTCCAGTCTCGATGGCAATGTCCGCCGGGCGATCGACTTTGCCGAGGGTGTGAAGATCGACGAGGCGGGCCTCAAGGCGCTGTTTCGTGCAGCGGCGGCATTCAACGAAGCCAGGCCGAAGCGCCGTTAGAGCTCGAGGCAGCCGCCGTCGACATACATGTCGATGCCGTTGATGAAGCTGGCGTCGTCCGAGGCGAGGAACAGCACCGGCCGCGCGATTTCTTCGGACGTGCCCATGCGCTTCATCGGCACGACGCCCGCCATCATGTCCTTCATGCCTTGCACCTGATCCGCGGTGACGCCGTCGGTGCGGGTGATGATCGGGGTGTCGGTGGGGCCGGGGCTGACCATGTTGACGCGGATGCGGCGCGGCAGCAGTTCGACCGCGAGGATGCGAGCGACGGCGCGCAGGCCCGCCTTGGCTGCCGCATACATGATGTTGCCCGGCACGGCGGCGATCGAGCCGATCGAACCGGTGATGACGATCGAGCCGCCGTCGCGCATCAACGGCAGCGCCTTCTGGATGGCGAAGAAGCAGCCGCGCAGGTTCACATTGTGCACCTCGTCCCATTGCTCGGGCGTCACCTCGGGGACCGGGGCGAAGGC
This sequence comes from Sphingobium sp., assembly GCA_036404995.1. Lineage (GTDB taxonomy): Bacteria > Pseudomonadota > Alphaproteobacteria > Sphingomonadales > Sphingomonadaceae > Sphingobium. The sequence continues at coordinate 4,568 of DASWYL010000010.1, read as the reverse complement.
ACCGATGCCGGCATTGACGAACAGCACGTCGATCCGGCCGTGCGTCTCGCGGATCGCGGCGAGCACATCGCTGCCGCTCTGGATATCGCCGATGTCCGCTACGAAGCCGCGGCCGCCCGGGATCTCGGCAACCGTCTCGTCGATCGTCTTGCGAGACCGGCCGGTGATGAAGACATGTGCGCCCTCCTTGCCGAAATCGACCGACGCGGCGCGACCGATGCCGCTGTTGCCGCCCATCACCAGCACGACCTTGTCCTTGAACCGCATCGCTCTCTCCCAAGTCCTTTGCCCGATCCCTAGCGGCTGATAAGGTCAGGGCAAGCAAAAGGGAGAGGGAAACCATGGAGACCAGCCGCCGCGACCTGATCGTCGCAGGAACAGCCCTGACCGCGCTCATGGCGTCGGGTTCGAAAGCCCAGCCCGCCGCCAAGGGCACGATGGAGATCATCCATGTCTATGCCGGCCCGGACGGCGTCTCCCATGTGAAGCGCGTCACCGCGACGGGCCTGCCCAAACCGCTGCCGATTACGGAAGTTCGGGCTTCCTTCGTCGCCAAAGGCACCGAGGACTGGCACGTCGCGCCGTCCAAGCTGTTCACGATCAACACCGCCGGCGACATTCAGGCCGAGATGGGCGACGGCACCAAGATCGCCATCGGCAAGGGCGACCTCGTCTATCTCGAGGACCTGACCGGCAAGGGCCACATCACGCGGCTGTTGACGGATGTGAGCAACCTGTTCCTGATGGTGAAGTCGGACTTCGATCTGGAGAAATGGGCAAAGGGCGCCTGAGCGCGACCGGCAGGGGACCTACACCCTGCCGCGCTTGTTCTGCGCGACGATCCTTGGATTGTAAGCGCCGACCTTCTTCCGGCTGTTGCGCAGCGTCACGATGAAAAAGCCAACGCCCATGGGCAGGATGACAAGATGGAGATTGTGGAAGAGGCCTGCGCCGGGAAGATAATTGACCCACCAGAGGACGGTCCCAACGAGCAGGCCCACGCCCGCGCCGGCTTCCACATGCCAGGGCTTCGGCGTTGCCGGATCTACATCGCCGACAAGCTCGGCCTGCTCGAGCAAGTCCTGCAAGACGGCCCTGCCTTCTGTGTCGAGTGGTAATTCCACCGCGGCGGCGCAGCGCCGGATTCGCTCCAGTTCGGCATCGCGCAGCGGAGACAGTGTAAAGCGGCGCCAATCCCATGGCCCACTTGAGCCCTTCAGGAACGCCGTGATCGTCTCGATGACATAGTCCGCTTCGTCCCGCATCTGCCGAAACTGCCCCAACGGCCGTCCAGCGGCAAGCGACATCGGCAGGCAAGACAGCAGAGCCTAAAACGGCGAGTTCGGGTTCGGCCCCTGGGTCGGCACATCCATGGTGACGTCCCAATGTTCGATGATGCGGCCATTTGCGCAGCGGAAAATGTCCATCACCGCGAAGCCATTGTCGTCCGGCCAGCGGCGGACATGGTAGTGGACGATGACATGGTCCTTGTCGGCAAACATGCGCTTGACGTCGTGCACGGCCTGCGGGCTCGCGCCCTTGATCATGTCGAGGAAGCTCTTGAGCGCATCGCGGCCGGGCGGGGCGAGCTGGCTATGCTGGATGTAGCCGGGGTCGATGAAGCGATCCACCGCACCTGAATCCATTGGGTTCAGCACTTCGCGGAACAGGCCCGCGACCAGATCGAGATTGGCCTGTTCCTCGGCGGTATAGCTCATGCGCCTCTCCTTGCGCGGCTGCGTCGATCCATGCACTAGTTGCTGCGTGAACCCGAATCCAGCCGTCCCGAAACCCGCCGTCAAAGTCAGCCAACGTCCACCCGAGGATCAGCCCTGGTGGCAGGGCGCGAGCATCTACCAGATCTATCCGCGCAGCTTCGCGGACAGCGATGGTGATGGCATTGGCGACCTGCCGGGTATCACCGCACATCTCGATCATGTCGCAAGCCTCGGCGTCGACGCGATCTGGCTCTCGCCCTTCTTCAAGTCGCCGATGCGCGACTTCGGCTATGACGTCTCGGACTATTGCGACGTCGATCCGATCTTCGGCACGCTCGCCGATTTCGATGCGCTGATCGCCAAGGCGCACAGGCTCGGCATCAGGATCGTCATCGACCAGGTCTATGCGCACACCTCGGACCAGCACCCCTGGTTCCAGTCGAGCCGCAACGATCCCAAGGGTCCGCATGGCGACTGGTATGTCTGGCGCGACCCCAAGCCGGACGGTTCGCCGCCGACCAACTGGCAGAGCGTCTTCGGCGGGCCGGCCTGGACTTGGGATGGGCGGCGGCGTCAGTATTATTTCCACAATTTCCTGAAGGAGCAGCCGCAGGTCAATGGTCACAGTCCGGCGCTGCAACAGGCCCTGCTGGATGCCGCGCGCTTCTGGCTGGATCGCGGTGTCGACGGCTTCCGCCTCGATGCGCTCAACTTCCTGATGTACGACCCGGCGCTGCGCGACAATCCGCCGCAGCCCAGGGACAATGGACAGGCGCGCACGCGGCCGTTCGACTATCAGCGCCGCCTCTACAACCAGGGGCATCGGCATGTGCCGCGCTTCATCGAGGCAATCCGCGCTCTCATGGACGAGTATGACGGCCGCTTCACCGTCGCGGAGATCGGCGGCGAGGATGCCGAGCGCGAGATGAAGCTCTACACGCGGGGCGATCAGCGGCTGAACACCTGCTACGGCTTCGACTTTCTCTACGCGCCCGCGCTGACGCCCGCCGTCGTCGCGGGCGCAATGGAGGCTTGGCCGGACCGCGCGGGGATGGGCTGGCCAAGCTGGGCGTTCGAGAACCATGATGCACCGCGCGCCGTCTCGCGCTGGCTGCCTGAGACGGCGGGCAATGCGGAGCAGGCGCGGTTCAACGAGATGAAGATGCTGCTGCTCATGGCCATGCGCGGCAATGTCTTCCTCTACCAGGGCGAGGAGCTTGGCCTGACGCAGGTCGAGATCGCCTATGAGGACCTGCAGGATCCGGAGGCGATCGCGAACTGGCCGCACACGCTGAGCCGCGATGGCGCCCGCACGCCCATGCCGTGGACGGCGGACGCGCCATTTTGCGGCTTTTCCACCGTGAGGCCATGGCTGCCCGTCGGGTCGGACCATGTCGCCCGCGCCGTCGATCGACAAGAGGTCGCACCTGCTTCGCTGCTCAACCTCACGCGGCGGCTGCTCGCGTTCCGCAAGGCGCACCCGGCGCTGCGCTGGGGCGACGTGAAGATCGACGAGGCGGGCGAGGCGCGACTTGTGTTCCGCCGCAGCTTCGGCGGGGAACGGCTCACCTGCCTGTTCAATCTTGGCGCCGATCCGGTCACCTTTCCCAAGGGTGTGTCGAAGACGGCAGATCCGCTGATCAGTGTTGGCGGCGCAGGGCAGGGGGCATTGCCGGGCTGGTCGGGATGCATTTTCCCGGGCTGAACGATGTGAATGCCGCTACGGCAAAGCATTGTTAAAATTGGCGCTCTATTCATTAGCTCGGAAATCGCTGTTGACAGGCTTCGGGTGAATTGTGAAACGCGACTTCACATTTTAAAAAACAGGGTCGGGGAAACTGAATGCAGACTGTGTCGGGCGCCGTGGCGTTTGTGACGGGCGGCGCGGGCGGAATTGGTCTGGGCATTGCCCGGGCGCTGGCTCATGCGGGCGCCAAGGTCGCCATCATCGACATCCAGGACGATCTCCTCGATCAGGCGCGGCGCCTCGCCGCCGATGAAGGCTGGGCGGATCGCTGCCTGGCGCTGCATCTCGATGTCACCGACCGGAAGGGCTACAAGGCTGCGCTGGACGAAACCGAAGCTAAGCTGGGTCCGCTGCGCATCCTCGTCAACAATGCCGGCGTCGGCATCGCGGGTCCGGTCGATGAAGCGACCCATGCCGACTGGGACTGGGGCGTGGGCGTCAATATCCTCGGCGTGGCCAATGGCGTGGTCGAGGGCATGCCGCGCCTCAAGGCGCATGGCCTGGGCGGCCATATCGTCAATGTCGCCTCGGAAGGCGGCATCATGTCGGCCCGGCTCACGCGCGGCATCTATAATCCCACCAAGGCGGCGGTGATCTCCCTGACCGAGCATTTGCGTGTCGAGCTGGAAGAGAAGCGGCTCGACATCGGCACCACCGTACTTTGTCCGGGGCCCGTCTCGACCAACATCAGCGAGATCGAGAAGCTGCGTCCGGCCGAATATCAGGTCGAAAGCCCGTTCCGCGACCGCAACCTGCCCCACGGCGCGCTGCCGCCCAATCCGACAGGCGAGAATTACTGGCTCGATCCGCTGCTCGTCGGTCAATGGACGGTGCACGCCATCGTCAACAACCGGCTCTATGTGGTCACGCATCCGCAGTTCATCGATTCGGTGAAGGCGCGGCACCGCGGCATCGAGGCGGCCATGGCGCCGGGCTACCTGCCGAGCTGACCCCATATTTCGGTGAGGATGCAGACGGAAGGTCATGAAGGTGACGGGGTCGCATCCATCTTTACTCCAAGCTTCGGCGTGAAAGCCGCGACATATTCTTTTCGCGATGAGAAGGAGCCGGGCGGCACGCTGGCATGGGGTGGGGCGTGTAGG
>DASWYL010000009.1:0-37552 GCA_036404995.1 Sphingobium sp. | reverse complement strand
GGGACCAGAATTAGACGACGACGGAGAAGAACATGTTCATGGGTCAATCACAGCTTAAGGCGCTCAAGCGCTACGCCGCGGTCGAAACCGACAGCCGCATCGAAGGCGCGACGCCGCACCAGCTGGTGCGTATCCTGTTCGATGAGCTTCTCCTGTCGATCGATGCCGCCGCGGCAGCCCTTCGCGCCAGCGATCGCGCCAAGACCGTGGACAAGCAGACTCGCGCGCTCACCATCCTGCATGCACTTGAGACCAGTCTCGATTTCAAGCGCGGCGGGGAGATCGCGGTCAGCCTCGCGACCATCTATCGCGAAGCGCGCAAGCGGATCCTGGAGGCCACGGCTGTGGGTGACCCGGCCTTCATGGAAACGGCGCGAGGCTTCATCAGCGAGATTTCGGACGCCTGGAGCCAGATCGGCCCGCAGGTTGACCGCGGCGAGCTCGCGCCCCGCTACTGATCTCCTTTCAGCGCAATCGCTGCTTGGCTTGCTGGCCGGGCGGCGATAGCGATTGGGGCATGACCGAAGCCGGCACTGCTCCCTCCGTACCGCCGACACTGGATGACAGCTGGCGCGCCGCGTTGGGCGAGGAATTCGCCCAACCCTACATGGCGGCACTCAAGGCATTTCTCGTCGAACGCAAGGAAGCCGGCGCGCGCATCTTCCCGCGTGGCGCCGACTGGTTCAACGCGCTGGCCTACACGCCGCTCGACAAGGTCCGTGCCGTCATTCTGGGGCAGGATCCCTATCATGGCCCGGGCCAGGCCCATGGCCTGTGTTTTTCGGTGATGCCCGGCGTTCCGCCGCCGCCCAGCCTGGTCAACATCTTCAAGGAGCTGAAGAGCGATCTCGGACTCGAACGTCCCGGTCACGGCTATCTCGAGCATTGGGCGCGGCAGGGCGTCTTGCTCCTCAACAGCGTGCTCACGGTCGAGATGGGGCAGGCCGGCGCCCATGCCAATCGCGGCTGGGAGCGCTTCACCGATGCCGTCATCGCGCGCGTCAATGCGCTGGAAGCGCCAGTCGCCTTCCTGCTCTGGGGCAGCTATGCGCAGAAAAAAGCTGCTTTCGTCGACGATGAGAGCCGGGGCGGCCACCATCTCGTGCTGAAGGCGCCTCATCCCTCGCCGCTCTCGGCGCACAACGGCTTTTTCGGCTGCAAGCATTTCTCGCGCGCCAATGATTTCCTATCGCGCCATGGCCGCGGCACGATCGACTGGGCATTGCCCGCCACGTCTCATGGGGAGTTTTTCTAGACGATGTCCTCCGGTCTCGCTGCCCTGCTCGACGATGTCGCCGCCATTGCCCGCCTCGCCGCCGCCAGTCTCGACGATGTCGGCGCGGCCTCCGCCAAGGCGAGCGCCAAGGCGGCCGGTGTCGTCGTGGATGATACGGCAGTCACCCCCACCTATGTGACCGGCTTCTCGCCGGAACGCGAACTGCCGATGATCGGCAAGATTGCGCTCGGGTCGCTGCGCAACAAGCTGCTCATCCTGCTGCCCGCCGCTTTGCTGCTGAGTGCCTTCCTGCCGGTCGCGATCACGCCCATCCTGATGATCGGCGGCGCCTTCCTCTGCTTCGAGGGCGCCGAAAAGATTCTCGAAACACTGGGCACCGGCGAGCATGGCCATCTGGAAGCCGATGCGGACACGCCCGGCGAGGACCCAGCGCATCTTGAAGCGTCGAAGGTCAAGGGTGCAATCCGAACCGACCTCATCCTATCCGCCGAGATTCTCGCCATTGCCCTCGCGGACTTGGCCGAGCGGTCGATCGCGGTCCAGGCCGCCGCGCTCGTCATCGTCAGCCTCATGGTTACGATCGGAGTCTACGGCCTGGTCGCGGTCATCGTGAAGCTCGACGATATCGGCCTCCATCTGGCCGGCCGGAGACTGAGCGTAACGCGCTCATTGGGTCGGGGCCTTGTGAAGTCGATGCCCTATATTCTCGGGTTTCTCGAAAATGTTGGCATGATCGCCATGCTGTGGGTCGGCGGCGGCATCATATTGCACGGCCTTGACGGCACGCCGCTGCATATCCTGCCCGAGACGCTGCATCACTGGGCGGAGGCTGTCTCATCCAGCGGCGTAATCGTCTGGATCGTGAACGCGCTGCTCGCGGCGTTCGTCGGCTTCGTTATCGGTCTCGCGATTGTGGGCGTCGTCCATGCCGTGCAGAAGCTTCGCGGCAAGGCGCACTAAGGCACGTCATTCCGTCTTCGGTTCAAGGAAGGCAAGGCCGGCAAACACGCCGTCGCTCCACCTGAGCTCCGCGGGAACCATACGTCCGTCTTCCAGCTCGATGAGAAGCGACTTGGCCTGACGCAAGCCGGGGATCGCCTTGCCCATGACGCCGCCCTCGGAGATATTCTCCAGCCGAAAGGCGTGCGGTGATCCGTCGACATAGAGACCGAGCGTGCGCCCAACGGCCTTCACCCGTTCCTCGCGGCGTCGCTCGTCCGTTGCTTCGCGCTGAGGACGATCAGGCAGCACATGCAGGGCGACGGCTTTCCGCGCCGCGCCACTGCGGGGGCTCTGCTGCGAATCGGCAAGCGGTAGCGCCGTGCCGCAGATGCCGCATTCGGCGGACATCCGGCCCACGAACCATTGCGAATGGCCGCAGCCGGGGCAGTGATTGGGCTCATCCGGGCGGAAGAGGACGAGATAACCGCGTGCGGAAAGGTCCAGCTTGAAGCTCTGGTCTGGATTGGGCGGTCGATGTGCACCCATGGCAAAGGCGCTCCTCGCGTTCGGGCTGCGCCACGCAGCCGTCTGTCCTCTCCGAGTTTACCGATGCGTTCCTTGCCAAGAGATTACTCGAAGACGCGACTCCTGTCACGAACGCGGTGAGTGGAGCGGCCCGATTTGCCCTGAAGCGTTCAGCGTCGATCGAGGCCGTTCTTCTTGAGGAAAGCCGAGAGCAGGTCAGCCACCGCGACATTGTTCATGTCGGCAAAGGCGATGTGGGTGTTGCCCTTGAGTCCAGCCTTGGGCAGGTCGAGAATCTCGGCGCGGCCGCCATGTTTGTTGACGCTGGCGACGAACTGCTCGGCCTGCTTGTGCACCCCGGACCACATCTCCGATTTTTCGACATTATCGCCGAAGACGATCTGGATGGGGATGCGCGTCAGCCGCTTGAACTCGTCGAGCGGGACATGGGTCGGTCCGAATGTCGCTTCCGGCCCTTGCGGCCCCTCTCCCTCCGGGAAGACATAGCCCGGCGTCTCGTAAGCGACGATCGCCTTGATATTGTCCGTCTTGAGTGCGGCGAGAAGCGCGCGCCAGCCGCCCGCCGAATTGGTCACCGCGACGACGGGACCGATCCTGTCGATTGCTTTCGCCGCCGCCTCGGCTTGGAGATGCGCATTTTGCGGCGTGTCGAATTCATCGTAGCGCGCGCTCGTCGCCTGTATCCAGGCGGCCTCGCGGTCCTTGGTGGGGAACTGCACCCCGTCGAACCATTTGCCGTCCTGCCCGCCCAGGCGCCAGGCCCAGAGATTGGCCTGGTCGCGGCCGACGAGCGCCTTGTACGTATATTCCTCGCAGCCCCAGTTTGCACGGCCGACGCGCGGTCCGTCCCAGAGATAGACCGGGAAGCCGCGGCGCAGGAAGATGCTCTGATAGCCCTCACCGCCGTCCCAGCGGTTCTGCCAGACCTGGGTGCTTGAACTATGCCACAGGAAAAGACCAACTTTCCGCGCGTTGGCAGGGATCTGATATTCGACGAAGCCGCGGTCGCAGTGCAGCGTCCGGTTGCCCTCGCCGATGACGTTGCCACCGGCCGTAAAGCTGCCCTGGCGTTCGATCACCATGGGCGCAGGCGTCTTTCCCGCCGCGAACAGGCTTGTCGAGGCCAATGCTACGCCCGCCAGTGCCACTGCCCATGTCGCTTGCCGCATCCCGGTCATTGCCTACTCTCCCCTTGTTGCCCGGCGGGTTCAGTCCTCCGCCTTGTCGGGCAGGCATCCATATCCTTGCCGGAACATGGCCTTGCGTCTCGCCAGAAGCGGCACAGAGGCTTGCACGGCGCGATGGTCCGGGTCGTCGTTGAACCGCACCAGCCCCATGCCGGCGAGGCCGTCGAAATCGCCCTTGCAGCTTTCGAGGCTGCGGCCCTCGATATAGCGGCACGAGCAGGCGATGCGCGCCCCGAACCCGGTCGCGACCTCTGCTCGCGCCGTCCAGCGTGGCCAATTGATTGCGAGATAGAGCAGTGCCAGTGCCGCGAGCGCATAGAGCGCCCAGCGCAACAAGATCCGCTTCTCCGGTAACGCCATTCCCCTTGTCATGGCCCGCGTGATAGGGCCGGGCGCCATGAAGATCAAAAGCCTTTCCCTGATGGCCGCTGCTGCAGGCGCGCTGCTTGCGGCCGTGCTCGCCGGCCATGCCATGTCGCAGGATATGTCGCCCGCCGGATTTGCCGAGCTGGCCGGCGATTCCGCGCTGTCGCCTGCGGCCCTGAAGGCGGCGACCGATCCCTTCTTCGATTCCGAGAAGGTAGCCGCCCTTGGCGAGACGCGCGCGCTTCTCATCCTGCGTGACGGCAAGCTCGTCGCCGAACGCTATGCGCCGGGCTATGGGCCGAAGACGCGCCTGCTGAGCTGGTCGCTCGCCAAGACGGTGACCGGTCTTCTGGTGGGCATCATGGCCGGCGACGGGCGTCTTGCGCTGGACGATCCTGCACCGGTCGCGGCATGGCGCCAGCCCGGCGACCCGCGCTCGGCGATCACCCTTCGCCAGCTCATGCAGATGCGATCGGGTCTCTCGCACGTCGAACTGGGCGAACCACGCGAGAGGGCGGACTCGCTCGCCATGCTGGTCGGTCCCGGCGCGCCTGACCAGGCGGCCTATGCCGCGGCCAAGCCGCTCGTTCACAAGCCCGGCACCAATTTCACCTATTCCAGTGCCACGACAATGATCCTTTCGGGCATCGTCACCGATCTGCTGACGCCTGTGAAGGAGCCCAAGGCCCGTCACGACGCAATGACGGCGTTCATCGACGCCAGGCTCAAGGGGCCGCTCGGCCTCGACAGCCTGTTCGCCGAATATGACGAGAGCGGCACGATGTTGGGCGGCGCCATGCTGCACATGACCGCGCGCGATTATGGGAAGATCGGCGAGTTGCTGCGCAACCACGGCCGTGTGGGTGACCGGCAGATCGTGCCGGAAGGCTGGATCGCTTTCATGACCAGCCCGTCGCCGGCAAATCGTGCTTATGGCGGACAGCTCTGGCTGAACCGGCCGGGACCGCATACCGACCTCTTTCCCGGGGAAGCGCGCGCCGACATATTTGGCGCGGTTGGCTATCGCGGCCAGTTCATCGTCGTGTCGCCGTCGCAACGGCTGACGATCGTCCGGCTCGGTAACACCAATGAACCTGAGATGCCGGCGCTGCGCCATGCCCTCGCGGTGCTGGTGCGCTCGCTCTAGAGGAAGAATTGTCCCTCGATGACCGTCCGGCACTGGCCAGACAGCACCGCGCGATCCCCTTCGAGGCGGCAGCCCAGATAACCGCCGCGCGGGCTCGCCTGGTAGGCGGTAAAATCAGGCCGCCCCAGGCGCGCCGCCCAATAGGGCGTCAGCAGCGCATGGGCCGAACCCGTGACCGGATCCTCATCGATCCCGGCTCCTGGCGCAAAGACGCGGCTGACGACATCCGTCGCGTCGCCCGGAGCCGTGGCGATCGTCAGCACGTCGCCGAGGGCAGCCAGCGATGTGAAATCCGGCTTCAGCGCCCGCACCTGCGCTTCGTCGGCGTAGAGCAGGAGCAGATAGCCGCTCTCGCGCCAATGCACTTCGAGCGGCTCGGGGCCGCCGAGGAGGACGGAAAGATTCGGCCGCCGCGTCGGTGCGACGTCCCAGGCTGGCAGGTCCAGCGCGTAGCCCTCATTCGTCCGCGTTACGACGAGGTCGCCGGCCTTGCGCGTGCGGAAGCGGATGGCGTGCTGGTCCTGCCTCATCAGTACATGGCCGCTCGCCAGCGTGGCGTGCCCGCAGAGCGCAACCTCGACGGCCGGCGTGAACCAGCGCAGTTCATGGTCGGCGCCCGCGCCCTCGGGCAGCTTCACCGTGAACGCGGTCTCCGCGAGATTATTCTCCATCGCGATGCCCTGCAGCACGGCGTCGTCCAGCCATGCCTCGAGCGGCATGACTGCCGCCGGGTTTCCGGTGAAGGGTGCGTGGGAGAAGGCATCGACTTGGGTGAAGGGCAGGGTCGGCATGGAGGCGTCTCTGGGCGGTGATCGTGAAGGTCTTGGGGAGGAGCTCAGGGGTAGAGCATGCCCGATTGCCAGGCACCCTTGCCGTCTGCCTCGTAGCGCGTGCGCTCATGCAGGCGGTGCGGCCGGTCCAGCCAGAATTCGATGGCATGCGGGACGACCCGGAAGCCCGACCAGTGCGGCGGGCGCGGGACGGCCTGGCCTTCATAGCGTGCGGCAATGTCCTCGAAGCGCGCCTCGAAGGTGGCGCGGTCGGGCAGGGGCCGTGATTGGTCGCTCGCCCAGGCGCCGAGCTGCGAATCCCGCGAGCGGCTGGCGAAATAGGCGTCGGCCGCTGCATCGTCGACGCGTGTCGCCGTCCCCTCGATCCGGACCTGCCTGCGCAGCGACTTCCAGTGGAAGAGAAGCGCGACTTGCGGGTTTGCGAGTATGTCACGCGCCTTTCTTCCCTCGAAATTCGTGTAGAAGATGAAGCCGTTCGGGCCATGGCCCTTCAGCAACACCATGCGTACCGAAGGGCGGCCTTGCGCGTCCGCTGTCGCCAATGCCATGGCGTTGCTGTCATTGGGCTCGCTCGCCCGCGCCTCGCCATACCAGGTCTCGAACAGCGCGAATGGGTCGCTGCTGCTGGTGGTCGGTTGGGTGTTGGATATTTCTTCGCTGGCCATGTCTGCGCCTCTACGCTGCAGGTGCGAATCTGTCGAGAAGCGCACGCCACTTGCGAGAAGTTCATCAAGTTGCCAGATGAGGGACCATGGCGGCTGATCCATATTCGACACTGGGTGTCTCGCGCGGCGCGGACGAAGCGGCGATCAAGTCCGCGTATCGCAAGCTTGCCAAGCAGCTTCACCCTGACAAGAACAAGGACAATCCCAAGGCGGCCGAACGGTTCGGCGAGGTGACCCGCGCCTATGACCTGCTCTCCGACAAGGACAAGCGGGCCCGTTTCGACCGGGGCGAGATCGACGCCGACGGCAATCCGGCGCATCCTTTCGGCTTTGGCGGGGGTGGCCCGGGGTTCGGAGGCGGCGGCGAGCGCTACACGTATTCGCGCAGCGGCGGCGCTGGGCCGGGTGCAGCGGACTTCGATTTCGGCAATGGCGGTGCTGACTTCGGCGACATTTTCGAGGGGCTGTTCGGCGGTGGGCGCGCCCGCGGCGGTGGCGGTTTCAGCGATTTCGGACGGCGCGGCGCGCCGCAGCAGCGTGGCGCGAATGTCACCTATCGGCTCCAGGTTCCCTTCGTCGACGCCGCGACGCTTGCGCCCCAGCGCATCACGCTCGCCGACGGCAAGACGATCGACTTGAAACTCCCTGCCGGTGTAGAGACCGGCACGCAGATGAAGCTTGGCGGCAAGGGGCAGCCCGGACCCGGCGGCGCGGGGGATGCCATCGTCACTATCGAGATTGGCAACCATCCCTTTTACGTGCGTGACGGCGACAATGTCCGCCTCGACCTGCCGGTGAGCCTCGTCGAAGCGGTGAAAGGCGGTAAGGTCAAGGTGCCGACCGTGGACGGTCCGGTGATGCTGGCCATCCCTGCAGGCGCTCGCTCGGGCCAGACCCTTCGGCTCAAGGGCAAGGGCTTCTCCATCAAGAGCGGCGGGCGCGGTGACCAACTGGTCACGCTGTTGATCGATCTCCCCCAGGGAGATTCAGCTCTCCAGCGCTTTGCCGACGAATGGAGCGACACGCGCAACTTGCGCGGCCATCTCGGCGTTTGACACTGCGCTGACGATTTTCCTGTGCATATCCGCCGAGGCTGCGGGTGCCGGCGCTTGAGTTTGTCATGAAAGTGTCACAAAGCGCAATCGCCGCAGAGCGCGGTCGTGGAGCACGACGATAAGACAGATTGCCGCCTTGCCCTATCGCGCCACCGGTGACGGTGTGGACGCGTCGATCCAGATTCTGCTCATTACCTCGCGCGAGAGCAAGCGCTGGGTCATTCCCAAGGGCAATCCCGCTGCCGGCGCTGCGCCTCACCAGGCGGCGGCTGCCGAAGCCGAGGAAGAAGCGGGCGTGCTGGGGCCGGTCTGCCCGACACCGCTCGGGTCCTATCGGTACAGGAAGCGCCGCCGAAACGGCGCATCGCTCATGGTCGACGTTGAAGTCTTTCCACTCGCGGTCAGCAAGGAACTGGACGGCTGGAAGGAAGCAGGTCAGCGCGAGCGGCGCTGGTTCGGCCTTGCCGACGCCGCCGACGCTGTCGAGGAAACAGACCTCAGCGAACTCATCCGCTCCTTCGGCCCATCGGAATTCCGCGCCGCCGCCCGGCGCGAAACCATCTTGAGCACCGTCGCTCAAAAATCGGGGATAAGTCGCATGTTTGGCTGGTTCCATCGCTTGCTGCCCAAGCAGGGCAATTTCTTCGAGCTGTTCGAAGCGCATGTGCAGACCGTTGGCGCCGGCGCGGACGCGCTCTCGCGGCTCTTTCACGACGGCGATCATCGCGCCGATCATATCCGGGAGGTTTCAGAGCGCGAGAATGATGCTGACGAGATCATCCGCGAGGTGTTGCGGACCGTCCGCCAGACCTTCCTGACGCCGTTCGATCGCAGTGCGATCACCAGCCTCATCAGCTCGATGGACAATGCCATCGACGAGATGAATTCGGCGGCCGCGGCTGTCGACCTCTACGACTTCACGGCCTTCGAGCCCGAGATGAAGGACATGGTCGGTATCGTCGTGGAATCGACGCGCGTCCTCGCCGAAGCGATTCCGCTGCTGCGCGACGTCGGTCGAAACGGCAAGCGCCTGCACGAACTCACCGAGCGGATGGTCCGCATGGAAGGTCATGCCGACCGCATCCATGCGGATGGTCTCAAGCGCATCTTCAAGGCCCTGGGCCCGACCGACGCGATGGGCTTCAGTGTCCGGCGCGAGATCTTCAAGCATTTGGAGCGGATCGTCGACGCGCTCGAGGACGTTGCGAACGAGATCGACGGCATCGTCATCGATCACAGCTGACGTGGCGCCGGCGCATGCATGATCTCGCCTTTCCGCTGCTCATCGGTCTCATCGTCGTGGCGCTTGCCTTCGACTTCCTGAACGGCTTGCACGACGCTGCCAATTCGATCGCCACGGTGGTCGCAACGCGGCTGCTCGGGCCAGTGGCGGCAGTGCTCTTTGCTGCCTTCTTCAATTTCGCGGCCTATTTCCTGATGCTGCTCTTCCCCAGCCTGCACAAGGTTGCCGAAACGATTGGCGCTGGCCTCATTGCCAAGGACCTGGTGACGCCCTCCGTCGTCTTCGGTGCGCTTATCGGCGCGATGTTCTGGAACGTCGTGACGTGGCTCAAGGGCATTCCCTCGTCGAGCAGCCACGCGCTCGTCGGCGGCCTCGTCGGCGCGGGTGTCGCCCACGCCGGCATCACCGGCATCCAGTGGAGCGGGCTCAACAAGACGCTCATCGCCATCGTGCTCTCGCCGATGCTCGGCATGATCCTCTCGATGATCGTCATGCTCGCGACGAGCTGGATGTTCAAGGAGTCGAGCGCGCGCGGCGCCGACCGCAGCCTGCGCTATATGCACCTCGCTTCGTCCGCGGCTTATTCGATCAGCCATGGACTTAACGATGCGCAGAAGACGATGGGGGTCATCACTGTCCTGCTCTATTCCACCGGCTATCTGAGCGGCGAATTCCATGTCCCTCACTGGGTGGCGATTGCCTGCTATATCGCGATCGCGCTGGGCACCATGACCGGCGGCTGGAAGATCATCGAGACGATGGGCTCGCGGATCACAAAGCTCTCCCAGCACCAGGGGTTTTCAGCCTCCACGGGTGGGTCGATCATCGTCTTTTCGGCCTCGGCGCTGGGTATCCCGGTCTCGACCACCCACACAATCACGGGTTGCGTCATCGGCGCCGGCACGGCGCGGCGCGCCTCGGCCGTGCGCTGGGGCGTCGCGCAGAATGTGATGCTTGCCTGGGTCATCACGATCCCGGCGTCCGCGGCAGTGGGCGCGCTCTTCTATTCGCTGACGCTGCTCTGGCCATGGTGAGCGCGCCGTCAAGCTTCGCCTCGCCCAACCATTTCTTAATCGCATTCGGCGATAAGCTGGGTCATAAATATGACAATATCGTGACAACGGGTCGGAACGCAAAATGACGAAATCTCTTATCTGGCTCGCTGCGGCGGGTCTGTTGATCATGCCCTGTGCAGCCAATGCTGCGCAGGAAGACGATCAGCTCTGGCTGCAGACGAGCGTCTCGGTGAAGCTCGGCGGTGCCTGGCAGCTGTCCAATGAAACCAACTACCGGTTCAGCGACAACCGCAAGGGTCTCTACGAGATCGAGAATAACCTGCTGCTGAACTACAAGCTCAACAAGACCGTCACGATTGCGGCCGGCTACACGCACGATCCGCAATATGCCGGCGGCACCTTCACCGTCATGGAGCGCCGCGCGCGTGAGCAGGTGACGTTCGACAATGTCACCAAGATCGCGGGCGGTTCGGTGAGCTTCCGCCTTCGCGCCGAGCAGCGCTGGCGCAATGGCATCGCCGGCACCGGTTGGCGGGTGCGGCCCTATGCCAAATATGTCCTGCCGCTGAGCAAGGACGGCAAGACCACGCTGACCTTCGGCCATGAGAGTTTCGTCAATCTCAACAGCGTGAGTTTCCAGAGCCAATCGGGCTGGGACCGCATGCGCAACAATGTCGCGGTCAAGTTCCCGCTCTCGAAGGTGCTGAGCGCCGAGGTGGGCTATCTCAACCAGTACAGCGTGGTTCGCGGCGGCGTCGACCGGATGGATCACGCCGCGACAGCAAACATTTCGCTTTCGCTTTGAGCAATCCTGTCGCGAGGGTGCGAAAGCCCCTCGTGACAGGCGCTGTCCTTTCCCTGTAACGGAAACCCTGTCCAGGCACCGTCTGGGGCGTGATGCCCTGTGTGCCTGAAAAAGGGAGAGACGCATGAAGGGGCAATATCTGTCGCCGCCGGTGGATGACCGGCTGATCTGGGAAGTCTGGCTGTCGAGCCATAATCTCCCCGCCATGCTGGCTGCGGACCAGATCAACCTGTTCGACAAGCTGGCCGACGGTCCTCTGTCGGTGCAGGATGCCGCGACGGTCTGTAACGTGAACCCGCGTGCGCTTGGCATCATTTCCGGCCTGCTCTGCGCCCTCGGTTTTCTCAATCGCCGCGATGGCCGCCTCGGACTGACGGTCACAAGCCGCAACTATCTGGTCAAATCGAGCAACTTCTATTGGGGCGCGCTGCTCGGCTTCTGGCGCGAGCGGCTGCCCACCTATGACCAGTTCATGGAGGCGCTTTCGCCCGACGCCGCGCACAAGGGCGGCGATCATGCCAAAGGCTGGGAAGCCGGCAAGATCCCGCTCGAACAGGCGATCGGCATCGCCGCGTTCATGCATGCGCATAGCTGCGCGCCGGCGATCGGTGCGGCCCGCAGCGGCGCGTACAAGGGCGTGAAGCGCCTGCTCGACGTCGGTGCAGGCTCGGGTGTGTTTGCGATTGCCGCCGCGCAGGCGTGCCCGGATCTCAAGGCAACCGTCATGGATCTCGACACCATGTGTCAGGCCGCGAAGAAATATATCGACGAGGGCGAAGTGGCCGATCGTGTCGATACCGCCGCCGTCGACATGTTCCGCGAGCCTTGGCCAACGGGTTATGACGCGCTGTTCTTCTCGAATATCTTCCACGACTGGAACGACGAGACTTGCGTGGAACTCGCGAAAAAGGCGTTCGATGTTCTGCCCTCGGGCGGGAAGATATTCCTCCACGAGCAGCTGATGAACGACAATCTCGATGGCCCGGTGGTCACCGCGTCCTTCTCGGTGCTGATGCTGATCGGCACGCAGGGCAAGCAGTACAGCCTGCAGGAATTCGAGGCGATCCTGGGCAAGGCCGGCTTCGTCGATGTCGAGGCGACGGCGACCTGCGGCTATTATTCGCTGGTCAGCGCGCGAAAACCATAGTTCAGGCGTTATTCCGCCATGCTTGCTCAGTCGCCCCAGTCCCCCGAAGCCCGCCGTCATGCGCGGCGGAAGGGGGCGTCCGAGCCCAAATCCCGCCGCCTCGGAGCACGGGAGGTAATCAAGCGCGTTTGCATCGGCGTCTATTCGGACGGGTTCATTCATGCGGGCAACCTCGCATATCTGACGCTCGTCGCGCTTTTCCCCTTCTTCATCGTCGCTGCTGCGATTGCCCAGATATTGGGGCAGACGCAGGCCGGCATCGAGACAGTGAACGGCTTCCTGGTAACCGTGCCGCCCAGTGTGGCGAGCGTATTGCGCCCGGCGATCACCGATGTGCTGAACGCGCGCACCGGCAACCTGCTCTGGATCGGTGCGCTGATCGGCCTGTGGACGGTCGGCAGCCTCATCGAGACCATTCGCGATATCCTGCGCCGCGCCTATGGCACCAAGGCGTCCAAGCCCTTTTGGCATTATCGCCTGAGCGCCATCGGCATCATCATGCTCTCGGTGCTCGGCGCGATGTTCGCGCTGGCGCTGCAGGTCTTTCTTGCTGCGGCTGAAGCCGTCATTGAGCGCTTGTTCCCGTTCGCTAATTTCGCGATCGGTCTCGTCACCGCGAGCCGGCTGGTGCCGACCCTGCTGCTCTTCGCGATGCTCTACCTGCTGTTCGTGGCGTTGACGCCGGGCGCCTATCGGGCGCGACGTTTCCCCAAATGGCCAGGCGCAGCCTTCACTGCGTTCTGGTGGTATCTGACTTCTCTGCTCCTCCCGCTCGCCCTCTCGCATCTCACCGCATACAGCCTCACTTATGGTGGTCTGGCGGGCGCGATGGTCACGCTCATTTTTTTCTTCATCATCGGGCTTGGCGTGGTAATTGGCGCCGAACTCAATGCGGCGCTGGCCGAGTTTCCGGTCGCGGAGCCGGCAGTGGAAGAGACGGAGGAATTGCCTTCATGACCGGCCTAATGACGGGCAAGCGTGGACTCATCATGGGCCTCGCCAATGACAAGTCGCTCGCGTGGGGGATCGCCAAGGCCCTGCACGCGCAGGGTGCCGAGATGGCGTTTTCCTATCAGGGCGAGGCCCTGCTGAAGCGGGTCCAGCCACTGGCCGAGCAACTCGGATCGGATCTGCTGATCGATTGTGACGTGTCGGACATGGACGCGCTCGACAAGACGTTTGACACGCTGAAGGCGAGCTGGCCGACGATCGATTTCGTCGTCCATGCCATCGGCTTTTCGGACAAGAGCCAGTTGCGCGGCCGCTATTACGACACGACGCTCGACAATTTCCTGATGACCATGAACATCAGCGCCTACAGCCTCGTCGCCGTGGCGAAGCGCGCGCGCGAGCTGATGCCGAACGGCGGCTCGATCCTGACGCTGACCTATTATGGCGCGGAGAAGGTCATCCCTCATTACAACGTCATGGGCGTCGCCAAGGCGGCGCTGGAGACGAGCGTCAAATATCTGGCGGTTGATCTCGGCCACGACAATATCCGCATCAACGGCATCTCGGCCGGCCCGATCCAGACGCTCGCGGCGCGCGGCATCGGCGATTTCAACTACATCCTAAAATGGAACGAGCTGAACTCGCCACTCAAGCGCACCGTGACCATCGAGGATGTCGGTGGCGCGGGTCTCTACATGCTCTCGGATCTCTCGTCCGGCGTGACCGGCGAAATCCACCATGTCGACGCGGGCTACAACGTCATCGGCATGAAGGCAGAGGATGCGCCGGACATCGCGCTGAGCACCTGATCGCGTGCGGATAAGGCCCGCGGCGCACGGCGAGCTCGATGTGATGTGCCGCCTTCACGCTGCGGCCTTTGCCGCTTCCGAACATGGACATCATGGCGAAGCGGACTTTGTCCGCGCGCTTCACGAGGGCGGCGATGTCCTTGTAAGCCTCTGTGCCTTTGAGGAGAGTGCGCTGGTCGGGCATGTCCTGTTCAGTCGCGTGCAGGCCGAGGCGGAGGGTGTGTCGCTCGCGGCATCCGCCCTCGCACCGGTTGCCGTGTTGTCCGATCACCGGAGGACGGGTGTCGCCACCGCACTGATCCGCGCTGGTCATGAGATGCTTCACGCTCAGGGCATCCGCATCGATTTCGTGCTCGGCGATCCGGCTTATTATGGCCGTTTCGGTTACACCGCCGGCCGTGCAGCGCCCTTCGAAAGTCCCTATGCCGGACCCCATTTCATGGCCTGCGCACTGGACAGCGCCGTGCCGACGCCGCAAAGGGGCGTTGCGATCCATGCAACCGCTTTTGCACGACTGGCCTGACTGATGAGCTTCAACACCTTCGGCCGCGCATTGCGCATGACGACCTGGGGCGAGAGCCATGGTCCCGCCATCGGCGCGGTCGTGGACGGTTGCCCTCCGGGCATCGCCCTCTCGGAAGCCGACATCCAGCCCTGGCTCGACAAGCGCCGCCCCGGCACCTCGCGCTTCACCACGCAGCGGCAGGAGCCGGACCAGGTCCGCATCCTGTCAGGCGTGTTCGAGGGGAAAACGACCGGTACGCCGATCAGCCTCATGATCGAGAATGTCGACCAGCGGTCCAAGGACTATTCCGAGGTCGCGCAAGCCTATCGTCCCGGTCATGCCGACTATGCCTATGATGCCAAATATGGCTTTCGCGACTATCGCGGCGGCGGACGTTCGTCGGCGCGCGAGACCGCCTGCCGCGTCGCCGCCGGTGCCATCGCGCGGCGCATCATTTCCACCGTGGAGATCACGGGCTACGTGACCGAGATCGGCGGCGACGCGATCGATCCCGCCAATTTCGACCGGAACGAGATCGGTCAGAACCCGTTCTTCTGCCCGGACGTGGAGGCGGCGGTGCGCTGGACCCGGATGATCGATGCGGCACGCAAGGACGGCTCCTCACTCGGTGCGGTGGTCGAGTGCATTGCCAATGGCGTGCCGGCCGGCTGGGGCGCCCCGCTCTATGCCAAGCTCGACAGCGAATTGGCGGCAGCGGCCATGACCATCAATGCCGTCAAGGGTGTCGAGATCGGCGACGGATTCGCAGCGGCGCGCCTGCGCGGCGAAGAGAATGCCGACCCGATGCGCCCGGGCAACAATCACAAGCCCGTCTTCCTTGCCAATCATGCCGGCGGGATTACGGGCGGTATTTCGACCGGCCAACCGGTCAAGTTGCGCGTCGCCTTCAAGCCGACCAGCTCGATCCTGATACCCGTGCCGACAATCGACCGCGAAGGCCATGCAACCGAGATCCAGACCAAGGGCCGCCACGATCCCTGCGTCGGCATTCGCGGCACGCCCGTCGTCGAGGCGATGATGGCGCTGGTCCTCGCGGATCAGATGCTGCTGCACCGGGCGCAATGCGGCTGAACCGGCCTCTCGCACTCGCCCTGCTTGGCCTGCTCGCTGCATGCGGGCGCGGCGCCGACGGGAATGAGGCCGCGCCGGTCAACGAAGCCATTGTCGCTCCGGGCGATGAGGCCAATGTCATCGTCCCGCCGGACGAAACCCCGCCCGTCGATGCCCCGCTCGACGAGATGGCCGGGGTCAAGGTCGGGATGACCGTCGCCAAGCTTCGTGCCGCGGGCTTCGATGCCGTCAAGGACAATGGCCCCGATCCCGGCAACACGTGCGGCTACGCGCGCATCGCCAGCCTCAAGGACCTCTTCTTCATGCTCGATGGCGACACGGTCGTCCGCATCGAGGTCGCGACGCCGGGCCATCCGACACTGGGCGGCGTCCAGGTGGGCATGAGCGAGGACGACGTGCTGGCCCGCCTGGGGCCCGCCGTCAAAATCCAACCCCATCCCTATACCGGCCCGACTGGCCACTATTTCGTCGTGCATCGCGACGGCGACCCGTTCGGTCTCATCATGGAAACCGACGGCAAGAAGGTCGTCAGCTATCGCATCGGCCGCTGGAGCTACGTCCAGT
Organism: Sphingobium sp.; assembly: GCA_036404995.1. Classification (GTDB taxonomy): domain Bacteria; phylum Pseudomonadota; class Alphaproteobacteria; order Sphingomonadales; family Sphingomonadaceae; genus Sphingobium. The sequence goes on along the minus strand of DASWYL010000009.1, from coordinate 21,484 downwards.
GGAAGGAAGGCTGCAGTTGAGCGGCCTGCGGCAGGCTCATGCTGTCCTGCCGGTCACGACCCCGGGCCGCGCCTTGGTCGAGATCACGCGGCACGTCGCCGAATGGGTCCGCGCGCAGGGGCTCGACGACGGCGTGCTGACCCTCTTCTGCAGGCACACGTCCGCATCGCTCCTCATCCAGGAAAATGCCGCGCCGGCCGTGAAGACGGATCTGCTCGACTGGCTGGAGCAGATCGCCCCTGAGGATGCGCGTTACGCACATGATGACGAGGGGCCGGACGACATGCCCGCCCATATCCGGACCATGCTGACCGGCGTGAGCCTGAGCGTCCCGGTCGTCGGCGGCCGGCTCGGGCTCGGTACATGGCAAGGCATCTATCTGGCCGAGCATCGCCGCGCGCCGCATCGCCGCGAGGTTCTACTGCACTTGATCGGGGCCTGAGACCACCGCTCACCGCATCGCTGAAACCGAAAACCCGGTTCATGACGCCTGCCCGCGACGGGTCGTGGAACGGCCATCCCTCCGCGCGATTGCAGAGGTCCCCGAGGCAAGTTGCCGGGGATTGAAGGAGACGATCATGAAATATCTGCTTGCTGGCGCGGCTGCGGCAGTTCTCGTTGCGGGCGGGGCTTTCGCCCAGCCATCGGTCAACGCAAACGGTGCCGCCAGTATACCCGGCCGGTCCGGCACCGCCGTCGAAGGCAGTGCAACGGCGGCGCTACCCTCGCCGCCGAGCGCCCCGCCCGTCGACACTGGAATCGATCGCGCCCAGTCCCGCGCCGCTGATCCTGCGCAGCCGGCTTTGAGCCGGGTCGAAGATCGCCTGAAGACCGATCCGCCGGCCGCAAGTGCCGACGTCACTGCCGATGCCGGCGCGAAGAAAGGCAAGGGCAAGAGCAAATCCGGCGGTTCGGCGTCAGCATCCACGTCGGGCGGCTGACCCGACAGGAAAGAGCCATTCCCATCCGCTCAGGGGCCGCATCTCAAGTGAGGTGCGGCCTTTTTCCTGCCCGTTTGCGCTGACTGACCGGCCCTGTTACGCCTAGCCCTTGGCATCGAAAGCAAGGAACGGGGCAGCCGCATGAAAAGCAATCTGACGGTCCAGATCGGCATTGGCATGATCGCCGGGTTACTGCTCGGTGTCGGACTGCACGCTTATTACGGTTCGGACGCCGACACGGCCAAACAGGTCGCCGGTTACCTCCATCTCTTTGCCGACGTCTTCCTGCATCTCATCAAGATGATCATCGCGCCGCTCGTGTTTGGCACCCTGGTCGCTGGAATCGCTCATATGCATGATACCGCCACGCTCGGCCGGATCGGCGGGCGGGCCATTGGCTGGTTCATCCTCGCCGCGTTCATCTCGCTGTCGATCGGCATGTTCTACGCCAATGTCCTGCAACCGGGCGTAGGCCTGAATCTGGTCGCGGAAGGCAAGGACGCTGGCGTCGATACCGCCGCGCTCAATCTCAAGGATTTCGTCCTTCACGTCTTCCCGACTTCCATCATCGACGCGATGGCGCAGAACAGTGTCCTTCAGATCGTGGTCTTCTCGCTGTTCGTGGGCGTTGCGCTCACCGCCATCGGCGAAAAGGGCAAGCCCATCGTCACTTTGGTCGAGTCGCTCGTCGAGCTGATGCTGCAAGTCACAGGCTATGTGATGCGCTTCGCCCCGGTCGCCGTGTTCGGCGCGATTGCCTCGGTCGTCACGGAGCGCGGCCTCTCTGTGCTCATTGATTTCGGAAAGCTGCTCGGCTCCTTCTACCTCGCCCTGTTCACGCTCTGGATCGTGCTGGGGCTGGTCGGCTTCGCGTTTCTCGGCAAGCGCATGCTCCGCCTCCTCGTGCAGATCCGTTCGCCGATGCTGATCGCCTTTTCGACCGCCTCGTCCGAGGCCGTCTATCCCAAGATGCTGGAGCAGCTCGATCGCTTCGGCGTGCCGCGCCGCATTTCCAGCTTCGTCCTGCCGCTGGGCTACAGCTTCAACCTTGACGGCTCGATGATGTATGCGAGCTTCGCGACCCTGTTCATTGCGCAGGCCTATGGCTTCCACCTCGATATCGGCACGCAGATCACGATCCTGTTGGTGCTCATGGTCACCAGCAAGGGCATCGCCGCCGTGCCACGCGCCAGCCTCGTCGTGGTCGCCGCGACGCTTACGCAGTTCAAACTGCCGGTCGAAGGTGTCGCCTTCATCCTCGCGGTCGACCATTTCATGGACATGGGCCGCACAATGACCAACGTCATCGGCAATGCCATCGCCACCTCGGTGGTGACCAAGTGGGAGGGCATGCTCGAGGTCGAGGAGCCCGAAGAGCTGCCGCTGCCGCACGCCCCGTCGCATACAGCGGCAGGCGGCATGGCGGGCCTCGAGCTGGCGCAGGACATGGTCACCGACGAGCGCAGCAAGGGCTGAGCGCGCCGCGACCGGGTTGCGCTGCAGCACAGCGCATTCCATGCTAATCGAAGCGTGAGCGGACTCGGCCACTTAACGGATCGTGCCGCGACGCAGGTGAAAGAGGGGAACCTTGATATGGCGGGTAAGACCGGAGCCGTGTCGACGGCGATGTTGATGCTTCTGTCTGTCGCCATGGTCGTTCCGGCCGGCAGAGCCGCCCCGCCCGAAGGACCGCGCCCACCCTTCCGTCCCGTCACCGACGCCATGATCCAGCATCCTGATCCCGGCGACTGGCTGAGCTGGCGCCGCACGCTCGATAGCTGGGGTTATTCCCCGCTCGGCCAGATCAACAGGACGAACGTCGCGCAATTGCGGTTGGTCTGGGTGCGCCCGCTCGATGCCGGACACCAGGAAGGGACGCCGCTGGTTCATGACGGCGTGATGTTCTTCCCGGGGCCGAGCGACGCGATCACCGCGCTGGATGCCGCTTCGGGCGACGTGCTGTGGGTCCACAAGCGCGAACTGCCCAAGGACATGGGCAAGTTCCTCACCTTCCCCGATACGAACCGCAACCTCGCGATCTACGGCAACCTCATCATCGCGCGCGGATCGGACGATCATATCTACGCGGTCGACGCGCAGACCGGGAAGCTCGTCTGGGACACCAAGATCCTCGATTACCAGAAGGGCGCCAAGCAGAGTTCGGGCCCGATCATTGCGGACGGCCTCGCGATCACCGGCCGCTCATGTGAGCCTGAAGGCGGCCCGGACGCCTGCGTGATCACCGCGCATGACGCGAAGACCGGCAAGGAGGTGTGGCGCACCAGCACGATCGCGCGCGGCACCGATCCCAACGACAAGACCTGGGGCGGATTGCCGATCGAAAAGCGGATGCAGGTCGGCGCGTGGATGAACGCGAGCTACGATCCCGAGCTCAAACTGCTTTACATGGGCACGACGGTGAGCACGCCGGCGCCCAAGTTCATGCTGGCGGGCAACGACTACGACTATCTATACCACAACTCGACGCTGGCGCTCGATGTCAGGACCGGCAAGATCGTCTGGCACTACCAGCATATCGTCGATCACTGGGACCTTGATCACCCGTTCCCGCGCATCTTGCTCGACGAGCAGGTCGCGCCCGATCCGGCGCAGGTGACCTGGATCAATCCGAAGATCGACCGCAAGAAGACCTACAAGGTGGTCACCGGCGTGCCGGGCAAGACCGGGATCGTGTACACACTCGACCGGACGACCGGCGAGTTTCTGTGGGCGCGGCCGACAGTGATGCAGAATGTCGTCCAGTCGATCGACGGAAAGACCGGCAAGGTGACGGTCAATCCCGCGACGGTGTTCGACAAGATTGGCGACACACGCTTCGTTTGTCCTTCGTCGACCGGTGGGGCCAACTACCAGGCGCCGGCTTACAGCCCGCTCACCAAGACGATGTATTTCCCGGCGCAGAATCTGTGCATGAACTCGACGGCTGTGAAGCCTGACTGGGACAATCCCAGCTATTCGATCGCCTCGAAGATCGCGCTGGCGCCGGGGGCGGACAACAAGCTCGGGGTGATCACCGCGGTCAATGCCGTGACCGGCAAGACCGCGTGGAAATTCTCGACCCGCGCCGGCATGCAGTCGCTGCTCACCACGGGCGGCGGGCTGTTGTTCGGCGGCGATGCGGCTGGGCGCTTTCGCGCGCTCGACCAGCGGACCGGCAAGGTGCTGTGGGAAATGAACCTCGGCTCGTCGGTGACCGGCTATCCGGTGACGTTCGTGGCTGGTGGGCACCAGTATGTTGCGGTCTCGACGGGATTCTGGCTCGGCGACAATTTCACGCCCGAGTTGATCCACGGCACGCAGGGGACGCTGTTCGTGTTCGCGCTGCCCGATGCCGGGATCGGCCGCAAGGGGCCCCCCAGAGCACCGGTCAACCCGACCGGCGGGGCGATCCCTGTCGATCCGGCGCAGGCTGGCGCTTCAACGCGCAAGGCGAGCGATGGCGTCTATACAACAGCGCAGGCGACGCAGGGGCGGGCCGTCTATGCCGAGCATTGCGCGGCCTGCCACGGCGCGACCTTCAACCCGGCGGGTGGCGTGCCTCCGGTCACCGGCCCGGCCTTTGCGGCAAACTGGAAGGGCCGCAGCCTTGCGGAACTCTTTGCCAAGGTGAAGACCATGCCCCCTGGTGCCGCCGGGTCTCTGTCCGCCGCGGATTATCGCGCCGCGACCGCCTATCTTCTGCAGGCCAATGGCTTCAAGCCAGGACAGCCGCTGCCCGACGACGAAGCACTTCTGCGCGCCATCGCCATGGGCGATTGAGGCGGCGCACCGGGGCTGGCTTCACCTGGGGCCGCCGGCGGGGTACAGCGCAGTATCATGACCGCAGCCCTCCAGCCCATCGTCGACCGCATCGTCGCCACCATGGCGGCGGAGACCGAGCGCGGCACGGTTGCGACCTATATTCCAGGTCTCGCCAATGTCCCGCTCGACAGTTTCGGCATGGCGATCGTCACGGCGGACGGTGACCTGATCACCGGCGGCGACGCGCATGTCCCCTTCTCGACCCAGTCCTGCTCCAAGGTGTTCGCGCTGACGCTGGCGCTCGGCAAGGTGGGCGACCAGCTCTGGCGCCGCGTCGGGCGCGAGCCCTCCGGCAATGCCTTCAATTCGATCGTCCAGCTGGAAGTGGAGCAGGGCATCCCGCGCAATCCTTTCATCAACGCCGGGGCCATCGTCGTTTGCGACGTCAACCTGGCCGGTCACCAGCCGCGCGAGGCGATCGGCGAGCTGATCCGCTTCGTCCACTATCTCGCCGGGGACGACAGTATCGTCGTCGACGAGGAGGTCGCGCGCGGCGAGCAGCAGACCGGCTTCCGCAACATGGCGCTGGCCAACTACATGCGCGCCTTTGGCAATATCCATCACCCGGTGGAACTGGTGCTCGGCAGCTATTTCCACCAGTGCGCCATCGCGATGAGCTGCGTGCAGCTTGCCATGGCGGGGCGTTACCTCATGCTCGACGGGCTGCATCCCGAGGCTGGCCGCGTCATCTCCGAGAGCCGCGCGCGGCGCATCAATGCGCTGATGCTCACCTGCGGCCATTATGACGCGAGCGGCGATTTCGCCTTCCGGATAGGCATGCCCGGCAAGTCGGGCGTCGGCGGCGGCATTCTCGCGGTCATGCCGGGCAAGGCCAGCATTGCTGTCTGGTCCCCCGGTCTCAATGAAAACGGCAACAGCGAACTCGGCACGCGCGCGCTGGAAATGTTGGCGCGCGAGACCGGCTGGAGCGTGTTCCGGGCGGGTTGAACGGCTCTGCCTAGCGCCCTGTTTACGGTCGCTGGCAAGCTTCCATAAACCTAACCAAGTAGATGATTGCAGCGCCGAGCCCCCTCTAACCAGGCAAAGTCGATCTCATGGCCCTCATCCCGCTGACCCGGCAGTTGCTGGATCGCGCCCGCATGTTCGGTCCGATCCGCGTGCTGCGCCCGCGCTCGACGGCGGGCGACGCCGTGCTACAAGGCGGCCAGGAGGACGCCATGGCGAGCACGCTCAATGCCGACAATCCGATCGTGCCCGGTCTTCAGGTCGATTTTGGCCGTGCCGCCGACGATTATGCGCGCCACCGTGCGGGTTTTCCGGAGCGCTTTTTCGAGCGGCTTGCCGCCCAGCTCGATCTCCAGCCGATGATGCGGGCGCTCGATATCGGCACGGGCACGGGTACGGTTGCGCGGGGCCTTGCCGCGCTGGGACTCACGGTCGAAGCCGTCGATCCGAGCGCGCCGATGATGGAGCAGGCGCGCGCTCTGGATGAGGCCGAGGGCGTCGCGGTCGCCTACCGTGTCGGTGCGGCGGAGGCGCTGCCCTATCCGGATGCGCGCTTCGACCTCGTGACTGCGGGCCAATGCTGGCACTGGTTCGACCGGCCGAAGGCTGCGGCCGAGGCTATGCGCGTCCTCAAGCCCGGCGGGATCCTGGTGCATTGCCATTTCGACTGGCTGCCGATCCCGGGCAACATGGTCGAGGCCACCGAAGCTCTTATCATGCGCTACAATCCGGGATGGCAAGCGGGCGGCGGCACCGGCCTCCACGGTCATAATCTCCCCGACCTCTCCGTCGCCGGTTTTCGCGACATCGAGACCGCCTCGTTCGACATCGATCAGCCCTACAGCCACGAGGCTTGGCGCGGCCGCATTCGGGCCAGCGCAGGCGTCAAGGCGACGCTCGACGAGGATGGCGTCGCGCGGTTCGATGCCGATCATGCCGCCTTGCTGGCCGAGCGCTTCCCGCAGGATCCGCTGCTCGTTCCCCACCGCGTCTTTTGGGCCACGGCACGCAAGCCCGCCTGACCGCCCGCTTGCGAAAGGCGGTTCGCTCCACCACTTGAGGGCGACGCGATTTCGGAGCAAGGACGGCGCATGGCGCATGTAGGACATCAGACGCACGGGAGCCCGGACCAGAAGCTGGAGTCCGGCTGGGCGACGCTGCGCCGCTTCCTGCCCTATCTCTGGCCGAAGGACGAACCGGCCCTGCGCCTGCGCATCGTTGTCGCGCTGGCGCTGGTGCTGCTCGGCAAGGCGATCGTCCTGATCATGCCCTTCGCCTACAAGGCAGTGATCGACAATATGGGGCCGGCGATGCAGGCGCAGGCCGGCGTCGCGATTGCGATGGTCTGGGCCTATGCGGCGTCGCGTTTCGGCGGCACGCTCTCGGACAATCTCCGCAACGTCGCCTTCGAGCGGGTCGCGCGCAATGCCTCGCGGCTGATCTCGGAGCAGGTGCTCTCGCATCTCCACAATCTCTCGTTGCGCTTCCATCTCAATCGCAAGACCGGCGGCGTCACGCGCGTCATCGAGCGGGGCACCGCCACGATCGACACGATGCTCTATTTCATGCTGTTCAACATCGCGCCGACGTTCATCGAACTGGCAGCGGTGTGCCTCATCTTCCAGCTGAAGTTCGGCTTCACTCTCGTCGCCGCGACCGTTGTCATGGTCGGGCTCTACATCCTGTTCACGCAGAAGGTGACCGAGTGGCGCAACCAGCTGCGCCGCGACATGGTCGAGATGGATACCGGCGCCGTCGCCCATGCCGTGGATAGCCTCCTCAATTTCGAGACGGTCAAATATTTCTCGGCCGAGGAGCGCGAGGCGGCCCGCTACAGCGCGTCGCAGCGCCGCTACATGGAGGCCTCGACCAAGAGCAACAACAGCCTCGCCTGGCTCAACATCGGCCAGGCCCTCATCACCAACCTGATGATGGGCGGCGCCATGGCCTATACCGTCTGGGGCTGGAGCAAGGGCCAGTTCACCACCGGTGACGTCGTGCTGGTCAATTCGCTGCTCATGCAGCTGTTTCGCCCGCTCGACCTGCTCGGCATGGTCTACCGCACGATCCGCCAGGGCCTCATCGACATGGAGGCGATGTTCAAGCTCATTGACACGCCGCAGGAGGTCGTCGACAAGCCCGGCGCGCTGCCCTTGAACGTCGTCGCCGGCGAGGTGCGGTTCGAGAATGTCGTCTTCGGCTACGATCCCGGGCGCACGATCCTCAAGGGCGTGAGCTTCACGGTACCGGCGGGCCACACGCTTGCCATCGTCGGCGCGTCGGGCGCCGGCAAATCGACCATCTCGCGGCTCATGTACCGCTTCTACGATATCCAGGGCGGCCGCATCCTGATCGACGGGCAGGATATCGCCGACGTTCAGCAGACCTCGCTGCGCGCCGCGATCGGCATCGTGCCTCAGGACATGGTGCTGTTCAACGACACGATCGGCTACAATATCGGCTACGGCCGCGACGGCGCGACCCAGGCCGAGATCGAGTCGGCGGCAAAGGGCGCGGCGATCGACAGCTTCATCAATGCCCAGCCGCTTGGCTACGACACGCGCGTCGGCGAGCGGGGACTCAAGCTCTCGGGCGGCGAGAAGCAGCGCGTCGCCATCGCGCGGACGCTGGTCAAGGATCCGCCGATCCTCATCCTCGACGAGGCGACCAGCGCGCTCGACAGTCATACCGAGGCGGCGATCCAGGGCGTGCTCGACAATGTCGCCGCGCGCCGCACGACGCTCATCATCGCGCATCGCCTCTCGACCATCGTCCATGCCGAGAAGATCATCGTCATGGAGGACGGCAGGATCATCGAGGAAGGAACGCACGCGCAACTCGTGGCCCGGAACAGCCATTATGCCGCGATGTGGGCGCGCCAGCAGGCCGAGCGGATGAACCCCGAGGCAGGGGAGCCGCCGCTCGAGGATGCGGCGGAGTGAACCGTGAGATCGGGAAAATTTATTTTCTGATCCTCGCCATCTGGGCTTGGATGGCGCTTCCGCTCGGTGCAGCCATGGTCATGTATTCGCAGGGCGATTATTGGTTCTTTGGCGGCAAGCAATTTTCGACCGACGAGCGGATGTTCTTTGTCGCATTCCTGTGCGGCGGCGCGCTGATCTTTGTTGTCGTTCGAGGTTTGGGCCGCCTGCTCTTCCGGCCCTGACAAAGGAGGGACTAGCGATGCCCAAGCCGATAACCATCGACATCGTCTCCGACATCACCTGCCCCTGGTGCGCCATCGGCCTGCGCGGCCTCGAGGAAGGCCTCAAGCGCGCGGGCGACGCGGTCGATGCCACGATCCGCTTCCATCCCTTCGAACTCAATCCGGACATGCCGCCCGAGGGCCGCAACATGGTCGAGCATCTCGGCGAACGCCTCGGTGTCTCTCCCGAGCAGCTCGCCGCCAGCCGCGATACGCTCCAGGCCAAGGCCGCCGAGCTCGATTTCGTCATGGCGCAGACGGCTGACAGCCGTATCTACAACAGCTTCGACGCGCATCGGCTGCTGGCCTGGGCCGAGCCGTCCGGCAAGCAGCAAGCGCTCAAGCAGGCCCTGTTCGAAGCCTATTTCTCGCTGGGGCAGAACCTTTCCGATCCGGACGTGCTCGCGGCCGCCGCCGGGAAGGCCGGCCTCGACGGCACCGAAGCGCGCGCAGTCCTCTCGTCGGACCGCTATGCCGACGATGTCCGCCAGGAAGAATATCTCTGGCAATCGCGCGGCATCCAGGGCGTTCCGGCCTTCATCTTCCAGGGCAAATATCTCGTCTCCGGCGCCCAACCGCCCGAGACATTCGAGCAGGTCGTGCGGAAGATTGCCGAACAGGCGGCTTGAGGCCCTGAACGACACGGAGCGCGACCATTCTCCGCAATCGTCATGCTGAACTTGTTTCAGCATCCATCGAGAGCGCTGTCGCGAAGTTGGCCGGCGCAATGGACCCTCGAGCCGCAAAGCGTGCGCAGCACAAACAAGTTCAGGGTGACGGGCGCCCGTCCCGGGGGGGGGGCTGTTTTTCGCTGTCCTACACCTATTCAGCCATGGAATGAGGCCGTGATGTGCACGCTCGCTTCGATATTCTTCCGTCAATTCTTGATTATGGATGGACGGCTGGGCGGCGGGAAAGGATGGGCGCGACCCCGCAACTTTCGCAACCTTCCGCGGTCACCCGATCCGCATCACCATCCCCGGCGCAAGCAGCGGCAGGATCGCCCGCATGCTTTCCGGATCGACCGCCACGCAGCCCTCGGTCGCCTTGGGCGCATCGTTCGGCCCAATGACCCACTGGTGGAAGAAGATGGCGCTGCCCATGCCCGGCACCGGCGGCGCGTCATTGTGGCCGAGTACGACGATCACGTCATAGGCCTCGTCCTCGCGCGCGAGCCGCTCATGGCTGGTCGCGCGGGGCAGCTGCACGGGTCGGTTATAGGCCGGGTCGGCCGGATCGTCGCACCAGCCGTCCGCGTCGCGGATCCAGCGCCACGGGATCGCCAGCCCGTCCGGCACATCGACCCGCCCCGGCCGCAACAGCACGCCGCGCACCGGCCAGTCGCCCAGCGGGGTCGCGCCATCGCCCTCGCGCTTGTCGGCTGCGGGAAGCGTCCCGCCCTTGCCGATCACACAGGGGCAGAACAGGCCGTCGAACGCCAGCACGCGGTGGCGCGTGTCGACGCGGATCACATCGGGTTCGAACATGGCGTGCGGCTCACAGCTGGTGACCCGTCCGGTCGCGCTTGGTCGCGAGATAGCGCTCATTATAAGGGTTCGACGGCAGCGCCAGCGGCAGCCGCTCGACGACATGCACATTTTCCCCTTCCAGCCCCGCGACCTTGGCCGGATTGTTGGTCAGCAACCGGATCGACCTGATGCCGAGCAGCGTCAGCATACGCGCCGCCACGCCGAAATCGCGCGCATCGATCGCGAAACCCAGCCGCGTATTGGCGTCGACCGTATCGAAACCCTGGTCCTGCAGCTGATAGGCGCGGATCTTGTTGATGAGGCCGATGCCACGCCCTTCCTGCCGCAGGTAAAGCAGCACGCCCCATTGCGCGTCGGCAATCTCGTGGAGTGCCGCATGAAGCTGTGGCCCGCAGTCGCATTTGAGGCTGCCGAGCACGTCGCCGGTGAAGCATTCGCTGTGCAGCCGCACGACCGGCGGCGATCCGTCCGGCTTGCCGACGACCAGCGCGACATGCTCGCGCGGGTCCTCTGGACTGCGGAAGGCGACGATGTCCGCATGCTCGGCATCGGCGACGGGCAGCTTGGCGCGCGCGGCGATGGCGAGGCGATGCGGGTCGGCGAATTCGGCAATGTCCGCGATCGTGCACGCGGCCTCGGTCGGCGCATCGGACGCGCCGACGAAATAGGCGGGCAGCATGCCGGCCAGCCGCGCGAGGTTGAGTGCCGCGCCGGCTGCATCGGCATGCGTCACCGCCATCGCGCGGAACGGGCCTTTGAGCGGCGTCGCGAGATCGGTGACCGGATCTGCAATCGCCATCGCCTGCGCAGCGCTCTCGATCCAGGTTGGGCGGGCGATCATCACCGGCGCTGCCGGATCGGCCGCCTCGCGCTGGTTGGCGAGCTTGAGCGTCACGGCCCGCGACGCCGAGATCAGCAGCGGCGCCGTGCCAGCCGGATCGAACGCGGCGAGGCTTTCTGCCGTTGCGCCTTCGATGGGCAGCAGCGCCAATGCGCCGCTCTCACCGGCGAGGCGGATCGGCCAGCCGCGGCGCAGCGCGTCGATCGCGCGAGCGGCCGCGCGCGCACCCATCAGATGACGAACTCCGTAATGAGCGGCGCGTGATCGCTCGGGCGCATCCAGCCGCGCGCTTCCTCGACCACGACATGGCTCACCGCCTTGTCGGCCATGCTCGGGCTCACCCACATGTGGTCGAGGCGCCGGCCCTTGTCGGATTTGGCCCAGTCCGCCGCGCGATAGCTCCACCAGGTGTAGAGCCGCGCCGGCGGCGGCACGAACTTGCGGCCAAGGTCGACCCAGCCGTGGCTGGCCTGCAGCCGGTCGAGAAGGTCGATCTCGACCTGCGTGTGCGAGACGACGTTGATGAGCTGCTTGTGCGACCAGACATCGCATTCCAGCGGCGCGACATTGAAGTCGCCGAGCAGCAGCGTCGGGACGTCCAGCTTGCTCGACCAGTCGATCATGCGCTCGAGGAAGTCGAGCTTCTGGCCGAACTTGGGATTGATCGTGCGATCCGGTTCTTCGCCGCCGGCAGGGATGTAGACATTCTCGATGCGCAGGCCGTTGTCGAGCCGCGCACCGATGTGCCGGGCCTCGCCATTATTCTGCCAGTCGAGCCGGTCGTCCTCGCGCATCGGCAGCTTGGAGAGGATGGCCACGCCATGATGCATGGGCTGGCCGTTCAGCATCTGGTGATTGTAACCGTGGCGGCGGAACAGTCCTTCGGGGAAGGTGCCGTTCACGACCTTGGTTTCCTGCAGGCAGAGAATGTCGGGCGCATAGTCGATCATGAATTTCTCGACGATGTCGAGGCGCGCGCGGACGGAATTGATGTTCCAGGAAGCGATCTTGATGCTGCGAGGGGCTTGAGACATGGCGCGTTCCCTAGCGGGCCGGTCAACCTCTCGCGAGCAGAATTTTCCGTTCACGGCAAGACAAAGGAAGACCCCCGCTCCGGGGGGCATGGAGCGGGGGTCTCAAAAGCGCTTTTCTGCGCAGGAGTGGCGGGGATCAAAGTCCGGGCAACAGGGGGGAATCCCGGAGGCGATCCCTCGCCACGGCTTCCCTTTTATGGCGTTCCAGATGAGCGCTGGATGAATGAAAATAGTCAGGAAACGGCCCGGCTATGGAACTGCACGGCCTGTCGCCTTCCGGAACCTAACGGCGCGGACCGACCTGGTTGGGCCGGGGGTCGCGCCAGCGGAACTGGCTGTCCGCGATCGGCACGCCGTAGCTGATGCCCGACAGGCTGAGCGTCGTCCGGTTGCCCTGTGCGTCCTTGGCCACCCAGCCGGTCAGTTCGAAACCGCCCGGCGCGCTCGCCTTCCGCGCAAAAATGAGCGTCAGCGTGCCATATTCCGGGTGAGCGGCGTCGCGGGCCTCGATCGACACCACGTTGGGCTGGCCGGTCGCGATGAGCTTGCCATAGCGCGTCAGGTCGCGGCTCGGATCGAGCAGCGCGCCGAGCGGCGAGTTGCGAATGGGGTAGCGCTGCTGCTGCGCCACTTCATAGTCGATCATGTAGAGCGACTTGCCGTCCGCAACGATGAGCAGATCGTCGCTGTCGTAATCGAAACGGATATGGCCCGGCTGCTTGAGCAGCACGGTCCCGGTCTGGATTTGGCCGCGCGCATCGCTCTGGGTGAACCGCGCCTTGAGCGTCGTGATCGAGCGGATCGCCTTGTTTACGGCGGCGAGATCGTTGGACTGAGTCTGCGCGGACGCTATCGAGGCGGGCGCAAGGCCGACGACCGGAATGAGCAGCGCAGCGCTGATCGCCAGTGCACGGAGAGATGAAAGGGCGGGCATCTTCATGCTGGCCGAGATAAGGTGATGGCCTTGAATGTCCACTGAATGCGTCGCAGGAGGGGTTTTCATGCAGTCAAGACGTCGCTGGTCCATGCTTGGTTCCTGTCTTGGGTTGATTTCCGCCGTGCCCGCGCTCGCGGCGGACCAGTCGTTCGGCGTCTGGCGCAATCCCAGCAACAGCGTTCATGTCCGCGCCAAGCCGTGCGGCAAGCGCATGTGCGGCGTGGTTGTATGGGCGAACGACAAGGCCAAGGCAGACGCCAGGCGTGGTGGGACCGCCGAACTGGTCGGTGCCGATCTGTTTCGCGACTTCACGCAGGAAAAGCCGGGCGTCTGGCGTGGCAAGGTGTTCGTGCCCGATATCGCCAAGACCTTTTCGGGGACCGTGACGGTGATCGACCCGAACACACTCAGGGGCGAGGGTTGCCTGTTGGGGCGCATCGCCTGCAAGTCGCAGACTTGGACACGCCTTCCCGAGTGATGTCCGGCTATTTCGGCTGGCCCATCTCGTCGCGCAGCACCTCGCGGCGCCCGACATGGTTGGGCGGGCCGACGAGGCCTTCGTCCTCCATGCGCTCGATGAGCCGCGCCGCCGAGTTGTAGCCGATGCGCATTTGCCGCTGCAGCCAGCTCGTCGACGCCTTCTGGCTTTCGAAGACATGCTGGCATGCCTTGCGGAACAGCTTGGCGTCGGGGCTGTCGTCGCCCAGGTCCACGCCGTCGAGCGCGAAGCTGCCGTCTTCCGGCTCCTCGGTGACCGACGAGATATAGTCGGGCTGGCCCTTGCTGCGCCAATGGTCGGCGACCGCGCGCACCTCGTCGTCGGAGACGAACGGGCCGTGCACGCGGGTCAGGCCCTTGCCGCCAGCCATGTAGAGCATGTCGCCCTTGCCGAGCAGCTGCTCCGCGCCCTGCTCGCCCAGGATGGTGCGGCTGTCGATCTTGCTGGTGACGAAGAAGCTGATGCGGGTCGGCAGGTTCGCCTTGATGACGCCTGTGATGACGTCGACGGACGGCCGCTGCGTCGCGAGGATCAGATGGATGCCCGCCGCGCGTGCCTTTTGCGCCAGCCGCTGGATCAGGAACTCGACTTCCTTGCCCGCCGTCATCATGAGGTCGGCTAGCTCGTCGACCACCACGCAGATCTGCGGCAGCGGCTGGTAGTCCAGCTCTTCCTCTTCGTAGATCGGCTGGCGCGTCGCCTCGTCGAAACCGATCTGCACCCGCCGGCCGAGACTCTTGCCCTTGGCGCGCGAGGCGCGGACCTTCTCGTTATAGCTGTGCAGGTTGCGCACGCCGATGGAGGCCATCATGCGATAGCGGTCCTCCATCTGCTCGACCGCCCATTTGAGCGCGCGGATCGCCTTGGCAGGCTCCGTGACGACCGGCGAGAGCAGGTGCGGAATATTGTCGTAGGTCGAGAGCTCCAGCATCTTGGGGTCGATCATGATCAGCCTGAGCTCGTCCGGCGTCATCCGGTAGAGCATCGAGAGGATCATGCAGTTCAGGCCCACGGACTTGCCCGATCCGGTCGTGCCCGCGACGAGAAGGTGCGGCATGGCGGCCAGGTCGGCGACGATCGGTTCGCCGAAGATGTTCTTGCCCAGGATGATCGGCAGGTCGGCCTTGGCCTCGGCGAAGGCGCTCGACGTGATCAGCTGGTGCAGCACCACGGATTCGCGGTTTGCGTTGGGCAGTTCGATGCCGATGACCGTGCGGCCCGGGATCGTCGCGACGCGCGCCGAAAGCGCGGACATGTTGCGGGCGATGTCATCGGCGAGCTGGACCACGCGGCTTGCCTTGATGCCTGGCGCTGGCTCCAGTTCGTACATCGTGACGACGGGGCCGGGGCGCACCTCGGTGATCGAGCCCTTCACGTGGAAGTCGTCGAGCACGCTCTCGAGCAGCCGCGCATTGCGCTCAAGGCCCTGCTTGTCGAGCTTGCTCGCGGGCGCCGCGGGCGGGCGCGACAGCAGGTCGGGCGAGGGCAGGTCGTTATTGCCGAACAGGTCGTTCTGGTTGGAGACCGGCGCAAACGCCTTCGCAACCGCATTGGCATTGGGTGGCTGGATGCTGATCGGCGCCCGGGCGCCGGGCTCCACTGCGCGGCGCGGCGCGGCTTCGCGTACGATCGGGCCATCAATGCCCTCGTCCGCCTTGTCCTTGCGGCGCAGGAAGCCGAGGCGCGGAAGTTTGAGGCCCTGGAACGGCGAGATGGCAGGCCGCGCAAAATGCCAGAGCGGCTTTTCGAGCGCGAGGCTGCGCACGGACAGCCAGAGACCTGCAACCGTCGTCACTGCGAACAGCGCCCAGTCGAGCCAATAGGCCGGCTGCGCGCCCAGCTTGGCGGTGAGCGTGGTCATGCCTTCCGCGACAAGAAAGCCCGGCGTGCCACCCCAGCCGGCCGGCAGGCCGACGAGCGGGTCGGGTTCGAGCAGCCAGAGCCCCGTACCGACAAGCATGATGCCGCCGAGGCATTTGAGGATCTGGCCACGCCAGCCGGCCATGTCCTGGTCGCCCCAAAGGCGGCGCGCGCAGACGAGGGCGAGCGGAAGCAGAAGCACGCTGGCAAGACCGCCGAAGGTCAGCATGAGGTCAGCGGCCCAGGCGCCGGCCGGACCCATCAGATTTGCGACATTCGGCCCCGCCACCGTGTTCAACGCGGGGTCAGCGACCTTGTAGGAGATCAGCGCCAGCGTCAGGAACGCCGCAAAGAGATAGAGCATGACCGATCCGGTCAGCGCTGCGAGCCGCAACAGGCTGCGGCGTAGCACATCCTGCCATTCCGGGGTCCTTCGGGCTGACCGGCTCGCCATCAAATGCGTCTCCAAATGCGCGCGAAGCGGTGCGCGTGCCTGAAATGTTCCAGTGGCGATAAATCCTCTTTCGCGGACTCGCCGTCAAGAGTCCTTGGGAATCCGCGATTCTAGACGAGAATAGCCCCTCGCCTTCAGAGGAGGGGTTGGGGTGGGGAAGGACGGCGAGATTTTCGCTTCGCGAACGATGCTACCCATCGCCCCACCCCTTGATCCCCTCCCCTGGAGGGGAGGGGTTATGTGCGAACGCGGCTTGCGGCGATTGCAGCCAAGCCTTTAAGCTGCGCCTGAAAACAGCGAGAGGAAGAACGAACATGAGCCGCCATCTGGTTGATCCGCAGCTTGTCGCGGCGCTCGAAATGTTCGCTCCGCTGGATATGGAATTGTCCCGCATCGACGAGACGCGCGCCTTGTTCGCGTCGATGAACCCGCCGGTCGAGACCTATGCGCGGCCTACCGTCGGCATCGAGAAAGTGAGCGTGCCGGGTCCGGACAGCGCACCGGACGTTCCCGTCACGCTCTACCGCCCTGTGCAGGCTGACGGTCCGCTCCCGGTGCTGCTGCACATTCATGGCGGCGGCTATCTGTTCGGTTCGGCGGCCGGCAGCGGCCCGGCCAATGTCCGGACGGCGAGCGAGCTCCAATGCGTCGTCGCCTCGGTCGACTATCGCCTCGCGCCCGAGACGCGCGCGCCCGGCGCCGTCGAGGATTGCTACGCCGTGCTCGCCTGGCTTCACCGCAATGCCGACACCCTCGGCATCGACAAGGCGCGCATCGCGGTCGGCGGCGAGAGTGCCGGTGGCGGGCTCGCGGCGGCGCTGGCCCTGCTGGCGCGGGACCGCGGCGCCTATCCGCTCTGCTTCCAGATGCTCATCTATCCGATGCTCGACGATCGCACGGCCGCACGCGAGGACCTTAATCCGCATGTCGGCCACTTCGTCTGGAAGCCGGAGTATAATGTGCTGGGCTGGAGCGCCTATCTGGGTGTGAAGCCGGGCAGCGCGAATGTGTCGCCCTATGCCGCGGCCGCCCGCGCAACCGACCTTGCCGGCCTGCCGCCCGCCTACATCTGCGTCGGTTCGCTCGATCTCTTCCTTGAGGAAGATATGGATTATGCCGCGCGTCTGATGGCCGCTGGCGTGACGGTCGAGATGCAAATCTATCCCGGCGCCTATCACGCCTTCGAGATGGTCTTCGACTCCGACCTCGCGCAGCGCGCCGAGGCGGACCGGCGCCGGGCTCTGGCGGCGGCCTTCGCGCGGTGAGGCTCAGGCCAGCTTGGTCATCCAGCCATGCGTGTCGGGCTTCTGGCCGAGCTGGATGCCCACCAGCCCTTCGCGCAGCGTCCGCGCAACTTCGCCGCCGTCGCCATTGCCGATGATGAAGTTGCCGCGCTCGGAGCGAACCTCGCCGATCGGGGTGATGACCGCCGCGGTACCGCATGCAAAGGCTTCCTTGAGGCGGCCGGACTTGGCGTCCTCCATCCATTGCTCGAAGCTGTAGGGCTCTTCCTTGACGGTATAGCCCGCCTCGCTGGCGATCTGGCGCAAGCTGTCGCGCGTCACGCCAGGTAGGATCGATCCGTTGAGCGGCGGCGTCTGGATGGTGCCGTCGTTGAACACGAACATGATGTTCATGCCGCCCAGTTCCTCGATCCAGCGCCGCTCGACCGCGTCGAGGAACAGCACCTGGTCGCAGCCATGCGCGATGCCGACCGATTGCGGCTGCAGGCTCGCTGCATAGTTGCCGCCGCATTTGGCCGCGCCCGTGCCGCCGGGCACGGCGCGCACCTGGTCATGGCTCACCCACAGCGTGACGACGCTCTTGCCGCCCTTGAAATAGCCGCCGACCGGCGAGGCAATGACGCAATAGATATATTCCCGCGCCGGGCGCACGCCGAGGAACGCCTCGCTCGCGAACATGAAGGGGCGCAGGTAGAGGCTGCCCTTGTCCGCGTCCGGCACCCAGTCGATGTCCGCGTCGACGAGCTTCTTGATGCTCTCGATGAACAATTCTTCGGGCAGCTGCGGCATGGCCAGCCGGTCGGCGCTCTTGTTGAAGCGTGCGGCATTGGCCTCGGGGCGGAAGCTCGCGATGCTGCCGTCGGGCAGCTTGTAGGCCTTGAGGCCCTCGAAAATTTCCTGTGCATAGTGGAGCACGGCCGCTGCCGGATCGAGCGGGATCGCCTGGCGTGGACCCAGGACCGCATCATGCCAGCCCTGGCCCTCGGTATAGCGGATCGTCACCATATGGTCGGTGAACAATGTGCCGAAGCCCAGGCTCGCCATGGCGGCCGCGCGATCGGCCGCGGAAGTGGGGGCGGGATGGGGGAGGGTCGTGAAGTCCAGCATGTCGGGGAATCTCTCTAGTGAACTTTTATTACCTTTGCGATGACGTTTGTAGCATAATAATGCTCATATGTCATCAGATATGTTCTAAAGATGCAAAATCGCGTTAGGGCGGGGAAACGGTTTCCTTGCCGTAAGCGCCCGGTAACATCAACCGCGCGCACTGTCATGTGGAGAGCGGAAGCGGCAGCCGCGCCGACCTTTAGCGCGCGGTTGGGACTCGGCGGAAAAATCACTGTCCTACAAAGCACGAGCCGGGGCATGAGCCCGCCGTGGCTCCCAAGGCAACGGCTCTTCTCATGCGCTATTTCCGATCCGTCCAGGATCTGAAAACAAACAATTTTCTCGCGCGTTCTGGCGAAAGTTCACCAACTTTGGCGAGGGGCTTTCCGTGGTTATTTCGCCGCCGACTTGCGCGCCCCGGCGATCCGCTTCGCTGCGGCAGGCTGGGGAGCGGGTACTGGCGCCGGCGCCGCGTTCGGTGCGAGCGCCCGCCAGAACGACTCCATGTTCCTGCCCACGAAATATTGCGGCTCGGAGTTCAGCAGCTTCTCGTCGCGCTCCCATCTCGTGACCGTCGTCTTGGCGCCTTCAAAGGACTCTGCCAGTGACGCGCCCCGGCTCAAGGGGCCATTGAGCAAGGCGTCGCCGAAATAGGTCAGCGGCCGGTCCTCGGCGCAACCGAAGGACGTGCGATCTGCGGCGGCGGCCGCCATGATGATCGTGTCGTCCGTCGCCAGGCGCGGGATCCAGCTGCCCGAGAAGCAGGCCGAGATGATGATGACCCTGCGCTTCACACGCGCCCGCTCCAGCGCAATCGCCAACGAATCCGCCGAGACGGCGAGGATGGGGATATTGCCGGGCAGGGCGCTCTGCAGCGCGGCATCGGGGCTGCCGTGCGAGACGAGATAGACGATCAGCACATCGTCGGGCGAGGCATAGGTCCGCTGGCCGATGGCGCTGAACACCTGCGTCATGTTCTCGGTCGTGGCGAACGGCACCAGCGTATAGTCGACCGGCGCGTTGGAGAGCAGGACGCCGCGCTGCGCTGTGCCGCCATAGTTCGCACCCAGCTTTTGCAGCGCGAGCCGCGCCTCACGCGAGAACAGGTTCTGCGTGCCGTGCGGCGAGATCGCGACCGTATAGACGTTGGGGTGATCGGCCGCACGGGCTGGAATGAGCGCCAGGCACTTGCTGATCAGCTGCGGCTGCGCGTCCCAGATCGCCGCGCCCCTGACCGAGAGATAGGGCTGGGCTGGTGCGCAGGAGGCGGTATCGGTCGGCGTGGCAGGCTGGACTGCCGGTTGCGCCAGCGCGGCCAGTGGCAGGGGCAAAATAGCGAGGACGGCAGCGATGCGCACCGCCAGGCTCGACAACAATCTATGCCATGTCATCAACGCGAAGGCCCCCCTTCGAACGCAGAGCCTGCTTCAAGCCGCGCTTTGCGGCAAGGTCAAAAAATCAGAGCGCCAGCAGCCGCATCTCGCCTTGCACCTCGGCGAGGAACGCGATCGGTCCGGTCAGCGTAATGCGCGGGTCGAGCATGCCCGCGCCGATGCCTGCCACGGCAAGCCCGCTCTGGCAGAGGCTCACGGCGACACCATCGTCCAGCGCCTCGTCGAGCAATTGCCCGAGCGCTGGCTCGCCGGCAGCCACCCAGGCGTCGTCGCGCGGATCGGCGATGGGCGGCTTGAGCAAAGCCGCCGCCTCGCCCTGCATGAAGATCGAGGCCTCGCTACCCAAGGCAATCTCGGCTCGCCCGAGCGTCAGCGCCGCGCGCAGCCGTGCCGGGTCCGCGCTCACCAGCAGCAGGGCCAGGGGCGGCCTGCTCATGCCGGTTGATGCAGCGCCGCGCAGGCCGGGCAGGCGGGGTCGGCGGGCACGGTCAATGTGCGGAAGCGGTTGCCGAGCAGGTCGGCGATCAGCAGCTTGCCGGCGCTGTCCTCGCCGAAGGGCACGATCGCGCGGATCGCTTCCAGCGCCGCCATCGATCCCAGGATTCCGGTCAGCGCGCCGACGATTCCGTCCTCCGCGCAATTCTGCCCTTCGCGGCCGGGGTCTCCCCCGACCAGGCAGCGATAGCAGGGCTGGCTCTGCTCCCATCCCCGCCAGACGCCGAGCTGCCCCTCGAACTGGCCGACGGCCGCCGTCACCAGCGGCGTGCGCAGTCGGGTGGCCGCATCGGACACGGCAAGGCGGGTTTCGAAATTGTCGCAGCCATCGACGATCACGTCGGCGTCGCGCAGCAGCACGGCGGCATTGTCTGCGGTCAGGCGCTGATTGATCGGGATGACGTGGCAATCGGGATTGATGTGCTTCGCCGCGTCGCGCGCCGCTTCGGCCTTGGGCTTGCCGATATCGTCCGTGCCGAACAGGATCTGGCGCTGGAGGTTGGAGAGCGAGACCGTGTCGGGATCGATGATCCGGATCGTGCCGATGCCCGCTGCGGCCAGGTAGGCGATCGCCGGGCAGCCGATTCCGCCCGCGCCGATGATGACGACATGGGCTCCAAGCAGTCTGGCCTGCCCCGCCCCCCCGATTTCCTTGAGGACGATATGGCGCGCGTAGCGCTCGAGCTGGGCATCGGTCAGGGCCATGGGCGCCTCATTAGACCATCCAACGCCGATGCTCCAGACATGCGAAGAGGGCGCCGATCGTAAGACCGGCGCCCTCCTGCTTCACGTGACCGTCCGGGGACGGCGGGCAACCCCTCAGTTGCCGGCGCCGGGCCCGTACGTCACTTCGACGCGGCGGTTCTGCAGTTCGCGAACGCCGTCGGCGGTCTCGACGCGCAGGTTCGTCTCGCCAAAGCCCTTGGTGGTGATCGCGCCGGCACCAATGCCCTTCGAGGTCAGGTAGCCCTTGACCGCGTCGGCACGGCGGTTGGACAGGCCGACATTGTACTTGGGCGTGCCCGACGTGTCGGTATAGCCCGCGACCATCACGTTCGCGCTGCCGCAGTTCGCATAAGCCGACACGGCGTTGTCGAGGATTGCCGAAGCATCGGCCGTGATGTCCGACTTATCCCATTCGAAGAACACGATGTACGGTCCCGGTGCGCACTGAGCCACAGGCGGCGGAGGCGGC
>DASWYL010000008.1:0-2414 GCA_036404995.1 Sphingobium sp. | reverse complement strand
GACGCGGTGCTCGAAGACTGGGATGAAGTGCTGGACGTCAGCCGCGAGGATCTCGACGCACTGTTCCGCGCGGTCGAACGCCGCGTCCAGCGCCGCTGGCTACGCGAACGCGGCGAAAGATAACGCTCAGTGAACCGGCGGGTCTTCCACCGGAACCGCACCCACCGGCGCAATCGGCTCCTCGTCGCTGCGCGGCGGCAGCGCATTGGGCGGTACGTCAGGAATTTGCATCGCCGGGGTCGGCACATGCTCGAGATTGCGCACACGCACTTGCAGGTCACGACCGGTCACGATGAGCTCGTTGAAGCTGGGTGGTGTCGAGCGGATCCGCTGGGAGAGCGTGCCCGCGCCAATCATGCGGATCGGGCCGTTCACCGTCTCGTGCATCAGGTCGAAAGCATCATGGACATGGCCCGAGAGCACGGCGAGAACCTTGCGCCCGGCCAGAGCCGCCAGCGCCCGCTCGCCCCCACGCGTCAACGCCGTGCCCCGCGTGCCGACCTCCACGAGTGGATGATGCGCGGTGACGAGCACGCGCGTATCCTTCGGCAGGGCATCGATCGCCTCCAGCGTCTTCGCCAATGCTGGGCGCGTCACCCAGCCCTTCGACCAGTTCAGCCGCCATTGCGCGCGCGCCGTGGTCTTGAGCGGCACGATGGAAATGCCCTTCAGGTCGATCTCGCGCTCGATCAGCGCCTCGATCGCGCGAAAACGCCGATAAGGATCAATGAAACGCTCGGCCAGGTTGAAGTAGGGCAGGTCATGATTGCCCACCTCCACCGTAACCGGTGCCTTCAGAGACCGGATCCATTCGATGGCGGCACGGAACTCACGGCTCCGTGCCCGCATCGTGAGATCGCCGGTGATCGCGACCGCGCCTGGCCCTTCGGCGGCGATGGTGCGCTTTGCCCAGGCAAGCGCCTCATGATCCTCGAGTCCGAAATGGATATCGCTGAGATGGAACAGCCTGATCGGTTCAGCGGACATCAGCCGTCGCCAGCAGATCTACCTCGCAGGGCGCCAGCGTGAAGCTCTCCATCGCCGCGCCTTCGCGCGGCTCGCCATCGATCAGCAGTCCCATCGGCCCTCCTTCGGCACAGGCCAGACGGAGCGTGGGATGCCGGCCAAGCCATTCATGCGGTCCATCGCGGAAATTGCGCCTGAGCAGGGCAATCCCCTGCTTCGCATAGTCCGCAAAGCTTTCAGCGTAATAGCCGTCCACTTCCAGTGCGTCATCCTCCGGCGTCACCATGATCAGCGAATAGCCTTCCGACCTGCCGCAAGCAGGATCGCGACAGACGACCTTCGGGCTGCCGGTGGATTCGCCGATCGCCTCTGCGGCGCTGCTGACGAGCCCCAGCACATCCGCTTCGCGCATGGCCTCGCGCACGTCGTTCCAGGAAGTGCCGGGCCCGGCCAGGATGCCCGTGAGACCATCGCCACAACGCGAGCGGACGATCTGCGGCCGCATCCTCCTCGCCTTGCCCGCTCCTGCGCGCGCGATGATTTCCGCCGCATCGGCATCCCCATGCAGACGCCTGGCCAGCAGGTTCATCGTTCCGCCGGGCAGGACGAGCACGGCGCCGTCCCATCCGTACAGGCCGGTCACGACCGCATTGATCGTACCGTCGCCGGTGAAGACCGCGACCCGATCGATACCCGCCGCCCGCAAATCCGCAGGTCCGGGTGGTCCGTCTTGATGAAAGGCAAGCTTGCGTCCGATCCTGCAACCGGCGTTCTCGAAAGCCTCGTCAAGAACGGCCAGCGCCGCTTCGTCATTGCTGCCGCTGGCTGGGTTGGTTACGAGCCAGATAGTGCGTCCGCTAAGCATGTCCCGCTAAAAGCGCGCGCAAAGCCGCGGTTCCCGCATCACATCCTGTTCGTCAGGATCAGCCAGGCCGCCGCACCGTTGGCGATGCTGTACAATCCGTACCCCCAGGCCCAGCCGATCGCACCTTCGGCGACCATCAGCATCGAGCCCAGCAGCATCAGGAACTCGACCAGCAAGCTGAAGCGCCCGGCCAGCAGATGGACGAACCACGGCGTGCGGCCGAGCAGGGGGTGCCCGCTTTCGAGAACCGCCTTGTGCATCGCGAAATTGACGATGCCGAGCATGAAGAGAAGGATCATGGCCATGGTGCGACGCCATGCAAGATCAACCGGGCTGCAGCAGGCCTTCTTCGGCGATCTTCTTCTGCCAGACCGGCGGCGCCAGCGTGTGGACGTTGTTGCCCTCGCTGTCGACCGCGACCGTTACCGGCATGTCCTCTACGGTGAACTCGTAGATCGCCTCCATGCCGAGATCGGCGAATGCGATGACTTCCGCCTTCTTGATCGCACGGGCGACCAGGTAAGCGGCGCCGCCAACGGCCATGAGATAGGCGGACTTGTGCCGGGCGATCGAGGCTGTCGCC
>DASWYL010000007.1:0-85248 GCA_036404995.1 Sphingobium sp. | reverse complement strand
GCGCAGCGCGGGCTTTCAGCCCCGGGCAAGCGTCGCGACGCCCTCCAGAGGGCTTCTCAAGACGACCGCATGGCGGCGGGCCGATTTGGGCCGATTGCCACGTTGCTCGTCAGTCACGATGACCTCTCATTGCTCCTTCCTCGCGCCTCGCACTCGGCCCAAATCGGCTCCGTCACGACGCTTTCAGTAGGTAAGGGCACGGTCTAATGGCACGTATTACCGCCGGCGTCGCGACCAGCCACGTCCCCGCAATTGGCGCGGCCTTCGATCATGGCCGGACGCAGGAGCCATACTGGAAGGCCGTGTTCGACGGCTATGAGTGGGTGAAGGCATGGGAACAGGCCGAGAAGCCCGATGTCGTCATCCTCTGCTACAATGACCATGCCTCGGCGATGATGCTCGACGTCGTGCCGACCTTCGCGCTCGGCATGGCCGAGGAATTCACCCCCGCCGACGAAGGCTGGGGTCCGCGCCCCGTACCGATGGTCCAGGGCCACATCGAACTGGCCGCCCATCTCGCCGAACAGCTGGTGCTCGACGAGTTCGACCTCACGCTCATGAACAACATGGACGTCGACCATGGCTGCACGGTCCCGCTCAGCCTCATGTTCGGCAAGGTCGAGCAATGGCCGTGCAAGGTCATCCCGTTGGCCGTCAACGTGACACAATTCCCCACCCCGTCCGGCAGCCGCTGCTGGATGCTGGGCGAAGCGATCCGCGACGCGGTCGAGAGCTATCCCGAAGATCTGAACGTGCAGATCTGGGGAACGGGCGGTATGAGCCACCAGCTCCAAGGGCCCCGTGCCGGCCTGATCAACCCCGAGTTCGACAATGCATTCCTCGACGGTCTGACACAGGACACCGACGCACTGCGCAAGATCACCCGCCTCGAATATCTGCGCGAGAGCGGCTCGGAGGGCATCGAGCTGATCATGTGGCTGATCATGCGCGGAGCGCTGGGTGAGGACGTCGAAGAGCTGCACCGCTTCTACCATGTTCCCGCGTCCAACACGGCGGTCGGCCATATCGTCCTGAAGCCGAAGGACGATGGGCAGGCGAAGACGACTGCCTGAAAGCTGACTCCGGGCGTCGATCCAGCCGGAAACCTATTCGCTCTGACCGGGCGGCTGCTTGACCCAGAAATCGCCGCCCTGCCCGAGATTCAGCCCATAATCGTACAGGGCCTGCATGGACGCCGTGTCGAACAGCTTCGTATCACGGGTGGGATAATCCTTGGGAATGAAGCTCAAACTGAACGCCAGTCCGTGCGCCTGGGCGTAAAGATAGTTCAGGTCGATGGTGTCGACCAGGGAACTGCGCAGGCTCAGGCCGAACGACTGGGACGCAATGGGTATCGTCTTGGGCGTGACGAGCTTGAACTCGCCGTTCAGCTTGCCGTTCACGATGAGGTAGATATGCCGCGGTCGCGCAGCCGCTCCCGGATTGTCGCTGCTCAGGGCGTCATCGGGCAACGCGAGGATTTGTGCCGTGGTCCCGCCGTCGACGTGCATCTCGCTAATCGGCCTGCCACCGGCTTCGGCCTGGATCATGACCGGCGGAAAAACGCCAGGAATCGCGGACGATGCGAGCAAAACCTGCCTGAACAATGCATAGCGATTGGGCGCTTTGCTCGCAGCAATGGCGCCCATGTTCCAGATGACCATGCGCTGGGCATCGAGATTGGCCGTGCCGATAAACAGTCGCCTGCCGCGCGCATGTTCTCGTGCGACACGGTCGATCAGGGCATCGGTGGCGGCGGACGCGATCAGCCGTTCCAGGGGCTTCGTGCTTGCTGCGCTCGGTGACCCCGGAATCGCGAGTACGAACCTGGTCCGATAGACGTCTTTCGCCGAAATCGTGGTGTAAAGCCGTTTCAGTTCAGCGTCCTGGTCCGATCCCAGAAACGCGAACGGCGCGATCAACGCCCCCGTGCTGACACCGGTGACGATCGAAAATTCCGGTCGCGTCCCCGCCAAGGTCCAGCCATTCAGCAATCCCGCGCCAAAGGCGCCCTTGTCGGAGCCGCCAGAGAGCGCGAGCATTGTTTTCTCGCCGGCCCCACTTATGAATGACGTCGCCATCCGGCGACCGGCGCCGGGCTCGTCAGCCCAAAACCGGGCGTCGGGAATGCCAGGGATCACTGCCACAATTTGCTGCGCTTCGGTAAACGGCATGCGACGGATCGTCGCGCACCCCTGCAGCGTCAGGACGATCAGGGCCAAGAGGGCGACGCGCGCACGGTTCATGCGTGCGTCCTAGCATGAATGTGATGAAATCATGATCTCATTGCCGCCGGCTTTGTCCGGCATGGCCGGCGGGCTCATCGTGGGGTATCTGGCTGCCCGTGCGCTTGACTTGGCGCGCGCAACTCTCTCCAACGCATGGTCTATGCGCCCGCCAATTGCCTCGATCGCCCTGGTTGCCCTGACCGTCGCCGCCCCTGCCCTCGCGCAGCCGACGCCGACCGGCCTCTACCGCGCCCAGGCGGGCCCCGACGTCGCCTCCATGCTCGAACTCGCCGGAGACGGCCGCTTTCGCTACCAGCGCAGTGAAGGCGCGCTCGACGAGCAGGCTTCCGGCCGCTGGACGCAGACGCCAGAGGGGGCAACGCTGGAGACCCTGCCCCATCCGCGCCCGCCGGAATGGCAGATCAACACCATCGCCGAAGCGAAGGACTCGCCACTCACGGTCATGGTCCGCGTGCCGGGCGGCGGCCCCGATGGCCTGGCCGGCATCTACCTGCGCATCGGCTTTGCGAACGGCGACCGTCAGGCCGGCATGACCCAATATGACGGCTGGCAGATGGATCCCGATGAGACCCGTCAGCCGATCTGGATCGAATTCAGCGAGCCGATCCACGGCGTCACCTCACAGCGCTTCGACCTGCCAAAGCAGGGCAGGATGGCACTCACAGTGACGCTCGTCCCGAACGATATCGGCATCGCCGCCTTCGAAAAGACGCCGGTGACCGTCACAAAAGACGGCATCGTGCTCCACTGGCGCGGACAGGACATCCCTTATGCGCGAGCAAAAAACAGGGTCGAAGGCGGCAAAGGCGGCATCTCGATCAGGGTAGGCCCCAGCGGGCAATGAGCGACGCGCAGGTCAGCGCCACTCTGCCCATCCGCCCGGCGCGTGAAGTGGATTGGCCGGGCATTTGGGCCGTTTTCGAGCCGATCGTGCGCGAGGGCGAAACCTATCCGCTCGATACGAACCTCGATGAGGCCGGCGCGCGGTCTTACTGGTTCGCCGCGGACAAGACGATCTTCGTGGCAGAGGAACCCGGCAGGGGCATCGTCGGCAGCTACTATCTCAAACCCAATTCCACCGGCCCTGCCGCCCATGTCTGCAACGCGGGTTATATCGTGCATCCGGCGGCACGCGGCCGCGGTGTGGCGCAATCCCTCTGCCGCCATTCGCTCGAGGAAGCGCGGCGATGCGGCTACCGCGCCATGCAGTATAATCTCGTCATCTCCACCAATCAGCGCGCCGTCCGCCTGTGGCAGCATATGGGCTTCCGCATCGTCGGCACCCTTCCCGGCGCCTTCCGGCGGCCGAACGGGGATTATGTCGACGCGTTGGTCATGTACCGGAGCGTCATCGAGGACTTAGGGGAGGAACATGGCAGAGCCGCAACGCTTCATATGGGCGCCACGTGATGACAGTCTCGAAGGCATGTTCGCCATCCCCCTGCCCTTTGACCCCAGAACCGTGTTCGGCAAAACCCGCGCGCCCGTAGTCGTCACCATCGGCGGCCACAGCTACCGCAGCACCGTAACCAGCATGGGCGGGTCGCCCTGGATTCCGTTCCGTCAAAGCAATCGGGACGCTGCCGGCGTGCGCGCCGGCGTGCCGATCGAGGTTCTGGTTGCCTTGGACGAGGAGATTCGCACCGTCGACCTGCCGGACGATCTCGCTACCGCACTCGACGCGATTCCCCACGGTCGCGAGACATGGGACAAAGCGAGCTTTACCCACCGCCGCGAATATGTCGAAGCCCTGCTCGACGCGAAGAAGCCGGAGACGCGGGCGAAGCGGCTGGAGAAGGCGGTGCAATTCGTGAAGGGACGAATCAAGCCCTGACGGCTCACCCCTTCGGCTTGTACCCGAACGCCTCTTTCGCCAGCTCGACCACCGCCGGATCGGCGTCGGGCATGTCCATCGGCACATGTTTTTCCAGCATGTCGGCGATGCGCGTGAGCGCGGCGATCCGCGCCGCCTTGCGGTCGTTACCGTCAATCACATGCCATGGCGCCCAGCGCGTGTCTGTCCTGGCGAACATGTCGTGCATCGCCTTGAGATAATCGTCGCGGCGCGCGCGGTTGCGATAATCCTCGAAACCTGTCTTCCAGCGCTTGAACGGATCGTCCAGCCGCTGGGCCAGTTGCTTGTCCTGCTCGCCCTGAGTGATATGCACAAAGAGCTTGATCATCGCCGTGCCGCTGTCGACCTGCTGCGCCTCGAACTCATTGATTTCATCATAGGCACGCTTGAGTTCGCGCTCGTTGCAATATTCCTCGACCCGCTCGACAAGCACGCGCCCGTACCAGCTGCGATCGAACACAGCGATGTTCTTGTTTGCAGGCAATCGCGTCCAGAAGCGCCAGAGGAAATGGTGACCCTTTTCCTCCTCAGTTGGCGCGCCGATCGGCCAGACCTGGAAATAGCGCGGGTCCATCATCGCGGTCATGCGCTTGATGATGCCGCCTTTGCCGGCCGCGTCCCATCCTTCGAACATGACCACGCTGCGCTTGCCATGCACGATGTGCGCAACCTGGATACGCTCCAGCCGGTGCTGGAGCTTGCCCAGCGCCGCATCGAAGTCGCCGTCATAATCGGCGCCCTTCTCATAGTCGGACAGGTTGATGGTCATGCGACCTTCCCTGCCGCGCCTGCCGCGATGGTGTCTAATCAGGTAACCTTATCCTGTCTTGGATTGGGACGTTTCCATAACTTAATTCCCTCATGACTCCAATGAACGGGATTTTCGATACCCTTGCGCCTCGGGCCGAGACCGAAGAGCAGCGATACACTCCGCCTCGGCCCTTCCCGCTCCCCTAGAACTCAGCCGAGAGTGTTATCTGGAACGTACGGGGCGAGAGCGGTCGAAATGATCCATCCCCGGTAACCGATGCCGAGATGAACGATAGCACGTCCTTGTCGAATAGGTTGTCGACATTGAACCGTGCCTTCACGCTCTTGATCCGACCGACACTGAAGCCGTCGCCTATGTCGACATAGGCGCTGAACACGGTGTAGCCCGGCACGCTCGATCCAGGCGTGTTGGCGAAGGTGGACCAGCGCGAACTTGTATATCTGCCGGAGACATTCGCGACGAGCCAGCTTGCCGGTTCGACGGTGATGCCACCGTTGACGATCCACCGGGCGCTGTCCGGAATATATTTGTCCGCGATCAGGATCGGCGTGGCGGCCGGGATGTTATCCTTGAACTTGGCGTTGTTGTAGGTGACGTTGAGGTTGCCATAAGCCAGACCATGCAGGAAGGCCGGCTTGTAGGTGCCGGTGAACTCGAGGCCATAGGCGCGCACGCGGCCGACATTCTGGAAGAAGGTCTCGGTCGAGCTGCCGCCTCCCGGTACGAATGACGTGATCGACTGAATGCGGTTCTTGAAGCTCGTGTAATAAGCCGCGAGCGACGCGTAGAACTGGCCCTGATTGGTGCGGACGCCGAGTTCAAAGTTCGTCGCGCGCTCGGCCGCGGGAGCCGGAACCAGGGCAGATGTTCCTGGACGCGTGACCGAGTAAATGTCGTCCATGCCCTTGGGTAGCGCCATATTCTCGGAATAAGAGGCGAAAACCTGGGTGCGGTTGTCGAATTTGTAGAGCAAACCCGCCATCGGCAGGAACAGGTCCTTGTAACTGGCCGTGTTAAACTGTGGTCCCCAGCCCTTGACGCCGACACCGCCAACAACCCGATAATAATCATCAAAGTCGCGATAGCCGCGCTGCTGATAGTCGAGCACCAGGCCCTTGAAGCCGAGGTCGATGATCAGCCGCCCGTCAGCCAGCTTGATCGTGTCCTTCACGAAAATCTGTGTCGTATCCCGCTTCGAGCGATAATCGCGGCGCAGATAGACCAGCTCGCTCAGGTTCGGCACAGCACCCGGCGCACCATTGACGGTATTATAGCGCGCCTGGGTACGATGATATTTGTCGACTTCGCCCCAGACGCCGACTTCGAGGATATTCGACCCCATCTCCCAGTGCAGCTTGGACGTGACGCCATAGCGGTCACCGCCAACACCGGAACGGCCGAACTGGACACCCTTTGGCGCGATGACCGCCAGGCCGGCCTGACTCTGGGGTGTGTAGCGGCTTAGCGAGTTGGCATAGCCATCGGGTGAAACGCCGTAGCCATCCTTGTCTTCCCAGTAGAGGGTCGAGTCCATCCAGACGCCGTCGGCCACACCGACATGGACCGTCCCGCCGTAGAGCTTGTCCTTGCGGATGTTGATCGCGAGATTGTAGTTTTGCACATAATTGGCGTTCGAGTAGTAGATGCCCGGCGCGCTGGCGAGCGGCGCAAAGCCCGGCGTCGTGTTGGCCGGCACCGTGCTGAGATAGGCATAGTCGCGGCCGCAATGCCCCTCCAGGTCACGTGTCACGCAATTATATTGGCCGCGTGTGATCGTCGGAGAATCATAATCGAAGAAGTTGTTCGAAACGAATTTCAGGCGCGCCCAGCTATCCGGGCCGAGATCCACATGAATTTGCCCCTCCCAATGCTCGCGGTTCACCGAGCCGGGACCACGCCATAGGTCGCTGTTCAGCTTGGTGCGGCTGACATAGGCTCTGAAAGGGCCAATTTGGCCGCTGCTGAGGCGGACAAATGTCCGCTTCAGGCTGTCGTCCCCGATGCCCTGCGAGACGAAGAGGCCCAGATCCTTCTGCGGCGCAATCGAGTTATACTGAACGACCGGACCAAGGCTGGAATAGCTTGGAAGACTGACATCGCCGGCACCCACGGAGGCGACGACATTCGCCAGATTTTCGTTGTCGACATAGCGGAACACGGGACTGCCGCCGAAAGCGTCGCTGCGCCCGGTGGGGACGCCATCGATGACGAAGCCGACCTGATCGAGATTGAAGGCCCGCGTCTGGACGCTGTTGCCGAACTCGTAGAGGCCAAGCGCACCGTCGGTCTGAACATTGAAGCCTGGCAAGGTTTCCAGCATCTTCAGTCCAGACACGCCAGACGGCGCCGACAGCAGAGCTTCCCGCGTTACGGCGACGGTATTCGTCACCTTGTCTTCACCGATGGTAAGAGACGCCGCCGAAACACGCCGGCCCGTCACGACAATCTCCGCTTGCCCTTTGTCCCCATCGGATGCGGCCGGTTCTGCATTCTGTGCGTAAGCCGGAACGGACGCACTCATCGCTGCACCTGCGAGCATGACAGCCCAGGCGCTGGGCGCGCTCGCAAAACTCTTTGTCGACCTCATCTGAAAACCTCCCTGATACCGCTTTGCGGCCGTTTCGGTGGCTTTCAGGCATCAAGCGCACTGGTCATGCCAGCACTCTCAGCTCCCCGCTTCGACAGAATGTGCGGAGATTCGTTCGCATGTGCAACCGAAAACGACGGTTGCGTGACAGGGACATTGCAGAATCAAGAGGAGAGCGGGCCCTGTCGCTTAAAAGCCCCGCCTCAAGCCGCTTTCAATCAGCTCTTCGATGGTTCCACCACCCGGACATGCAACTCGCGAAGCTGCTTGAGGGTTGCCGGAGATGGTGCGCCCATGAGCAGGTCCTCGGCACGCTGGTTCATCGGGAACAGCGTGATCTCACGCAGGTTCTGGGCGCCGCAGAGCAGCATCACGACACGGTCAATTCCGAAGGCCGCGCCGCCGTGCGGAGGCGCGCCATATTGGAACGCACGGTACAGGCCGCCGAAGCGCTCTTCCACGTCCGCCTGGCTCAGTCCCACCTTGTCGAAGGCCGCGACCATCGTCTCGGGGCTGTGGTTACGCACCGAGCCTGACGCGATCTCATAGCCGTTGCAAACGCAGTCATACTGGAACGCCTTGATCGTCAGCGGGTCCTGGTTCTGCAGCGCCTCAAGACCGCCCTGCGGCATGGAGAAGGGATTGTGTGAGAAGTCGAGGCGTTTCTCGTCCTCGTCATATTCGTAGAACGGGAAGTCGACGATCCAGCAAAGCTCAAAGCGGTCCTTGTCGATGATGTCGAGCTGCTCGCCGACGCGAGCGCGCGCGAGACCAGCGAGTTTGGCTGCCTGCTCCGGCTTGCCCGCGGCAAAGAAGACGCCGTCATTGGGGCCAAGGCCGAGCGCGGCGATCAGCTTCGCCGTGGCTTCGGGACCGTGATTCTTGGCGATCGGGCCGCCCGGCTCGCCATCCTTGATGTTGATATAGCCCAGGCCCGAATAGCCCTCGGCCCGCGACCAGTTGTTCATGTCGTCGAAGAACTTGCGGCTGCCGGCACCGGCACCCGGTGCGGGAATGGCGCGAATGACGCCGCCACCCTCGACGATGCTGGCAAAGATGCCGAAGCCCGACCCGACGAAATGATCGGTCACGTCGGTAATGATGACGGGATTGCGCAGGTCTGGCTTGTCCGATCCGTACTTCAGCATCGCTTCGTCATAGGGAATGCGCGGCCACTGGCCGGCCGGCGTCACACTCTTGCCTTCGGCAAAGCTCTCGAACACGCCGGACATGACCGGCTCGAGCGTGTTCCAGATGTCTTCCTGCGTGACGAAGCTCATCTCGAGGTCGAGCTGGTAGAATTCGCCCGGCAGGCGGTCAGCGCGCGGATCTTCGTCGCGGAAACAGGGTGCAATCTGGAAATAGCGGTCGAAGCCGGCGACCATGAGCAATTGCTTGTACTGCTGCGGAGCCTGGGGCAGCGCGTAGAACTTGCCTTGGTGGATGCGGCTCGGAACCAGGAAGTCGCGGGCGCCCTCCGGTGAGGAGGCCGTCAGGATCGGTGTGGAATATTCGGTGAAGCCTGCAGCCTCCATGCGCCGGCGCATGTCCGCGATGATCTTCGTGCGCTTGACGATGTTGCCGTGGAGCGTGTCGCGGCGCAGGTCGAGGAAGCGGTAACGGAGGCGGATATCCTCCGGATAGTCCTGCTCGCCCGCCACGGGCAGCGGCAGTTCCTGCGCGGCGGACTGCACCACCGCATCGGTCGCGCGAAGCTCGATCTCGCCGGTCGGCAGGTTGGGGTTCACGGCCTCCTTGTCGCGCGCCGACACCTTGCCGGTGATCGTTACGACGCTCTCGGCCTTGAGGCTTTCAATCACGGAGAAGACAGGACCATCGACCTCAGTGACAATCTGGACCATGCCATAATGATCGCGCAGGTCGATGAAGACCAGGTCGCCATGATCGCGCTTGCGGTGGACCCATCCGGAGACGCGGACGGTCTCTCCTGCATGGGCGGCGCGAAGTTCACCGCAAGTATGAGTGCGATAGGCGTGCATCACTATGGCCTTTATTTCTCACCCCGCATTGCGAGGTCGCTGGATGAATGACAAACAATGATTACGGGGCTAAGAGACGGCTCCATTTCGCCTGTCACCCGGCTCCCGATCGAGGATCGGCCCATAATAAGATCACCTGACATATGCAAATCCATCCGCTGATTACCGACTCCGATACCCTCGCTGCCCTCTGCAAGCGCATGGCCAAGGCCCATTTTGTCGCTGTCGACACCGAGTTCATGCGCGAGAACACGTTCTGGCCGGACCTCTGCCTCGTGCAGATTTCCGACGGCAAGGAAGCGGCCGCCATCGACCCGAAGGCGCACGGCATCGACCTTGGCCCTTTGCTCGACCTCATGGTCGACAATGAGGACGTGCTGAAGGTCTTCCACGCCGGCGGGCAGGATATCGAGATCATTTTCAACCTCACCGGCAAGACCCCGCATCCGCTGTTCGACACGCAGATCGCCAGCATGGCGCTGAGCCAGGGCGAGCAGATCGGCTATTCCAATCTCGTCGACGGCTGGCTCGGCATCCAGCTCGACAAGGGTGCACGTTTCACCGACTGGGGCCGCCGCCCTCTCGACAAACGTCAGAT
Organism: Sphingobium sp.; assembly: GCA_036404995.1. Taxonomy (GTDB): domain Bacteria; phylum Pseudomonadota; class Alphaproteobacteria; order Sphingomonadales; family Sphingomonadaceae; genus Sphingobium. The sequence goes on along the minus strand of DASWYL010000007.1, from coordinate 75,187 downwards.
CGACTATGCGATCGGCGATGTAACGCATCTCGCCACGATTTTCCCGCTGATGCTCGAGGAACTGCGAAAGACCGGTCGCGGCGTCTGGCTCGACCAGGAAATGGAGCGGCTCGCCGATCCATCCAACTATTCCGTCGAACCCGATGAAGCCTGGCAGCGCGTGCGCCTTTCCAGCCGCAAGGCTGAGGTTCTGGGCCGCCTGAAGGCACTTGCCGCATGGCGCGAGCGCGAGGCGCAGGACAAGAACCTGCCGCGTGGGCGCATCGTCAAGGACGAGACGCTGGGCGATCTCGCCACGCATCCGCCCAAAACGCAGGAGGATCTCGGCAAGGTCCGCGGACTCTCGGCAAGCTGGAAGGGCAACGACATCGGTGCACGGCTCATGAATGCGCTTGCGTCGTCCCAGCCCCTGCCTCGCGAGGAAATGCCAGAGCGTGACGCGAGCCGCCCGGGCCTCGGCAAGGAAGGCGCGCTCGTCGCAGACCTTTTGAAGCTGCTTCTCAAGATCCGCTCCCGCGAGATCAACGTCGCCTCACGCCTGCTGGCACGCTCCGACGATCTGGAAATGCTCGCAGCCGGAATGCGGTCGGGATTGCCGATCCTTGAAGGTTGGCGTTACGAGCAGTTCGGCCATGACGCGCTCGATCTGGTCGAGGGACGCATGGCCTTTGCCGTCAAGGACGGTAAGCTGTTGATGACACGAACGGAATAGGACTCATGCCACTACGGCTGAGGTTCTTGTCCCAGCCGCTGGCCGTGGACCGGCGGGCGCCGGGCGGGGACGATCCCGCCGGTCCGCGCTGCGTCAGTCGACCACTTCCACGCTGGGATAGCGATAACCGCGCTTGGCCATGACGTGGAGATAGTGACCGCGCTCATGCGAGAGTTCGCCGCGATATTCGTCCCAGGCGTTCCGCATGTCCTTGGTCTTGCTGGCATGGCGCAAGTCGCTCGCGAGCTCCTTCTGCGTCTCCACCACGTTTGCTTGATAATCGAACCAATGATGGTTCTCCACGCCGCCGATCGGGCTTTGGATGATCCGCGCCTCTTCCTCGTGCGCCATGCGCTCCTCGGCAAGGACGATCCGGGTATTGACGGCAGCGGTCGATGCAACCGCGACGCCCAGCGAAAGAGCCGTAATAGCAATGGACTTGAACATCGTTCTTCTCCCTTCGAAATAGCCGCCACCGCATGTCCAAATCGCGGCGGTTCAGGGAGACAACGAACGGGACTTCGATTTTCATCCCGACTTTGAGGCGAAAAGGATCAGTGGCGGGTCCAGTCGCCATTTCGGGCGGCGCGCTCGGCTGTCGCATCAAGTGCATTTCCGGCTGCCATGTCTTGCGCGGCTGTCATGATTTCAGCAGTTTGCGAGCTCGCCTGCGCATAGGGACTTTGCGACTTCGATGGCACGCCCGATTGCGTGCGAACGAGTTGCCAATCGCTACCCTCGCGACAGGCGATGCCGGCCGTCGCGCCTTGCTCATAGCCGCGGCAATAGCGCCCGTCCTTCGCCTCGAAGCTCAACAGGATGCGAACGTCCTTGCCGTCCTGCGCCGAAGCAAGCTGAGTCGTGAGCGCATTGGCGAGTTCCCCCCGCGCGACCAGTTGCCCGTTCTCGCTGGCAACGGAACCGCCGGGGATGGCAACGCGGCCGACCACCAGTCCGAGCGCCAGCGACGCCGCCAGTGCCCCACCCATTGCCCAGCGTGTCCGCGGCGCTTTCGTCACGGGCAATTCGCCCTCGCGGGTGCGACGAACGGCCGCCAGGTCGATCACCTGCGCGCTTTCCCTGGGCCTTAGCAGATCAGCCAGTCGATCCGGTACCGGCGCATCGAGGATCGGGTCGAAATGGGCGGACAGCTGCGCGCGCAGGGCACGGTGTGCTTCGACCTGTTTTGCAAGGTCGGGTTGAGCGGCAATCGCTTCCTCGACCTTCGCCGCATCAGCGGGCGAAAGTTCGCCATCGGCATAGGCCGCGAGCGTTTCGGGATCGATTGTCATGCCGCATCTCCCAACATGACTTGTAACGCATCGCGTCCGCGCACGAGCCGCGACGTCAATGTGCCGACCGGACAGCCGATAATATCCGCGGCTTCTTGATAGCCATAACCTTCTACCATCACGAGCATGATCGCCTCGCGCTGCTCATCGGACAAGCCGGCCATCGCCCGATCGACGTTGGAAAGCTCGACGCGTGATTCCTGGCCGCCATCGGTGCCGATCGAGAGACCGGCTTCCTCGACGGTGAAGGTCTTGTCGCGGCGCGCGCGGCTACGGACTTCATCAATCCAGATATTACGCATGATTCGATACATCCAGCTGTCGAGCCGCGTACCCTCGGCCCACTGGTCGCGGGACTTGAGCGCGCGCTCGATGGTCATCTGGCACAGGTCGTCACCGGCAGCGAGGTCGCGCGAAAGCCCCGCCGCGAAACGGCGGAGACGCGGCAGAAGCGCCACGATCCCTTGCTCGAACTGGCTGCTCAGAAAACTGTGCCTTCTCTTTCCGGGGATGAAACGGTTGGCGTCGCGCGTTTCATCCATGCTTAAGCTGGGACAACGCAAAAGAAATAGGGAAGATGCGCAAACCCGTCATCATGCTTCTGGCAGCGGCGCTCGGCGGCCCGGCCATTGCCCAACTGCTCCCGCAGGTGGGCCAGACGGTCGGCAATGTAGCTGGCCAAGTGACGGGCGCGGTCAATAATACGCTCGACCGCACCGGCATCGACCTCAATGCCGCCAGACGGACGGTGCGCGATCTGGCGCGCGAGCGCATCGAGCGTCTCAATCAGTTCATGCGCACCAACCGGCAGGCGATCGAACCGGATGAGCAAGGCCAGCCCGCGCGGCGCGGCATCATCCTGCTCGTCGATCCCGATGCTGCCTCACTCGCCGAGGCAGGGCGGCTCGGCTATCGCGCAGCAGAGACGCAGGCGCTCGACTCTCTGGGGATCAGCGCCGTGGTGCTGCAGGTTCCGGACGGCAGGAGCCTGCGGGGTGCGCTCAACGAATTGCGCAAAGCCCTTCCCGGCAAGACGCTCACCGCGGATCCCATTCATTTTCCCAGTGCGGACGGCGGGGCCGGATCCACCAGTCAGAGTCGCGCGCCCATGCCCGCGATCGCGACACCCGTTGGTCTGATCGATGGCGGCGTTGGATCGTCCATGCCCGTGCGCGCGCAACAGAGCTTCGCGACGGGCGGCCCGGTGCCTAGCGACCATGGCACGGCCATCGCTTCACTCCTGCGCGACGCGGGCGTGCGCCAGATCCTTGCCGCCGACGTTTACGGCCGCGATCCCGCCGGCGGCAGCGCATTCGCCATTGCTCGCGCGCTTGACTGGATGGTGGGACAGCGCGTTCAGGTGGTCACGATCAGTCTCGTGGGGCCGCGCAACTTGCTGCTGGAGCGCGCCATCGCGGCGGCAACAATGCGCGGCACCGTCATCGTGGCCGCCGTAGGCAATGACGGCCCGGCCTCTCCGCCTGCCTTTCCCGCATCCTATCCTGCCGTCCTCGCCGTGACCGGAGTCGATGCAAAGGACCGCGCCATGATCGAGGCTGGGAACAGCCTGCATCTCGATTATGCAGCACCCGGTGCTGGTGTCTTCGCGCTCAACGCACGTGGCGAAGACAGGCGCGTGCGCGGGACGAGCTTTGCCGCACCGCTGGTGGCAGCCCGGGCAGCGGCGGCACTGGCCGATGGCGCGAATGTCCGCTCCACGCTCGACAGGGAAGCGCGGGACCTCGGCAAGAAAGGGCCCGATAGCATCTTCGGCCGGGGCCTTCTCTGCGGCGCGTGCGCTCGCCGCTAAAAAATTCGCGCCCCGGATGGATGAAAGCCGGAAGACCACTCGTTTGCCTTGGTGAGAGCGCCTCGCGGCACTCGCAAATGAGTGGAAAGGATTTCATCATGAAGGCAATTCTCATCGCAACGGCCGCCCTGTCGCTGGCGGCAACCGCACCCGCCTCGGCCCAGCTGCTTGGCGGCGGCGGAAGCCTTGGTGGCAACCTCGGCGGCAATCTTGGCGGCACGCTCGGCGGTCCCGGCGCCATCCCCAGCATTCCGAGCTTCCCCGACCGCACGCCTGACCTCGGCAGCCGCCTCGGCGGTGTGGGCCAGACCACGCTCGGCGGCCATGGCTCCGGCGGTACAAGCGGCAGCACGAAGGTCGACCGGAAGGCCGGCACCGTCGATGCCGACCGCTCGGCCAGCGGCTCTCTCGGGGGCACGGTCGGCCAGACCCTCGACACGCCCAATCGCTCGCTGAGCGGCGGAGCATCGGGCAATGGCTCGGGCAATGCCAACGCGAACGGCCATGCCCAGCTTGTCGGCACCGACACTGTGCGTGGCACTGTGGGCGACGCTCGTTCGACGGCCCGCGACACGGTCTTCGACGCCCGCACGACCGCCAGCAGCACTGCGCATGAAACGACGTCAGCCGCGCGCGGTTTCGCTCGCAACGGCGTAACGACCACACGCGATGCCGCCCAGGCATCGGCCGCGAACGCCATTTCGGCCACCCGCAACCAGGTCGCCATTGCCCGCAATGCCGCTGGCGGGCTCGCTGCCGCGCCCGGCATGGATATCCAGTCGGTCAAGGGCAAGACCATCGGCAAGGTCCGCGATGTCGTCACCGACAATCAGGGCCGCGTGAAGTCGCTGGTCGTCGAGACGGGCGACCGCCTCGCCACCCTGCCCGCCTCGAACTTCTCGGGCGACGGCAACATTCTCGTCTCCGCGATGGGCGCGGGCGATATCAAGAAGGCGTCGAAGGACCAGGCCAAGGCAAGCGAAGACAAGTCGGCCGGCTGACCCACCCCCCTGCTCCCGCCAGTCGGCTGGGCCCGGCCTTCCCATGGAAGGCCGGGCCTTCCTCGTCATGGTCAGCAGTCGAGAATGAAGCCCATGTCCATCGCCTGGCCAAGCTGGCGCAAACGGCGGCTGACGGTTTCGCCCGCGAGCACCGCGAAATCAGGCTCAAGGCGCAGGACGATCGTGCCGTGGGCGACTGACAGGAGCGAGCCTTCGAGCGGAGCTTCGGCGCCGCCGGAAAGGCGCTGGCAGAGGCGGATCGCGAGGCCCCATTGGGTAGCGCGCTTGAGCAGGTCTTCACTGGCAAGCGCGTCGAGACCCGGCGCAAGCGAGATGCCGCCGCCGAAATTGGCATGCAGTGCCTGCGCCAGCACGGCGCGTTCCTCCGCCGTGATGCCGACCCAATTGCCGTGCAGCGCGACCTCGAGGCCGCGCTCGGCGCGAAATTCCGGATTGGCGCGCCAGCCCACATCGGCGAGCAGGCAGGCTGCGTGTCGGATGCGCCGCCATTTATGCGCGTCGGCCGTGAAGAGTGGCGCGATCCAGCGGTCGATATGATCGCCATGCCCGACGAACCGCCCTTGCGCATCGCCCTCCGCACGTGCCGAGACGAGTAGCGGGTCTTCCTCGCGCACGGCCTCGGGCAGCGCCTGGAACAGCAGTCCCTCGCGTAGGCCGAACGCGGACACCGTCAGGTGCGACGATTTGAGCCGCGCCACGACCGCCGTCAGCAGATGCGCGGCATCCGGCAGCGTCGGAGCGCGTGCGCCGCTGAGCGCCGGCGTCGACTTGGCCCCGGTCTTCCCTGTTTCCTTGCCGCCACGGTCGATCCAGCGTTGCAGCGTTATCGCCCGCGCCGGTGCCATCTCATAGTGGTGGATGATGGGCAGCGGATAGCGCGTCAGACTCATGTCGAGCCGCGCGAGCGCTCGCCAACTCCCGCCGATCATATAGAAAGGCAGGCCCGTTTCGATGTCGGCGAAACCATGCTCCTTGAGGAGGGCATCAAGGCGGCGGGACAGCGCACCCTTCCCCTTCTTGCGAATCTCGGCGACGCGCAGCACGCCGAGCGGGAGCGACGCCGATCGCTCGACCTTACCGCCACGCACGCGCACCAGTTCGAGACTGCCGCCACCCAGATCGCCCATGATGCCGTCCGCATCGGGCATACCCGACAGGAGCCCATGGGCCGAAGCGACGCCCTCTTCCTCGCCGGCAAGGAGCTGCACGTCGAGCCCCGATTGAGCCGCCCGCTCGATCAGTTCCGCGCCGTTGGCGGCGTCGCGCACAGCCGCGGTGGCCACGCAGCGTATCTCCTCGACCGCCATATCCGCGCAAAGCCGCTCGAAACGCTCCAGCGCGACCAGTGCGCGCTCCATCGCTTCGCTGCCGATACGGCCGCTGCTCGAAAGCTGTGCCCCAAGACCGGCCATGATCTTCTCGTTGAACAGCGTGAAGGGCAGGCGTTGCGGCCCATCATAGACGACAAGGCGGATGCTGTTCGAGCCGATGTCGATAATGGCTGTGCGGCGGCTCTGATTGGCCGCGCGTGCCTGCGGCCGACCTTGCGGCGCAATGCGGTCGAGCAGAGTCATGGCGCCTCAATGGCCCTTCAGGGCCGTTCACGCAAGCTCAGCTTGGGCACGGCGTCGCTCGTTTTGAGGGCTGCGCCGCGACCGGACAACGAGGGGTTAGTCATGAAATATTTGTGGAGGTTAAACGGCTTATCCTTGGTCTTGAGGCGGGTATAGCGCCCGTCCGGGCCAAGCAACCAGCTCTGCTCATTATCGAGCAGGTTGGCGAGCAGCACCTGGTCGAGCACCTGATCGTGCACCGTCGGCGTCTCGATCGGCAGCATATATTCGACGCGCCGGTCGAAATTTCGCGGCATCCAGTCGGCTGAGCTGATGAAGACCTTGGCCCGATTGTTGGGCAGTGCTTCGCCATTGCCGAAGGCCCAGATACGGCTATGCTCCAGGAACCGGCCGACAATCGACTTGACGCGGATATGGTCCGACATGCCGGGCACGTTCGGCCGCAGGCAGCAGATGCCGCGCACGACGAGATCGATCTCCACGCCGGCATTGCTTGCCGCGTAGAGCTTCTCGATAATCGCAGGATCGACCAGGCTGTTCATCTTGGCCCAGACCGCCGCCGGACGGCCTGCGCGTGCATGCTCGATCTCGGCGTCGATCAAATCCACCAGCTTCTGGCGCAGCGAGAGCGGCGACATGGTCAGCAGCTCCATATGCCGGGGCTCGACATAACCGGTAATGTAATTGAACACTTGCGCCGCATCGCGCCCGGCGCGCGGATCGGCGGTAAAATAGCTCAAATCCGTGTAGATCCGCGCCGTGATCGGGTGATAGTTGCCCGTGCCGAAATGGCAGTATGTCCGGAACATCCCGCCCTCGCGCCGCACCACCATCGAGATCTTGGCATGCGTCTTCCAGTCGACGAAGCCATAGACGACCTGCACGCCGGCGCGCTCAAGCTGGCTCGCCCAGAGCAGGTTCTGCTCCTCGTCGAACCGGGCCTTGAGTTCCACCACGGCGGTGACCGACTTGCCCGCCTCCGCCGCATCGATCAGTGCGCGGATGATCGCGGACTGCTTACCTGCGCGATAGAGCGTCTGTTTGATCGCCACCACATCCGGGTCGGCAGCCGCCTGCTTGAGGAAAGCTATGACGACGTCAAAGCTTTCATAGGGATGGTGGATGACGATGTCCTTGGCCTTGATCGCCGCGAAGCAATCGCCGCCATATTCGCGGCTGCGCTCAGGCAAGCGCGGCACGAAGGCCGTGAACTTGAGGTCGGGCCGATCCTCTTCCACGATCTCGGCGAGGTCGCTGATCCCCATGAATCCGTCGATATCGACAGTGATCGCGTCATGTCCCTGCATCAGCGACTGGAGCATCGCTTCGACCGGCTCGGCGACGCGAATCTCCATCTCGAGCCGGATGATTCGGCCGCGGCGGCGCTGCTTGATGGCGCTGCGATAATAGCGGACGAGATCCTCGGCCTCCTCTTCGATTTCGATGTCGCTGTCGCGCAGGATACGGAAGAGGCCACTGTCCCGCACGACGAAGCCCGGGAAGAGCAGGTGCGAGTAGCGCCGGACCAAAGTTTCGATCGATATGTAGCGCGCGACCTTGCCCGGAACGCGGATGAAGCGCGGCAGCGTGCCGGGCAGGATGACCAGCTCCTGCACGACTTCGTTGTCGGACTGGCGCACTAGGTCGAAGAACAGGCTAAGCCCCTTGTTCGGAATGAACGGAAAGGGGTGGGCCGGATCGAGTGCCTGCGGCGTGATGACCGGAAAGACCTGCTCCAGGAAGTGCGCCTGCAGCCATTTCTCGGTGCGGGCGTCGACCGCTTCCATGTCCAGGACGCCGATCGATGCCTTGCGCAACTGGTCCCGCAGCTCGTGCCAGACGCGCTGCTGCTCGGCCATGAGGTCATTGACGCGCTCGGCAATGGCCTCGAGCTGCTCGGCCGGGGTCAGCCCGTCGACCGAGCGCAGATCCACGCCTTCAAGTTGCTGGCCCTTGAGGCCCGCGACGCGGACCATGAAGAATTCGTCGAGATTGTTGCCGGAAATGGACAGGAAGCGCAGGCGCTCCAGCAGCGGATGGGCAGCATTGCTCGCCTCTTCCAGCACGCGCTGGTTGAAATTGAGCCATGACAGCTCGCGATTGAAATAGCGCGACTCCGCGCTCGCAATCGTCGCACTGGGATCGGCCTCAGCCACCTGTCCCCGCTCCTTCGCTCTCATCCCCGTCAACGGCCAGGTCGGACGGCAGCAGCCTGGCATTTCCAAGCACATCGCGCACCGACGCCACCGTCAGCTTACGCACCGATGCCAGCGATTCGGCATTGAGCGCATTCACCACCCTATCTGCCGTTTCATAGCAGCGTGTGACACGACGAGCGATAAATTCAGGCAGGCCCGGCGCGAACGCCGATCCCGCACGCTCCAACCCGTGGGCGATGAGCGCGGCAATCACGCTCTCGTCCGGCTCGGCAATACGGGCAACGGCAGCGGTGGCGAGGCGCGTACGCAAGTCCGGCAGGCTGACTGCCCAGAGCGGCGGCGCTTCACGCGCAATCAGGAGCAGCGTCCGGCCGCTGTCCCGTGCTGCATTCCAGAGGTTGAAGAGCTGTGTCTCATCGGCCTTGTCCGCATCGTCGAGAAGCGCGCCGCCGCTTTCAGCCACAAAAAGCCTGCCGATCAGCGAGCGGCCCGATTTGGGCGGGCCGACCAACAGCGTGGCGGGTGAAGGCCAGCGCGGCCAGTTGCGCAACAGGGATATGGCATCGGTATTGGCGGCAGTCACGAGCAGCGTGCCAATGTCGCCGCGCTCCGACCAGTCGATCGGTAGCGGGAGCTGGCTCATTGCGAATCTCCCCCGCCTCCGCGGCGGACGATGCGCAAGGCCGAGCCGGACCCGCTGACACTGAGGCCACGGCTTTCGAGAGCGGCACGCAGCTGGTCCGGCGCGCCATCGAACGCGACCTGCATGACCGAGGTTCCGCCAAGCGCGAGGCTGGTAGTTACGACGGAGCGCACACCCGGCACGCCGCGCACGGCGCGTTCCGTGGCGCTCACCGAGTCGGCGGTCGGCGTGTCGAACTGGACGGTGACCGAACCGGCCGCAGGCGCCACCGCGCCGCCCTCGCTCGGCAAGGCGCGCAGGACCGACTCAAGCTCGCTCACATTGCCCAGCACGGCGGCGTTGAGCGGCTCCTCGATGATCAGAGAGGGATCGGGCCGAAGCAGGCCGATGTTCAGTGCCTGCGTGTAGAGCCCGTCCATCTTCGCGACCGCCTGTTTGAACATTTCGGGCAACTGGTCCGGCCCGGTCGCGCGCAGGTCGAACGTACCGATCAGGCGATTGTCTGGGCCATAGCGCGCGGCAAAATGCCCTGTGATCGGCCCGCCGGGCCAGCTCCGCTCCAGCCGGGCGAGCGGCATGATGACGTCCGCCGCCCCATATTGATCGAGCAGAACGCGCCACCAGCTGCGGCCGTGGCGATTGATCTGGTTGGCGTTGAGCAGCAGCGCGTCCGGCCCGTCGCCGGTCGGACGGACATAGTCGATCGCGCTTTCGCCCGCACGAAAGATCGCCCAGGCTTTCTGCCATTCCGTCGTGGTCTCGAATACGGTAGCGACGCCGCCGTCGGTCAGCAGCGGGATGACGAGCAGCGGCGGCGAGCGCATGACCTGGCCCGAGACGCCAAGCGCCTGCCCGGCACGTGCACGATCGAACAAGACCGCGAGCGTGGCAATGTAGCGCTTCGGACCGATCTGCTCCTGCTGAACCTCGATGCCCGAGACGAGTCCATCGAGCACATTGTCGCTAAAGTTCGGGCCCTCGCCGCCATGCGTCCGCTTCCAGAGCTGTTTCCAGGCGAGCCGCTGGGCCAGTTTCCAGCCCGACTGGCGCGCCGTGTTGGCGTCCGGTCCGTAAATGTCGACCTTGATGTCGGTGACCTCGAAATCGCCGCTGGAGGCGATTGCCTGCGCGCCGCGCTCACCTTCGATCTGCGCGATAAGCACGGCGCCGAAGGCCAGGAAAGCCAGGGCGACGAGCAGGTGAATGGGGCGCAATTTGGGGCGTGTGAGCGTCACGGCGCCCTTTTGGCGGCATTGCTCTGGAAAACCAAGCGCGATTTGGTAAGGCGCTGGCATGACCGACAGCAAAGAACAGTCCGCAGCCTATACCTATGCCCAAGCGGGCGTCGACATTGCGGCCGGAAACGCCCTGGTCCGCGCCATCGCGCCGCTCGCCAAGGCCACGCGCCGGCCGGGCGCCGATGCCGATCTCGGCGGATTCGGTGGCTTCTTCGATTTAAAGGCCGCGGGCTTCACCGACCCTCTGCTGGTCGCGGCCAATGACGGCGTCGGCACGAAGCTCAAGCTCGCCATAGACAGCGGCAAGCATGACACGGTCGGCATCGACCTCGTCGCCATGTGCGCCAACGATCTCATCGTGCAGGGCGCCGAACCGCTTTTCTTCCTCGATTATTTCGCCACCGGCCGCCTCGACAATGGCGTCGCCGAGCGCGTGATCGCCGGTATCGCTGAGGGCTGCAAGCAGGCGGGTTGTGCCCTGATCGGCGGCGAAACCGCAGAAATGCCCGGCATGTATGGCGATGGCGACTATGATCTCGCCGGCTTTTGCGTCGGTGCTGTCGAGCGCGACCAGGTCCTGACCGCCGACAAGGTCGCCGAGGGCGACGTCATCCTCGGCCTTGCTTCCTCCGGCATCCATTCCAACGGCTATTCGCTGGTCCGCCGCCTCGCCACGGACAAGGGCTGGAAGCTCGATCGCCCTGCCCTGTTCGACCAGGACGTGCTGCTCATCGACGCGCTGATGGCGCCGACCCGCATCTACGTGAAGCAACTCCTGCCGCTGGTCCGCGCCGGCAAGATCCACGCCATGGCCCACATCACCGGCGGCGGGCTGCTCGAGAATATCCCGCGTGTCCTGCCTGCTAACCTCCACGCCTATCTCGACGCCGATCTCTGGGCACAGCCGCGCCTCATGGCCTTCCTGCAGGCGCAGGGGAATATCGAGCCAGGCGAAATGGCGCGCACCTTCAACTGCGGCGTCGGCATGGCGATCGTCGTCGCGCCGGAGGATATCCTGACGGTCACCGACGCCCTGTCCGAGGCCGGCGAGGCGGTGAGTCGCATCGGCGAGATCAGGGCCGGCGCGAAGGGCTGCACGGTCTCGGGCTCAGCGGAGACGTGGAGCGCGAAGGCCAAGTGGAGCGCCACGCACCATGGCTAAGGCTCGGGTCGCCGTCATGCTCTCGGGCACCGGCACGACCATGGCCTCCCTGCTCTACGCGTCCCGCATGCCCGATTGCCCCTATGAGATCGTGCTGGTCGCCTCCAACAAGCCCGAGGCGCGCGGCCTTGCGGTCGCCGCCGCCGAGGGAATCCCAACCTTCGCGCATAGCCACAAGGGCCTGAGCCGCGAGGCGCATGAAGCGATCATGCTCGAAGCACTCGCCCAATCCCGTGCCGACTATGTCGCGCTCTGCGGCTATATGCGCATCCTCACGCCCGACTTCGTGTCGCGCTGGGAGCGCCGGATGCTCAACACCCACCCCTCGCTCTTGCCCAAATATCGCGGCCTCGAGACGCACCAGCGGGCGCTCGACGACAAGGAAACGCATGGCGGCTGCACCGTCCATCTCGTCACCGCCGAGCTGGATGATGGTCCCATCCTCGGTCAGATTCCCGTTGCGATCCTGCCAGGCGACACGGCGGACAGCCTCGCCCAGCGCGTGCTTTATGCGGAGTACCAGCTCTACGCCCGCTGCCTCGCCGATTATGTGATGCGCGAGCGCGATCCGGACTGGCTCGCCGCGCAAGTGCGCGAACGCGCGCTGGCCCTGCCGGAAACCGACGAAGTGCTCTCGCACGGCATGCCCTGCTTCGGCATCAAGGGCGGCAAGAAGTTCGCCTATGTCAGCCTCGACCATCATGGCGACGGCAAGATTGCGCTGCTGGTCAAGATCAGCGGCGCCGAGGAGCAGGAATTCCTCATCGAAAGCGACGCCGAGCGCTATTACCGCCCAGCCTATTTCGGCGACGGCTGGATCGGCATTCGCCTCGATCTTGGCGACACGGACTGGGACGGCATCGCCGACTGGCTCGGCAAGAGCTGGCGCGCGACCGCGCCGCGCAAGCTCACCAGGATGCTCGACGTGGTGGGCGACTTTTAGCGGAAATTATCCGCGTAAGCCTGGATCTTCAGGGTCTTGGGCGGTGTTTTCACAACATTGTATGAAATGCCGTAGCGCTCGCAATAGGCGCAAGCCGCATCCGCATCGGCAAAGCTCAGCTTCACCTGCTCCTTGGTATCGCCCGAGCCAGCCCAGCCCGTCATCGGATCGGGCTTCTTCGCTTCCGCCGGCGCAAATTCAAGCATCCAGGTGCCCGTGCGCGCCTTGCCCGACTGCAGGGCGTTCTTGGGAATCTGGTAGATGCGCGCGGTCATGGATGAACCCTCTGTTGGATAGAAATGCCGTCGCCCAAGACGCCTGAGTCTGTCAAGATTTTGCGGGCGAGTCTCTCGATAGGACCGTCGCGATGTGATCAAGCAGCGTCGTGGTCAGGCCATCGATGCCGGACCAAGCGGACAGGCGATAGTAACGGGCCACAGCAAAGCCAACACCGACCGCACCCAACCTAATGTCGCCGACGTTTTCGATCTCACCGATAACCCGCAGGATATCCCGTTCCAGATAGCGGGGACCATTAGCGAGCAGCGTCGCATCATCCACCGGCGCTCCGTCCGAAACCACTACCAGCGCCTTTATCTTCGCCGGGCTTGTCCGAAGTCGCGATGCCGCCCAGCGAAGCGCCTCGCCGTCGATATTTTCGCGCAGGAGATCGGGATGCATCATCCAGCGCTTCGAGTCCTCGCTCCAGCCGTCATCGGCGCCAGCTTTGTAGATGACGTGCTGGAGCGCGCACAGGCGCCCGGGTCTCGGCGGCCTGCCCTTTTCGATCCAGCGTTGCCGCGGCTTGCCGCCTTGCCAGCCCACCGTCGAATAACCCAGCAGCTCAGTCGTCAAACCAGGCATGGCAAGTGCATCCATGGCGACATCGAGCGCGACCCGGGTCGCCGCCATGGGCTCGCCCTTCATCGATCCCGATTGATCGAGGAGAAGACTCAGCGCCACCGACGAGCCCCCAAGCGGCTGCAGGCGTAAGCGTGTCTCCGCGATCAATGCCTGGCGAACGGCATCGTGGGGCATGCGCACCGCGGCCAAGGCAAGCGCCGCACGCCATCCATCACCAGCACGATCCGTCCATTCACGCTCGAAATCCGGATGCTGGGTCGATAATAGCGAGGCCAGATCCTCCGCCTTTCCAGTCCAATCATATTCAGTCGTGAAGATCCGATAGGGCTCGTCTTCGGGTCCGTCCGTGACAGGCTTGAGGCGCTGGCGCCCACGATGTCTCCGGGCCAGCTGGACGCCAATGCTGGCAAGCACCACTAGAACAAGGAAAATCTCGGGAGTCATCGCCGCGCATCCGCGTTCTTGGTCCGCAGGGTCGGATTCGCATCAGCCGGATCGTCGGGCCAAGGATGCTTGGGATAGCGGCCGCGCATTTCCTTGGCGACATCGGCCCAGCTGCCTTTCCAGAAAGCGGGCAGGTCGCGCGTGGTCTGGATCGGGCGGCCGGCGGGCGAGGTCAGCGACAGCACGAGCGGGATGCGCTTGGAGCCCACCGTCGGATGCTCGGCCAGGCCGAACAGTGCCTGCACCCGCAGTTCCACCGTCGGCCCGGCGGGCGCCGCATAGTCGATGGGATGAGTGCTGCCGGCAGGGCTGCTGAATTCCGCGGGCGCGAGCGCGTCGATCCGTTTGGCGGCGTCCCAGCCGAGCCGCCCCGTAAGCAGGCCGTGCAGCGCACCGGGATCGATCGCCGAAAGACGCCGCCCGCCCTCGGGCAGCAATTGCTCCAGCCATTCCTCGGCATCGGCGAGCAGCGCCGCGTCGCCAATGGCCTCACCTTCGCCGGCAAAATCCGCGCGGGTCCGCAGAGCCTCGGCCGCCTTGCCCCACGGCAGCAGGCCCAGGCCCTCGCTGCGCAGCGCGCTGGCCAGCGCCGCGACGATTCCCGCGCGTTCGGGCTTGTCGTCGGTGCCGGAGGATAGGCGGATGGCCCCCAGCGTCCGCTCGCGCAACGCCTCGATCCCGCCGAGATCCTTGCGCCAGCGCACCAGCTTGCGCTCGGCGATGCGGTCGGCAGCAGCAGCCATGACGGCACTCTCGTCGCACGCCACCGCCGAAAGGATCCGCGCGCCCGCCGCGCTGCCCTGGATTTCACCAACCGCGAGCCATTCGGCGCGGGCCAGCGGATCGGCCCCATCAAGCCGGAAGGCGCGCCCAGCGGCGCTGATCCAGTTTTCTCCGGACGCATCACGCCGTCGGGAAATGCGGTCCGGATAGGCGCGGATCAGGCAGCGCGCGATAGCCGCCTCCCCCGTCTCGCCGCCCGCCCGGCCCTTCACGAGCGCCAGCCAGCGCTTCGCCAGCCCGCGCGCACCCTCTGCGCGCGGCCCGCGCTCGCGCTGCCAGTTCTGGTGGCGGCGATGCAGGTCCGCCGATGGACCGCCAAGGCCCCGCTCGGTCAACAGCACGGCCGCGTCAGCCGCGACCCCCGCCTCGCCGGCCTCCGCCGACAGCAACAGCATATGCGCCAGGCGCGGATCCAGCGGCAGCTCCGCAACGGCACGGCCGTGCGCGGTCGCCCTGCCCTCCTCGCCAAGCGCACCGATGGCGATGAGCCGCCGCCGCGCCTCGCTCACCGACGCAGCGGGCGGTGCGTCAAGCCATTGCAGCCGCGCCGGATCCGTCACGCCCCAGACCGCGCAATCGAGTAGCAATCCCGTCAGGTCGCTCTCAAGGATTTCCGGCGGGTCAAACGGTGGTAGACCGGCGGTCGCAGCGGCTTCCCACAGGCGATAGGCGACGCCGGGCGATTGACGCCCGGCGCGGCCGGCGCGCTGCGTCACGGCTGCCTGGCTCGCCCGCTCGGTGACAAGGCGCGTGACGCCCGCCGCGAGGTCATGGCGTGGTCGGCGCGCCAGCCCTGAATCGACGACGATCCGCACGCCGTCGATGGTCAGGCTGGTCTCGGCAATGCTCGTTGCAAGGATGACCTTGCGCGTGCCGGGTGCGCCGGGCCGAAGCGCCGCGCGTTGGTCGCCGGGCTCAAGCGAACCGTGGAGCTTGTGCAACATCACGCCGACCGGAAGGCTCAACCGCTCGGCCGTCCGCTCGATCTCGCCGACACCCGGCAGGAACGCAAGCAGGTCGCCCTCGGTCTCTTCGCTCAGCGCGCGTCGGATCGCAGCCGCCATCGCATCCTCGATCCGGTCGTTCGCGGCGCGACCGATATGTCGCAGGTCGATCGGATAACTGCGCCCCTCGCTCTCGATCACCCGCGCACCATTCATGAGCGCAGCAAAGCGCGCCCCATCGAGCGTCGCCGACATAGCCACCAGGCGGATATCCTCGCGCAGCCCCGATTGCGCATCGAGCGCCAGCGCGAGGCCGAAATCGCCCTCCAGGTTGCGCTCATGCACCTCGTCGAACAGCACCGCCGAGACCCCCGCCAGTTCCGGGTCAGACTGGATCCGGCGACGGAAAATACCCTCCGTGACGACCAGGATGCGCGTTTTCGCGCTCACCCGGCTTTCGAGCCGCGTGGCATAACCGATCGTCTCGCCCGGTTTCTGACCCGCCAGTTCGGCCATGCGCTCGGCAGCCGCGCGCGCGGCCAGCCTGCGAGGGGAAAGCAGCCACACCTGCCCCGTGCACCAGTCCTCGCCCAGCAGGGCCGGCGCCACGCATGTCGTCTTGCCCGCTCCCGGGGGCGCAACCAGCACGGCGTTCGGGCCATTGCGCAGGGCAGCGAGCAGGTCGGGAAGGACAGCGTGAATCGGAAGCGCGGTCACGATAGCAGCGCGGCAATCTCTTTCGACGTCAGCGTCGGGCGCGTTCCTGCCACATCGCCCGCCTTGAGCGAGCGCGCCGCCTCGATCAGCCCATCATAGGCCCTGCGCTGCAATGTACCGCCGAGGCTGAGGCGCTTGACGCCCGCCTCTTCCAGCACGGAGACCGGCACAAGCCCGTCGCTCGGTCCCATCACGACATTGACCGGCAACGGCGAAACAGCCCGCACGACCGCCTTGATCGCATCCAGCGTCGGCAAGCCCGGCGCATAGAGAACATCCGCGCCGGCCTCCGCGAAGGCAGTCAGGCGCCGGATCGCTTCCTCGAGATCGCCCTGCCCATGCAGGAAGAGATCGGTGCGGCCCGTCAGGACGATGCGGCCCTTGGCGACCTTCGCAGCCGCCGCGATACGCGCGACCGCCGCATCGAAATCGTGGATCGGCTTGGCCGGGTCGGCGGTGGTGTCCTCGATGCCGAGTCCGGCAAGTCCAGCGGCGATCGCTGCCTCGACCGTCGCAACGCAATCCTCCGGTGCCGTGCCGAAGCCGTCCTCCAGGTCGCCATTCACTGGCAGGCCGCTCACCCGTGCCAGTAGTCCGGCATTGCTTACCGCTTCCTCGCGGCTCATGTCATGCGCGCCGTCGCGCTTGCCGAGCATGAAGGCGATGGCGATGGACGAGGACGCAATCGCCTCGAACCCTTCGCGCGCCAGCAGCGCCGCAGAGGCTGCGTCCCAGACATTGGGCATGACGAATATGCCAGGCCGCTCGTGCAGCGCCTTGAAGCGCGCGTAGGATTCCGCCTGGCTCATGCCGGCCGCGCCGGAATTTTGAGGCCGCGCTGCACGGCTGGGCGCGCTAGGCCCGCCTCCAGCCAGCGCTTCACCTGTTTGTAGCTTTCGAAATCAACCAACTCGGCGGCCTCGTAGAAGGTGATGAGATTTCGCACCCAGCCCAGATGGGCGATGTCGACAATGCTGAAATCATCGCCGAGCAGCCATGCCCGACCGGCCAGCCGCTCATCCAGCACCTTGAGCAGGCGTTTGGACTCGGCGACGTAGCGCTCAAGCGGCCTCTTGTCCTCGATCGCCTTGCCCGCGAACTTGTTGAAGAAGCCGATCTGGCCGAACATCGGGCCGATATGGGCCGCCTGGAAGAAGAGCCAACTGCGCGCCTCCAGCCGCCCTGCGGTGTCCGCCGGGATGAGCCTGCCCGTCTTCTCGGCGAGATAGAGCAGGATATTGTTCGATTCGACGAGGAAGAGCGGCCTCCCGTCCGGGCCATCGGGATCGAGAAGGCAGGGGATCTTCCCATTCGGATTGAGCGCGACATAGTCCGGCGCCTTGTTCTCGTCCTTCATGATATCGACGAGATGCGGCTCGTAAGGCAGGCCGAGTTCCTCCAACGCCATCGAGACTTTGGCGCCATTCGGCGTCGGCAGCCCGTAGAGCTGGATACGGTCGGGATGCTGCGCGGGCCAGAGGCGCGTTATTGGAAATGCGTCCAAACTGCTCATGAAACTCTCCTCAACGAACCGCCGTGGGATCGCCCAATTCCGCATTGAGCGCCGCCGCATGCGCCGCCAGCGCGGTCACATGGGCCGCATCGACCGGATCGCCCTCGACGAAGGCCCAGTTCCCCAGCTCATATTTGCCGCTCGCCCTGATCTGCGGCTCCATCTCGCGCAGCCGCTTGCCGCGCCAGAAGCCCAGCAGGACGCGATGGTCCTCGACATGGATCAGGACGCAGAGGCCATTCGAAGCGAAAACGAGATTGCCCCATTTGATGCTCTCGCCGAACGGCGCTGCAGCGAGCACGGCTCCCCGCAGCGCTTCGACCAGCGGGCGTCGCCAACCGGTCTGCGCTTCGACGAACGCATCGGCACTGGCATGAGATTGCATCTTGGGCATGGCGCCCAGATACAGGCTGGAACGAAGCTTGCGAAGGCTCAATAAGCCCTTGCTACCGCGAACTCGACCGCCTCGACCAGCGCGTCCTTGGCCGCGCCATTGGCGAAAATGCCGATCGCATCGATGGCGCGCTGGCCATAGTGGCGGGCGCGCGCCAGTGTGTCGTCGATCGCCTGGCTCTGGCGCAGCAGCGCCTGCGCGTGGCCGAGATCGGCGTCCTCGCCATGCAGGCCGCTCATCGCATCCTTCCAGAACTTCCGGTCCGCTTCCGAGCCCCGCGCATAGGCGAGGATGACCGGCAGCGTGATCTTGCCGTCGCGGAAGTCGTCACCGGTGTCCTTGCCCATCGTGGCGCCATCCGAGACATAGTCGATCGCATCGTCGACCAGCTGGAAGGCAATGCCCAGATTGCGGCCATAGGCGTCGAGCGCCAGTTCCTCCGCCTCGGGCCGTTCGGCAACAACAGCCGAGATACGGCTCGCGGCGGCGAAGAGCGCAGCGGTCTTGGCGCCGATAATGTCGAGATACTGGTCCTCGTCGGTCTCAATGCGGCGCTGGGCGGTGAGTTGGTTGACCTCGCCCTCCGCGATAACCGCCGAGGCATGACTGAGGATCTTGAGCACCTTGAGCGAACCATCCTCGACCATCAGCTCGAAGGATCGGCTGAACAGGAAGTCGCCGACCAGCACGGAGGCATTATTACCCCAGATGAGGTTCGCCGTCTGCTTGCCGCGGCGCATGGCACTGCCATCGACCACGTCGTCGTGCAGCAGGGTCGCGGTGTGGATGAACTCGACCGCCGCCGCGAGCTTGTGGTGGCGCGTCCCGGCATAATCGAGCAGCCGCGCCGCAGCGAGCGTCAGCATCGGGCGCAGGCGCTTGCCGCCGCCCGCGATCAGGTGACCGGCCAGTTCCGGGATGAGCGGGATGCGCGACTGCATGCGCGCGAGAATGACGGAATTGACCGCGTTCATGTCCTCGGCGACGAGGTTCATCATGGGCTGGAGCGACGGCGCGCCCGTGCGCGCAAGGCGATGGATCGTAGCGGTCATGTTCCGGGTGCCTTGGCGGGCGGATGCGCCTTTGGCAAGCAATTTGGCTTGCCATGTTTCATCGGTGCGGCGAGAAGCGCAGCGTTCAGGATGAAGGGGCCCGCATGGACGACACGCTCGCCAGATATCGTGAGAGTATCGACAATATCGACGCCGCCCTCGTGTTCATGCTGGCCGAGCGCTTCAAGATCACCCAGGCTGTCGGCGAGTTCAAGGCGAGCCATGCGCTGCCGCCCGCCGATCCGGGCCGCGAGGAGCGCCAGATCGCGCGGCTGCGCCAGCTCGCGACCGACGCCAATCTCGATCCTGACTTCACCGAGAAGTTCCTGCGCTTCATCATCGATGAAGTGATCCGTCATCACGAACGGGCGCGCGGCGAAGGCTGAGCGGCACAGGGGCGGGCCGCCCCGAAGGTTGCGAAGGTTGCGCCCATAGACCGAAAAAAGACGCCTTCCCGGCCGCGAGCGTTCGCAGAGCCACTGCAAGAAGGGCCTGCGCGGGGCGCCTGCACATATGGTGAGCCAGGAACGACATCCGCATGGCCTGACATGGTGGATCGCATGTAGGACAGTGTGAATTTACACTAACTGAATGCATAATGGTTGGCGAAATATACCAATTCACTTGGTTTCCGTAGCGGCCATTTTGCGGCTCGATCGCGAAAATATCCCCGAAATCCGTCAAATCCTGAAATTGGCACGGTCCGTGCGAAAGGTCCGTCAACCCACCCCGGCAATCCCGCCATGGTGGCGGATCACTCAAGTAAAGGCCAAGGACCAAGACATGACCATGACCACCAAGACCCTCACGAACAGCCTGCTGGCGGCTTTCTTCGCGATCGCGTTCAGCACCACCTTCCTGCTCTCCGCCGTCGGCCCCGCGATCAACGCCGCACCCGCCGCAGCGAGCCAGGACCTTGTTGCGTAACCGTCCGTCGGGTCGCGTGCCCATCTCCCCCACGCGACCCGGCGATGACCTGGGCCCACACAGCCCGCCCCACACGCTCCCGCAAAAGGATTAGGGCCGCCGGAACATTCCGACGGCCCTTCATCTTGTCGGTTCGCCGCTCTCAGCGCCGTCGCCAGTCCTCGGGATACATGAGCTTGGGCAGTTCCAGCACTGGCCGGTGCCCGATTTCACGCCGCAGCATGTCCATCATCCAGTCGCGATGCCGCGTCAGGAAGTCCGGCAATTCATCCGGCCTGGACGGATCGAAGACCGGGACGTCCCACGCCTTTTCGCGTGCCACCCGCTCCTCGCGCAGCGTCGGTTCGCTATCCTGCGGGATACTGGCATGGCCGCCTGCATAGACATTGCCGGAAAAGCGCAGGTCCAGAGGCGGCGGAAACCCGTCGCCAAGGATGTAATGCCCGTTCGACCGGCCCGTCTCATAGCCATAACGTGCGGTGCCGCGCGTCCCCAGCCAGTTGTTGCGAAACTCGATCCCCTGCGACCAGCCGTCCCACCAGGTTGCGGCGACCATCTGCACTTCACCCTCGGGCGCGTGGATCACATTGCGCTCGATCAGCGCCTTCGATCCGCCGGCGATCTGGAAGATGCGCTCGTGATCATTGTAACTGACGTTCAGCCGGACCACCGTCCCGTCATTGCCGATATTGTCCGCCGGGTCGCGCTTGACCGGCGTACACAGCAGCAGGAAGCCGCCCTCATTATCGTGGCTGAAATTATAGACGAGGGTCGTGCGCCGCGAATTATAGTCCGAATCGAAGCCCTGCCCATCCAGGATCCCATGGGTGAAGGCAGCCTCGTTCAGCTGGATCAGGCTGTTGTCGGTGCTCCACTGCCAGACGCCCGCGCTATAGTCGCCCGCGCGCATCGCGGCATGCCGGACGATATTATGCTCGATGAGCGCGCCGTCAGTGCCGCGCGGGACGATGCCGTCCCCGCCGATATCCTCCAGCACATTGTCGCGGATCACCACGAACCGGCTCGGAAACCAGCGTGCCACGCTCACCTGGTCGCTGATCCCGGCAATGCCCGAGCGGTCGACCCGCCAGACGATGTTGCGCTCGATGGTGATGCCCTCGAAGCGCGTCGGCACATTGGGTCCGAGCGCGGAGAACACGATCCCGCCATTGTCCTTGCGCGCGTTCGTGCCCGTCACATCGTGAATGTAGAGATCGCGCAACACGATGTTGCTCGCGACGCCGAAGTCCACTTCGTTGACGAACACGCCGCGCCGCAGCGCGGTCCCCTCGCCCTTGTTGGTAATCTCGATCCCGCTGATAACCACATTGTCGGCATTGCGGATCTCGACTGCATTTTCGGCGACCCCGCCAGCATCGATCCTTGGCCAGGCACCCTTCCCACCCCGCGCGACGGTGATGGGCGCATCCGCGCTGCCCGAGCGCGCGATGACCAGCGGCTCGCGCCAGACCGACCCCGACATGAGCAGGATCGTGTCGCCAGGCTTGATCTCCGCCGTATGCAACCGCGCGAGGCTCCGCCATGCCTCATTGGGCGCAAGGCCGCTGCGCGCGTCGTCGCCGCGCTCGGAATCGACATGCCATGTCTCGGCCGAGACGGCCGAGGCGCAGCAGAACGACAGCAAGAGTCCCAGAAGCAGCTTCATACCCGCGCGGCGACCATCAAAGAAAAAGGCCGCCAGATCAATCCGGCGGCCTCAATCAATGT
Source organism: Sphingobium sp. (assembly GCA_036404995.1). Classification (GTDB taxonomy): domain Bacteria; phylum Pseudomonadota; class Alphaproteobacteria; order Sphingomonadales; family Sphingomonadaceae; genus Sphingobium. The sequence continues at coordinate 53,266 of DASWYL010000007.1, read as the reverse complement.
CGTGCGGCGCGGCAGATCAGCCGACAATCTCTTCCGGCTTGAAGAAATAGGCGATCTCGATCGCGGCATTCTCGTCGCTGTCCGAGCCGTGCACCGTGTTCGCCTCGATGCTCTCGGCCAGCTCCTTGCGGATCGTGCCGGGCTCGGCATTGGCGGGGTTGGTTGCGCCCATGATGTCGCGGTTGCGCTTCACGGCGTCCTCGCCCTCAAGCACCTGCACCACGACCGGGCCGGAGATCATGAAATTGACCAGCTCGCCGAAGAAGGGACGCTCCTTGTGGACCGCGTAGAAGCCCTCGGCCTGTTCCTTGGTCATGTGGATGCGCTTGGATGCGACGACGCGCAGGCCGGCCTCTTCCAGCATCTTGGTGACGGCGCCCGTCAGGTTGCGGCGCGTGGCGTCGGGCTTGATGATCGAGAAGGTGCGGGTCACCGCCATGGGAAGGGCTCCAGATTTGTCGCTGAATGGAAAGTCGCGCGCCCTCTAGCGATGTTGCGGTGCAGGATCAAGCTCGGAACGTCGCCGCTTCGGACGCGTTAGGGAGCGACCTCCCCTAGCTGGAAACCACCATGGCCACGCAACCCATCCCACCCGATACCATCAACCCCGGCGCCCCGACGGAACTGCCTCCCGAGCCAGGGCCGGCTGAGACGCCGTTCAACGAGCCGCCCGGAATCGAACCGCCACATCCGGATTATGACAATCCCGAGCCGGATATCCCGAGCGTCCCGCCGCCGCCGGATTGAGCCAACGTCCGCTGCCGCCACCCTGCTTCCAGAAGCGCGGTGTGACGCTCAAGAAAACCAGAGGGGCTCGTGCTTGGTCTGGCGCCATTTTCCGAGACCGTCGCGCTCGAAAGTGTAGCGATGTCCACCGCCTGCAGAACCATCGGCCGTGACCATGTCTTCTCGAAGCACAGCCGTTCTGCCATCGGCACTAATGGAAGGAAAACTCCAGCGCGTAACCCAACCTGCCCCAAACTCCTGCGGAAATCGCCCTGCACCGTCGCGCGACAGGAAGCGAACTGCATCCTCGCCGTATCGTTGACGAAGCCGCGGACAGCGACCCGTAACGGTCTGAGCCGCAGCGCCCGTCAAGGAAGCCCCTTCTTCCGGCAAAAGCCGATCATCGACAAGATGAGGCTGACGGATCGGCTTCGTGGGATTGGCCTTGTTCCAAGCGATCTGATTACGAACGACCCAATCCAATTGCTGAAAAAGAAGGTCGCATCCTTCTTGCTGTCGCTCGGCGTCCGTCAAGCGCGAGGCGCCGATACACCCACCCAAGGCTAGCGCACCGATAAGCATCAAACCCCATCTCAAGGCCCCTGCCGCCATTTCCCGCCTTCCTGTTTCCAGAAGCGCGGCGTCACACCCTCGGCCCTGCTCAGCGCTCGCCAACTCGCCCGCGCGCCGTCGATGGTCGCGTCGTCGAAGAAATAGAAGGCCCGCTCGAAGTCCAGCGCCTCATCCCGCCACAGGCCGTCCGCCAGCGCGATCATCCGCGCCCCGTTCGCCGCGGCACAGTTCGGCGCCAGCAGGATCGGCTGTACCTCGGGCATCGGCCCCTCGGCGCGATCATGCGCGAGATAGGTCTCCGGCCCTGCTTCCCAGAGGCCGCGCGAGATGCGTTCGAGCTGGCCCGGATCGTCCGAAACGACGAGCAGCCGCCCGCCGTCCCCCAGCACCTTCTTCGCGATGGCCGGAAGCACCGCCTCGGCCGGATCGCGTGAAAGCTGGTAGAAGTCGACCTGCATGGACCTGGACATAAAGCGCCTTCCGCGTGCCGTCACCCAGGCCTTGAGCCGGGGTCCCGCTGCTCGATGAAGCGGTGCAAGGAAGCGGGACCCCGGGTCGAGCCCGGGGTGACGATATCAGGTGCTGTCGACAGCCGGGTTAAAGCAGTGCTGCGCGCCGCAATCATCCCTGATAGTGCCGGCGCACCAGCTCATCCAGGACGCGCACGCCAAAGCCGGTCGCGCCCTTGTCCCAGGTAAGGCCGGGCTTGTCGGCCCAGACCATGCCGGCAATGTCGAGATGCGCCCATTTGACGCCATCCTTGATGAAGCGCTTGATGAACTGCGCGGCCGTGATCGAACCGGCGTAGCGCGGACCGATATTCTTCATATCCGCGATCGGGCTGTCGATGAGCTTGTCATAGGCGTCCGAGACCGGGAAGCGCCACAGCTTGTCGCCGCTCGCCTTGCCCGCCTCAAGCAACCGGTCTGCCAGCTCGTCATCGTTCGAGAACAGGCCGCCATGCTCGTGGCCGAGGCTGATGATCATCGCGCCGGTCAGCGTCGCGAGGTCGATCAACGTGTCGGGCTGGTAGGTCTGCTGCGCCCACCAGACCGCGTCGCACAGCACGAGACGACCTTCGGCGTCGGTGTTGAGCACCTCGACCGTCTGGCCGGACATGGTCGTGACGATATCGCCCGGCCGCATCGCGCCGCCATCGGGCATATTCTCGACGAGGCCGCAAATGCCCACGACGTGCGCGTTGGCCTTCCGGAGCGCGAGTGCCTTCATGACGCCGACGACGGCGCCTGCACCGCCCATGTCCCACTTCATGTCTTCCATGCCGGGGCCGGGCTTGAGCGAAATGCCGCCGGTGTCGAACGTTACGCCCTTGCCCACGAAGCAGAGCGGCTTGAGCTGTTTGCCGCCCGTGCCGTCCCAGCGCAGCGCGAGCAGGCGCGCCGGGCGAGTGGAGCCCTGCGCGACGCCGAGCAAGGCGCCCATGCCGAGCGCCGCCATGTCCTTGTCGTCGAGCACCGAGACCTCAATGCCGATCTCGGCGAGGCTCTTGCAACGCTCAACGAAGCTCTCGGGATAGATGATGTTGCCCGGCTCGGCGACCAGCTCGCGGGTGAACATGATGCCTTGAGCCAGCGCGTCCTTGTCGGCGAGCAGGGCAGGAAGCGCCGCATCGTCGCTCACGAGCGTCACCGAGGCGAGGCTCGGCTTCTGCTTCTCGGTCAGCTTGGTGCGATAGGTGTCGATGCGCCAGCTGCGCAACTGCGCGGCAAGCGCCAGGTGGGAGAGCGCTTCGGCATCATGGCCTTCGCCTTCGACAGCCACATGGACGACGCCGGACGTTAGAAGGCGCGCGGTGATCGCTGCGCCTGCTTTCTCCATGTCGGTGCCGCTCTTGCTGCCGGTGCCGACCAGCAGCAGCTGCACCACTTTCTCACCCTCGTTCACATAGAGGGGGAGCGTCGACCCGGCCTCGCCGGCGAATCGCGCCGAAGCGGCGGCGTCGCGCACCAGGGCTTGCTCGGTGACGGGCGGCGTGATCGCCGCGTCCTTGGCGAAGAGGAAAACGAGGCACTGCGCCTCTGCGGGGCGCGTGGCGCTGGAAAGGATCCGCATCGAACGGGGGCTCCTGCTGGTATTGGACATTTGGCCGGTCAGGCCGGAATGATCTGGCCAATAGAGTTAGGAGCCATGGAACGCCATGGCAATCGGTGCGTATCCAGCGGCGAAGCGGCGGCAAGACGATTGCGATCCGCGATGCGCGGTGCAATAGGCCACCTATGTTGCTCGCCCGGTCGTCTGGGTAGCTTGAGGGAGACACGAGATCTTGGCGACCGCCCTGCGTTCCGCCGGCCGCCGTCCGCATCGGACCAGGGGAGTCAGCCGCCGCCTGCCGGGCGCCGCGGGCCGCTGGCTGCTGGCGATGCTGTTGGCCGGCTCATGGCTGACGCGCGCGGATGCGGCAGCTGCGCAGGCAGAGCGGCCCGCCGATGTCGCCCCGCCCGGGCAACCCGTCGCCGCGCAGGACATCGCGTTCGAAGCCGACAGCCTCGAATATGACCAGGACGCCGACATCGTCACCGCCAGGGGCAATGTTCGTGTCAGCCGCAATGGCGACAAGCTCACCGCCGACGAAGTCCAGTGGAACCGCAAGACCGGCCGCGTGACGGCGAAGGGCAATGTCGGCATCGCCGGCACCGGCGGCGACCAGGCTTATGTCGACGAGGTCGAGGTCAGCGAAAATCTGCGCGATGGCATTGTCGAGAACCTGCTGCTGGTGACTCAGGACGGCAGCCGCCTCGCCGCGGAAAAGGGCCGCCGCGATGGCGCCATCTACGTGCTCGATCATGCCGCCTACTCGCCCTGCCGGGTCGAGGACGATCACGGCTGCCCCAAGGAGCCGACCTGGCAGATCCAGGCCGACCGCGTGGTTTATGACAGCGCGCGCAAGCGTGTCCGCTACACCAATGCCAAGGTGCGCCTGTTCGGCCTGGCGCTCATCCCCCTGCCCGGCCTCCAGCACTCGATAGGCGAGGAGGGCGCGTCGGGTTTGCTCGTTCCGGATGTCGGCTATGATCGGCGCAACGGGTTCGAGGCCAAGATCCCCTATTATTTCCGGCTGGCCAATAACCGCGACATCACGATCACGCCCCATATCTACAGCGCCGTGCTGCCGATGATCGAGGCGGACTATCGCGCGCTGCTCACCAAGGGCGCCTATCAGATCCAGGCCTATGCGACGGTCAGCCGCACCACCTCGATCACCGATCCCAACCAGGTGACGAGCGGCAATCGGCTGCGGGGCTATCTGTCGGCAAGCGGCAAGTTCCAGTTCGACGCCAACTGGTCGCTGACCGGCTCGCTCCGCTATGTCACCGATCGGACGTTCCTCAACCGCTACGACATCAGCCGCGAGGACCGCCTCCGCTCGACCCTCGAACTCGCGCGGCGCGACGACAATAGCTATCTCTCGATCGCCGGCTGGGATTTCCAGTCGCTGCGTGCGGCCGATCCGTCCGGCCAGTTGCCCATTGCCCTGCCGGCCATCGACTACCGGCTGCGCGTGCCCGAGACCCTGCTTGGCGGCATCATCCAGTTCCAGGCGAACAGCCTCGCCATCCTCCGCACGGAGGGCCAGGACACACAGCGCGCCTTCCTCGCCGCTCAGTGGACGCGCAGCATGCTGACCGGCCTTGGTCAGGAGTTCAGCATCACCGCGATCGCCCGTGGCGACGCCTATCACAGCGCCCAGAACAATCTTTCGCCGACCATCATCTATCGCGGTGACCCCGGCTGGCAGGCCCGCGGCACCGCCGCGCTCGCGCTCGACATGCGCTGGCCCTTCGCCGGACCGGCCTTCGGCGGCACACAGCAGATCGTGCCCCGCGTGCAGGTTGTCATCCAGCCCGAGGTGGCCAATCTCACCATTCCCAACGAGGACAGCCGGTCGGTCGACCTCGAGGATTCCAACCTCTTCGCGATCAATCGTTTCCCGGGCTACGACCGGATCGAGGACTCAAGCCGTATAACCTTCGGCCTGGACTATCGCCTCGACCTGCCCAATTTCGCGCTCGATGCCACGATTGGCCAGAGCTACCGTCTGAGCGACCGCGCCAGCATCCTGCCTAACGGCACCGGCCTCTCCGACCGGATGTCCGACTTCGTTGGGCGCGTGCAGCTGCGCTACAAGGATTTCCTGGCGATCACGCACCGGTTCCGCGTCGACAAGGACAATCTCGCCGTCCGCCGCAACGAGATCGACGCGACCATCGGCTCGAGGCGCACCTATGTCGAGGTGGGCTATCTCCGCCTCAACCGCAATGTCACCACCGGCGTCGAGGATCTGCGGGACATCGAGGAAGCGCGGATCGGCGGCCGTGTCGCCATCGCCAAATACTGGTCGATCTTCGGCTCAACCAATATCGACCTGACCGGCCCGAAGGACGATCCGACAAGCACGCTGTCGGGCTTCGAACCGGTACGCCACCGCCTCGGCATCGCCTATGAGGACGATTGCGTGCAGCTCGGCTTTACCTGGCGCCGTGACTACCAGACCGCCGGCGACGCGCGGCGCGGCAATTCCTTCCAGCTCCGGCTGGTATTTAAGAATCTTGGTCTGTAAGACGAGCGCTCGTGACCGCTTTGGGGTCAGCCGACAGGCAGCAGCGCGCTCAGGCGGGGTTCAGAGAACCCGGTGCATGAGAGCCGTCGTGCCCGCTTTCGTGCAGGCCCATGGATGGAGAGAGATTTGAACGTTTTGAAGTCGACGTCCGCCCGCCTGCTGGCCGGATTGCTACCCTGCGTGCTCGTCGTCGGCGGTAGCGTCTCGGCTCAGCCGCCGGAAGAGGAGTTCGGTTCGACGGTCGGCGCGCTCGAATTGCCCCAGTCGATCACGCTCATGGGCAAGGCGGACCCGAATGTCCGCAAGGCCACTGCGATCGTGAACGGCGAGGTCCTCACCCAGACCGACGTCGATCAGCGCCTGGCGCTCGTCATTCTGGCCAATAGCGGCAAGGTGAGCGACGAGGAGCGTGAGCGGCTGCGCCTGCAGGTGTTCCGCAACCTCATCGACGAGACGCTCCAGATCCAGGAAGCAAGGGCTAAGAAGATCCAGATCTCCCCCGAGGAGCTCGACCAGAATTTTGCCCGGGTCGCCGCCAACTTCAAATATTCGCCTGAAGGTTTCTCCCGCTATCTGGCGTCGCAAGGCTCGTCCTCGGCGAGCATCAAGCGGCAGATCGAAGGCGAGCTGGCGTGGAACCGCGTGCTCCGCCGCGAGGTCCAGCCCTTCGTCAACGTGTCCGAGGACGAGGTGAAGGCGGTGATCGATCGCCTCAAGGCCGCCAAGGGCACCGAAGAATATCGCCTCAGCGAGATCTATCTGTCGGCCGCCCCCGACAAGCTCGACCAGGTTTCGGCACGCGCCAGCCAGATCATGGACCAGATCAAGCAGGGCGGCTCGTTCCCCGCCTACGCCCGTCAGTTCTCCGAAGCCACGACGGCCGCGGTCGGCGGCGATCTTGGCTGGGTCCGGCCGGCCCTCCTCCCGACTGAGCTGGTAAATGTCGTCCAGACCATGCAGGTCGGGCAGATCGCGGGCCCCGTCCAGATCCCCGGCGGCTTCGACATCGTCTTCCTGCAGGACAAGCGGCAGGTGTTGACCGCCGATCCGCGCGACGCGTTGCTCAGCCTCAAGCAGGTCAGCATCGATTTCCCGGCGACCGCAACGCCTGAGCAGATCCAGCAGAAGGGCAACGAACTGGGCGTCGCCGCCAAGGAGTTGAAGGGCTGCGGCGCAGTCAGTGACCTCGGCGCCCGGCTCGGCGCTCAGGTGGTCGAGAATGACGGTATCCCCGCGCGCGACCTCCCCCAGCAACTTCAAACCATCATCCTGGGCCTCCAGATCGGCGAGTCGACGCCGGTCTTTGGCGCGCGCAACGACGATGGCGGTCAAGGCATACGCATCCTCGTCCTCTGTGGTCGCGACGATCCGGCCGACGCTGGCCAGCCCAGTTTCGAGAAGGTCCAGAACCAGCTGGAGGACGAGCGCGTCAACAAGCGCGCCCGCACCTATCTGCGCGACCTGCGCCGCGACGCGGTGATCGATTATAACTGACCTGACGCATGCGGGCGCCTCGGCGCAAGGCCAGCTCCGGCCGCTTGCCATAGCGCTCGGCGACCCGGCCGGGATCGGACCGGAGATCACCGCCAAGGCGTGGGATCTGCGCACGACCGAGCATCTGCCGCGCTTCTTCGCGATCGGCAATATCGCGGCGATCGAGGCGGTCTGGAACGGGCCCGTCGAGCCGATCTCGGATCCGAGCGACGCCATCGACGTGTTCGAGCACGCCCTGCCCTGCATCCACGTGCCGGATGAGGGTGAGACCGTGCCCGGCCTGCCCACGCTCGAAGGCGCGCGCTGCGCCTTTCAGAGCCTGGAGGTCGCGACGGGCCTCGTCCGCGCCGAAAGCGCCGCCGCGCTGGTCACCGCGCCAGTCTCCAAGGTGCAGCTCGCTCAGGTCGGATTCCAGCACCCCGGCCAGACCGAGTTCATTGCCGAGCGCTGCGGCGTCTCGCGCAGTAATATCGTGATGATGCTCGCCGGCCCGACCCTGCGCGTCGTGCCGATCACGATCCACATTCCGTTCGCGGACGTCCCCGCCGCGCTCACCGCAGCGCTCATCAAGTCGCGCGCCCACGCGACTGCCCGCGGCCTGCGCCGCCTGTTCGGTATCGAGCAGCCGCGTCTCGCCATGGCCGGCCTCAACCCCCACGCCGGCGAGGAGGGCCTGCTCGGCCGCGAGGAGATCGACCTGATCATCCCTGCGCTGGAGACACTGCGCGCCGAGGGGATCGACGTCAGCGGGCCGCATTCGGCCGACGCCATGTTCAGCCCGCGTGCCCGCGCCAATTATGACGCTGCGCTCTGCTGCTATCACGACCAGGCTCTGATCCCGATCAAGGCGCTGCATTTCGACGACGGCGTCAACATCACGCTTGGCCTGCCCATCGTGCGCACCTCCCCCGACCATGGCACGGCGTTCGACATTGCCGGGCAAGGCCATGCCCATCCCGGTGCGATGGTCGCCGCGATCAAGATGGCGCGCGACGCGGAGATCTGCCGGCGCAGCCGCATCGAACCCGCCTGACATGTCTCCGCGATTGCCGCCCCTGCGTGAGGTCATCGCGACCCATGGCCTGAACGCCTCCAAGGCGCTCGGCCAGAATTTCCTGCTCGATGAACAATTGCTCGACCGGATCGCCGCCATTCCCGGCACGCTTCAGGGCGAGCGCGTGTTCGAAGTCGGGCCCGGCCCGGGCGGCCTGACGCGCGCACTGCTGCGCGCGGGCGCGCAGGTCACCGCCGTCGAGCGCGACCGCCGATGCCTGCCTGCTCTCGCCGAACTCGCCGAAGCCTTTCCCGGCCAGCTCCGCGTCATCGAAGGCGACGCCCTGAAGATCGACCCGCAGGCCGAATGCGGCGGCCCCGCCCATATCGTCGCGAACCTGCCCTATAACGTGGGGACCGCCCTGTTGGTCGGCTGGCTGGAAAGCGAAGCCTGGCCACCCTGGTGGAAGAGCGCGACGCTCATGTTCCAGGCAGAAGTCGCCGACCGCATCGTCGCGAAGCCCGACACCGACGATTTCGGCCGCCTTGCCGTGCTCGCGCAGTGGCGCTGCAGCACGAAGGTCGCGATGAAGGTCCATCGCTCGGCCTTCACTCCGCCGCCCAAGGTCATGTCGGCGGTCGTCCATATCGTCCCCGCCGAAGCGCCGCCCGGCGTCGACGTGAAGCTGCTTGGCCGCATCACCGCTGCGGCCTTCGGCCAGCGCCGCAAGATGCTGCGTCAGAGCCTGAAAGCGGTGCCCGGCGCCGTCGAGGCCCTTGCCACGCTCGGCATCGACGAAAGCCGGCGCGCGGAGACGCTGACGGTGGACGATTTCGTGGCACTGGCGCGAACGCTGGAAGCCTGACCCTCCGCCCAAATGAACCGTCACCCCGGACTTGATCCGGGGCCAGCTGCCTTTTCGCGGTGCAGGAAGAAAGCGGGACCCCGGATCAAGTCCGGGGCAACCGTCAAAACATTTTCGTGAGTGCGGATCGAACCCGCGCTTCGCCCTTACTTGGCTAGCGGCGCCGGCATGGGCGTCTTGCTCGCTTCAGCGGTCACCACCTTTGGCGGACCAGCGGCGATGGCGGCGGCAAGCGGCTCGGCAATCGCGCAGTTCTTGGCGCACATGGTCTTGAGCTGGGCGAGCGTCTGACGGGCGCTTTCGATCGCGCCCTTGTCCATCATCGCCAGACCCTCTTCGAGCACGGCGGTCTGGTTCTTCGGGTCGAGGCGGATCGCGTCATCGAAATATTTGATCGCGCGGCCTGGCATCTTCTCTGCGCGGGCGATCTTGCCGAGCGCGAAATAGATGGCGGGGTCGCCGGGCGCCAGCAGCAGCGCCGTCTCATAGCTGTTGCGCGCGCCGGCGAGATCATTGGCATCGAGTGCCGCTGAGCCATGGTCCATCCAGGCCGCAGCCTCGGGCGATGTGTCCTTGATCGCCGATGGACCCTGCGGACCGATCTTGCCGATGCTGCTGCTCGACGAGAGCGCAAATGCGCCCGCAAGAAGGATGGCGGCGGGTGTAAACCGCATGATGGTCTCCCAGGTCGAGTTGGCTTCCGCAATAAGTGGCATAATCTGCCTGAAGATTAGTTATTTGCAAGGGTAGCGAAGAAAAACCCGTCTGTACCGTCACGGCGCGGCAACAACAATGTGCCGGGGCCATGCGCGCGAGCGACCTCCTGCGGCGGGATGGCGTGCCATCCGGAATGCCGCGCGATGAATGCCTCGGCCTGCTCCCGGCCTTCCCGATCGATCAGCGAGCAGACCGCGAACACCAGCCGGCCGCCGGACTTCACGAGCGGCGCCGCGATGTCGAGGACATGCGCCTGGAGTGCAACGATTCGGTCCAGCCGCTCCGGCGTCAGGCGCCAGCGCGCCTCGGGATTGCGCCGCCATGTGCCCGAGCCGCTGCACGGCGCGTCGACGAGCACGACATCGCAACGGCCCGCAAGATCGGCGAGCGCGGTGGCTTCCCGCCAGGGATCGAGCAGCCGCGTCTCCACGATCGCGCCTGCCCGCTCGGCACGCGGCACGAGGCGCGCGAGCCGATCGTGAACCGTATCGGCCGCGATGAGCCGCCCGTCTCCAGCCATGTCGGCCGCAAGCGCCAGCGTCTTTCCGCCAGCCCCGGCGCATAGATCGAGCACGGTCATGCCGGGCCGCGCTTCGCAAGCCGCGGCGATCAACTGGCTCCCCGCATCCTGCACTTCGGCCAGCCCGTCCGCCTCAACGGCGGTACCTTCTGGCAAGGACAGGCCTTGAGCCGTCCCTTCAATTGACGCGGCTTCCGGCCATCGTGCCAGCAACGCCTCGCGCGTCGTCTTGAGCGCATTGGCGCGGACATGCAGCGGCGCGCGATCCAGCAGGGCGCGGCGCTCGTCCGCATCGACGGGCGCCGCCAGCAACGGTTCGATCCATTGTGGTAGCAGCGAAGGCTGCGCAGCCTGCTCATCCGACGTTATCGGCGCGGGGGCATGACGCGAACCATCGAAAAGCGACGCAAGCGCATCATCCGCCCGCGCCAGCGCGACCATCGCCGCACGGCCGTTCGCTGGCGCCTCGCCAAAGCTGCGGATCGCCCGATACACCAGTTCGCGCACCGCCCGTCTGTCCTTGGACCCGGCATAACGCCGCTCGGCAAAATAGCGCGCGATCAGCGTATCGGCAGCCGCGCCATCAGCCTGCGCGGCAGCGATCACCTGGTCGAGCAACTCGATGGCGGCCTGCACGCGTGCGGCTGGGGTCATGCCGCGCTGGCCTCAGCGCGTCGGATAATTGGGCGCCTCGCGCGTGATGGTGACGTCGTGGACGTGGCTCTCGGACAGGCCTGCATTGGTAATCTGTACGAAGCGCGCGCGCTGCTGCAGGTCGGGCAGTGTCTTGCTGCCGGTGTAGCCCATTGCCGCCTTGATGCCGCCGACCAACTGGTGGATCACGTCCTTGGCCGGTCCCTTGTACGGCACCTGGCCCTCGATACCCTCGGGCACCAGCTTCATCTGGTCCTTGATATCCTGCTGGAAGTAGCGGTCGGCCGAGCCGCGCGCCATGGCGCCCACCGAGCCCATGCCGCGATAGGACTTGTAGGCGCGGCCCTGATAGAGGAACGTTTCCCCCGGCGCTTCTTCCGTGCCGGCCAGCAGCGACCCGATCATCACCGCCGAGCCGCCCGCCGCCAGCGCCTTCGCGACGTCGCCCGACGTCCGGATGCCGCCATCGGCGATCACCGGCACGCCGCTCTTCGCGGCTTCCTCAGCCGCGTCCATGATCGCGGTCAGCTGCGGCACGCCGACACCCGCAACGACGCGCGTGGTGCAGATCGAGCCGGGGCCGATGCCGACCTTGACGCCGTCCGCACCGGCATCGATCAGCGCCCGCGTCGCTTCCGCCGTCGCGACATTGCCTGCGACGAGTTGCACCGAGTTCGACATCTTGCGAATGCGGGCCACGCTCTCGGCGACCATCTTCGAGTGGCCATGCGCGGTATCGACCACGATCAGGTCGCACTCGGCGGCGATCAGCGCCTCGGTGCGCTCGATGCCCTTGTCGCCCACGGTGGTCGCCGCCGCGACGCGCAGGCGGCCGGACGCATCCTTCGTCGCCTGCGGATAATTGACCGCCTTCTCGATATCCTTGACCGTGATGAGGCCCACGCAATGATAGGCGCCGTCGACGACGAGCAGCTTCTCGATGCGGCGCTGGTGCAGAAGGCGGCGCGCCTCTTCCTGGCTCACACCGGTGCTGACCGTCGCCAGATTCTCGTGCGTCATCAGCTCGCGCACCGGCTGGTGCGGGTTTTCCGCAAAGCGCACATCGCGATTGGTCAGGATGCCGACAAGCTTGCCGGACGCCTCGACGACCGGGATGCCGCTGATCTTGTGCCGCGCCATCAGCGCCTGCGCCTCGGCGAGCGGCGCTTCGGGGCCGATGGTGATGGGATTGACCACCATGCCGCTCTCGAAGCGCTTGACCGCCCGCACCGCCGCGACCTGTTCCTCGATGGAGAGATTGCGGTGCAGGACGCCGATGCCGCCCAGCTGCGCCATGACGATCGCCATGTCCGCCTCAGTGACCGTGTCCATGGCGGACGACAGGAACGGGATGTTGAGGGTGATGTCGCGGCTCACCCGCGTCGAGACATCGGCCTGGCTCGGCAGCACATCGGATTCGCCGGGCTGGAGAAGCACGTCGTCGAATGTGAGGCCAAGCCGGATATCCATGGGTGCCACCTTATCTCTTGCCGAGTCCCGCCGGGGAATCAGTGGCGGCCCATGTAACCATTTAGGGCTGGAAGGGCTAGGGGGTCAGGCTTGCAATCCGAAAAGCGCCGGAATCTGTGTCAGGCACGGGCAAAAACCGGCGCCCGACGGCGCGTACGCGCGGCGTCGCGATAGCGGGCATGGGCGAAGAGCATGCACGGCCAGAACACGGTCCAGCCAATGTCGGCGATCGTGTCCGCCGTCCGCCAGCTGCCATAATGGGCTGCCTGGATCGCCTCATTGCCGAACTCGGCGGCGAACACGGCCAGCAGCGGCAGGATGCTCTCGCGCCGCATCCGGAGTAGATATTGCACGCCGAGATAGATGATCAGGCCGGCGTTGAGATGCCCGAGCTGGTGCGACATGGACAGCGTCGCGAGCAGGCTCTCGGTCGTGGCGACATAGGCGGCGGGCAGGTCCATGCCCGCACCGTCGCAGAATATGGTTAGCGAAGGGTTGCGGGCGTGCTCAGATGATCAGCGGTTTCACACCTGCCTGCGCCGGATAGAGGATCCGCGCCAGCTTCTCGGCATCCAGCCCGAAATGCCCCGCCAGCGCGCCGGTTACGAGGCTCTCCATCGCCGTCGTCGGCTTGAGGTCCCGCCCTTCATAGAGCGCCGCCTGTGACAAGCCTGGCCAGTCGCCGACCATGCGCCCGCCCTTGAGCGCGCCGCCCAGCAGAAGCGCAGCGCTTGCGGTGCCATGGTCCGTGCCATTGGTGCCATTGATCGCAGCCGTCCGACCGAACTCGGTGGCAATTAGCACCATCGTCTGAGCCCATGCCGGCCCAAGCCCGTCCGCAAGTGCACCGATCAACGCATCGAGATTGCGCAGCTGCGCTGCCAGCCGCCCCACCTGCCCGCTATGCGTGTCCCAACCGCCGGTTTCGATCATAACGAGCCGCGCGCCATTGGCCGGCGTCATGAGCGAGGCAGCGATGCGGCCCATCTCGGCCCCGCCCTGTCCCACGTTGGCGTCCGTCGCGCCGGCCATGGCACGAGTGGCGAGCGCGCTTTCCCAGAGCTGGTGCAACTGCGCGTCACCCGCATAGAGCTGCGAGACGCGCGCCAGCAGGTCGTCATCGGCATTGGGCAGCCGTGAGGGCGCATAGCTGCTTACCGGTTGCGGCCCGCGCAGCGCCATCGGCACGTCCGCCGCCACTGCCAGCGCCTTGCTGTCACTGGCCGGCAGTGCCGCGACCAGCCGGTTCATCCAGCCCGAGCGCTCTGCATAGGCTTGCAGCCCGCCTGTCTCGAGGATGTTCTGCCCGTCGAAATGCGAGCGGTCACGATAGGCCGACGCGACGGCATGGACGCCGATCGCCTGCTCGCTCGCGAAGAGTTGCGCCGTTCGTGCCATAGCCGGATGCAGCGAGAACAGCCCGTCAATCTTGGTCGCGCCGGCAAGCTGATCGGTCCACTGGCCGCGCAAGGCCGCATAGCCTGGATCGCCGAGCGGCGGAAGCATGTGCAGCCCATCCGCCGCGCCGCGCTGGATGATGAAGACGAAGCGCCTGTCGGTCGGCACGGCGGCGAAGGCCATGCGCGGCACCAGCAGCGATCCCGTCGCAGCGAGACTCGTGCGGATGAGCGATCTGCGGTCTAGGTCCATGCTCATACCCTCATCATTTCCGGCGCGACAAGCAGCAGCGCGAGGCCCTGTTGCGGGCTGTCTGCCTGCGCAATCGCGCGTTTCGTCTCGGCCGAGAGTCCGGCGCCGAACAGCCGCTCGGCCAGCGCCCGCGCGTCGGTGTCGGCGCGCGCCTGCTGCGCGACCCGCCCCGCCAGCTCGACCCGGCGGTAGAGTGCGTCCGGCGCCGCCCAGCTCGCCGCGACATCGTCGAACCCGGCAGGCGATCCCGGCCGCCAGACCGGTTGCCCGAGTTCCTGGAACAGCCCGGCGAGAATGCGATCGTTCACCTGCGCAACCGGCTTGGCGCGATCAACGCTCACGCCTCGCAGCAGTGCCACGCCCCATTGCCAAGGCGTCCGAAACTTGGCCGGCTCGGCGTTCCATGCCTCGGGCGCCTCCACCAGCGCGCGGTAAACCGTCGGCAAGTCGCCGTCGCTCTTCAGGAACGCCGTCTCCAGCCGCGCGACCAGCGCGGGCGGCGGCTCGTCCGCAACGAAATGCCGCGCAAGCTTGGTCGCGATATGACGGGCCGTCGCGGGATGGCGGGCAAGATCGCCCAGCACTGCCCCCGCCTGCGCCTCGCCGGCCTGTGCATAGCTCTTGCCCAGGATCGTCCGCGCGCCCGGCTCATGCAGCGGCGGCGCGAAGAAGAATTCGCCCGGCTTGCCCCCCTGCTGCAGCCGTTCGGCAATCCGCCCGCGCCCGATCCCCGCCACGGTCCAGCCCGTGAGCGCCCGCGCGAATTCGGTCACGTCGCCCTGGGTATAGCCCGAGCGGACCCCCAGCGTATGCAGCTCCAGAATTTCGCGACCGAGATTTTCATTGAGACCCACTTTCCGCCCGGCCCCCGCCGCCCGCGATCCAAGCGTCGAATTCGGCCCGACCGACTGCGCCTGGTCGAGATAGAGCAGCATCGCCGGATGCCGCTCGACCGCGACCAGCATGTCCTCGAACCGCCCCAGCACGTGCGGCCTTATCGCATCGAATTCCATCAGCCCGGAGAAGGCAATCGTCTGCAGCTTGTCGGCCGACACCGCGAAATGATTGGACCAGAAATGGACCAGCCGCTCCACGAACGGCGTGTCGGTCGCCACCGCATTGTGGATGCGCAGGCTCACCTGCGCGATATGCTGGTCCCGCGAGAAGGCGCGAACTTCGGCGCGCGCCTGTTTCTTCGGATCCATCGCCTCGGGCGCGGCCTGCATCGCCTGATCGGGTTGCATGGCAGGCGCAGGCGGCCGCCGGCGCGCTAGCAGGCCGCCGCCCTGCCCCGGCCTGCGCAGAGCCTCGCCGCCCTGCTCGCCGCCGATCGACCCGGCAGCGATGCGCTGGATGGTGTCGCCCAGGTCCCGCGCGATCTCTGCCGGTCCGGCGAGGCTGGCCGCACCGGGCAGTGCTGGCTGATAGTTCGCAAACTGGCCGGTCAGCCATGCCTTCGCGTCGCCAGGCTCGGGGTCGTAAGGCCGTCGACCGAGGCCGAAACGATTGAATGCGATCTGGGCAACAGTCACGGGCAGGGCCTCTCGATGTCCAAGCCGAACGCTCTGCCCGCTTTGTAACGGGAAGTTTTCAGTTCGCCGAAGTGTGCCTCATCAGCGACGAACCGTTCAAGTCAGGTGACAGGCGCGAACCAGCGCTCCAGCGCATCCCCGAGTCCCTGGACATCTCCCGCCTCCCCAGTCCAGGCAATGCACCCGTCCGGCCGGATCAGCATCGAAGAACCTTCCTCGACCGGCAAGCACCGCAAGCGCGCAAAATTGCCCGCCAGCCCGGACCCACGCGCCTCGGGAGATGCGTCGAGCAACACGCCCTCGCCGTCCGCCATCGCCGCAAACAGGGATCGCCCATCCCCAGTCGACCGCTCCCCGCTGAGCCGGCCGACCGCGTCGTGATCCGAACCCAGATCGTAGCGCGTCGCCAGTCCGCTCGTGAAGCCTTCGATATGATCGGCCACCGCCTCGATCCCGAGCACCGCCCCGAACATCTCCCGCAACGCGAGCGACTGCGGGTCGGGCCGCGAGAGCGCGACCTGCGCCAGCGTATTGGCCAGCACCGCCTGCGCCACCGGCCGCCGCTCTTCCGTATAAGTGTCGAGCAGCCCCTCCGGCTTGTCTCCCCGCACGACGGCGGCGAGCTTCCAACCGAGATTGGCCGCGTCGGCCAGCCCCAGGCTCAGCCCCTGCCCGCCCAAAGGCGAATGGATATGCGCCGCGTCCCCTGCCAGCAGCACCCGGCCCTTCCGGTAATCGTCGACCACCCGTGCGCTGTCCGAGAAGCGGGTCATCTGGTCGACCGACGCGACGCGCACATCCGCGCCGCTGATCCGCCGGAGCACGGCCTCGATCTCGTCGATCGTCACCGGCGCATCGCGATCGGCGGCCGCCCCGTTGAAATCATGCATCGCCAGCCAGCGCGGCCGCGGTCCATTCATCACCGCGCCCTCGCTCGAGCGCGTCGCACCGCGCGGCAGGCGTTCTGGATGATCGAGGTCGAGCAGCGCCTGGTACATGGTGACGCTCGGCTCCGTGCCCGGGAAGTCGAAACCGGCCATCTTGCGGACAAAGCTGCGCCCGCCGTCGCAGCCCACGAGCCAAGCACAGCGCGCTGAAGCCGGTCCGTCCGCCGCCATCCAGTCGACCGTGACGCCAGCGCCATCCTGCGCGAAGCCCGTCACCACGCGCCCGCGCCTGATGTCGATGCCGAGGTCCGTCGCCCGTGCACCCAGGATCGCCTCGATCCCCTGCTGATCGACCCAGATCATGCGCCGTTCGATCTCGCGCCCCGCATGCGCTGGCAGCGGCAGCCCACCAAAATGCCCCCGCGACTTCATGGCCTGCGCCCGCATTGCCGCGCCCTGCGGTCCCCGCGCCGCAAAGGCCCGGTCTTCCGCTTCCGCCAGTGCCGGCCCCATGCCCCTGCGCCGTAGCGCCTCCGCGCCGAGTGGCCCGATCGACGTCCCCTTGATGGCCATGCTCGGCTCGGTCAGCCGCTCCAGCACCAAGACGCTTGCGCCGCCCAGCTTGAGCTCGATCGCGAGCAAAAGCCCGACCGGCCCGGCGCCGACAATCACCACATCGACCTGTTTGTTCAAAGGCATCTCTCCACCGCGTGCTTGCTTGCACGGCGCGACCATGCGGCAGCATCCCGAGGCCCGCAAGCCACGCGGCAGAAAACCAATCCGGACCAATCTCGGTTGCGTGCGCCGGCGCGGCTGATTGACTCCCTCGTTGAAGGCGGCAAGCATCTCGGCATGCGGGGAGGCCTACATGTCGCCAATCTTCAATCTGTTCGTTGCGGCCGCTCTTTCGGGCGCAACCGTGGCTGACCGGGGCAGCCAACGCCTTGCTGAGCCGACCGACCTCGTTTTCGGCCGGGCCAATTCCGAAATTGCCCTAAAAACTGATATTCTGAAGGGGATTTTGGGCAAGGAACATTATGACTGGAGCGTCGATCTCGAGGAGGGGTGGATCAGGTTCACGTCGCCGACAAAGGTGGTCAGCGCCCCGGTCCAGGTGATCGGCACATATAATACGCTCGACGGGACTTTCCTCTGGGGATGGGATCACCCCTCGGTTCCGAAGGCACTTGGTGCACATGCCCGGCTTGCCCGACAGTTCGGCCAGAAAAACAATCTCCCTCAGTTCACCACGCGCAAGGTCAAATGCACTGAACAGGAGGCGTGGGCGTTCACCGCCGTGGCCCTTTATTTAGCCAACGCACAAGGCGCCTATCGCGGGCCATCCGGGAGCACGATGGTCTTCATGACGTTCGGTACAATCAAGATCTCTCCCAGGACGTAATCGTTCTCGCCACGACGGACTTGATCCGGGGTCCCGCTGTCTTCTTCCTTCACACCAGCAAATCGAACAGGTCATCCCAATCCGGATTGCAACGTTCGATCAGCTCGAACTTCCACGCGCGACGCCAGTGCTTCAGACGCTTCTCTTGCTCAATGCAGTCCACAATGTCGTCACCGTGCTCCGTCCAGACCAGACGATCTAGCCCATATCGCGCACAGAAGTCGGAGCCGTCACCGGAGCGATGCTGGAAAATGCGGGACGGCAGATCGGCGGTGACGCCAACGTACAGGGTCCCCCGATAGCGATCGGCCATTATGTAGACCCAACCGCCTCGCCGTTCACGCTCCATCGCAGTCGCATCAGAAAAGCGGGACCCCGGGTCAAGCCCGGGGTGACGGTGTGATTAATCCGTAATGGCAGGTTCTCACTTTCAGTTTGGGGACGACCATATTTTAGGGACAGGTCAAATCACGTTGCTCCCGCCCTCTCACCTCGTCACCCCGGGCTTGACCCGGGGTCCCGCTTCCCCTGCCCCCCTACCCCCGCAGCCGCTCGAACCGCTCCACAATCGCCTTGGCCTCCGCGACATGCATCGCCTCGATCATGCGTCCGTCGAACCGTTGTGCCCCGCCGGTAAAGGCTTCGATGATCGCGCGGGCCTGCTCGACCATCAGCTCCTTGGGCGAGAAGGCGCCATTGGTGATCGCGATATGACTGGGGTGGATGATCGATTTGCCGTCGAAACCCATCTGCCGCCCCTCTTCGCATTCGCGCGCAAGGCCGACCTGGTCTTCCAGATGATTGTAGACCCCGTCGAAGCAGGCGATGCCCGCCGAGCGCGCGGCCAGCACGATCGACTGGAGCGCGAGGGAAATGGACGAACGCGGCGCGTCCGGCGGCACATGCAGGCCGCGGCGCAGGTCGTTGGTGCCGGCGAGCAGCGCTGCAACGCCCGGCTCCTTCGCAATGCGCTGCGCGTTCACGATCCCTGCCGGACTCTCGATCATCGGGATGACGCGCAGCTTCGTGACCAGATAGGCGTCATGCGCCTGCCGGGCGTCGATCACCTTGGGCACCACCACGAAGTCCGGGCCGGCCGCGCGCACCGCAACCATGTCCGGGCCGTGCTCGGGCCGGTCCTCGGCGTTGATCCGGATCGCGACCGGCTTGCCGTTGAAGCCAGCGCGCACCGCCTCGATCGCCGCGGCGCGCGCTGAATCGCGATCCTCCGCAACGACGCTGTCCTCCAGGTCGAGGATCACGAAATCGCAATCGAGCTCGCGCGCCTTCTCGATGGCGCGCGCCCGCGATGCAGGGACGAAGAGCATCGTGCGCACCATCTGGAGCGGCAG
The DNA here is from genome assembly GCA_036404995.1 of Sphingobium sp. GTDB lineage: Bacteria > Pseudomonadota > Alphaproteobacteria > Sphingomonadales > Sphingomonadaceae > Sphingobium. The sequence goes on along the minus strand of DASWYL010000007.1, from coordinate 33,851 downwards.
CCGGTCGCCGCTCTCGGTCGTTTTTGCTTTCGTAAAAAATGGTTTGGCCACGGCGTCCGTCCCCTGTTGCATCGCGCCGATTCCGCTTTCACCTCAAGAACCGGCACGGCATAATGTTCCCCGGCGCGACTGTAGCGTCAATGGGAGGGGGAGGCCACCGGCTATGGAATTGTTCACTTTCGCGGTCTTTGCCGTGGTGCTCGTGATCTTCTACCTCTTTGCGAGCGTAAAGATCGTCCGTCAGGGCTATCGCTACACCATCGAGCGCTTCGGCCAGTTCACCCAGGTCGCCGAACCCGGCTTCAATCTCTTCCCCGCCTTCATCTATCGCGTCGGTCGCAAGATCAACATGATGGAGCAGGTCATCGACGTACCGAGCCAGGAGATCATCACCAAGGACAATGCCATGGTGTCGGTCGACGGCGTCGTCTTCTTCCAGGTGCTCGACGCGGCCAAGGCGGCCTATGAGGTCAGCAATCTCGGTCTCGCCCTGCTCCAGCTCTCGACCACCAACCTGCGCACCGTCATGGGTTCGATGGATCTCGACGAGACCCTGTCAAAGCGCGACGAGATCAACGCACGCCTGCTCTCGGTGGTCGATCACGCCACCAACAGCTGGGGCGTCAAGATCACGCGCGTCGAGATCAAGGACATCCGGCCGCCCACGGATATCGTCAATGCCATGGGCCGGCAAATGAAGGCCGAGCGTGAGAAGCGCGCCAACATCCTCGAAGCCGAGGGCTTCAAGAGCGCGGAGATCCTCCGCGCCGAAGGCGAGAAACAGGCGCGCATCCTCCAGGCAGAGGGCCTGCGCGAGGCCGCGTTCCGGGCCGCCGAGGGCCGCGAGCGCGAGGCCGAAGCCGAAGCCAAGGCGACGACCATGGTGAGCGACGCCATCGCCGGCGGCAATGCGCAGGCGATCAACTATTTCGTCGCGCAGAAATATGTCGAGGCCGTGAGCCAGTTTGCCACGTCCCCCAATGCCAAGACGATCCTCTTCCCGGTCGAGGCGACGCAGCTCATCGGCACATTGGGCGGCATTGGCGCGCTCGCGAAGGAAGCGCTGGGCGCCGACGCCGCCTTGCCCAAGGCTATGCCCAGCCTGCCGAAGACGAAGACGCCCTGATGATCCAGGCCTTTCTGGAAAACACGAGTCCTGCCCTGCTCTGGGGCACGCTGGCGCTGGTATTGGCGGCGGCCGAGCTGGTCGTGCCGGGCGTGTTCCTGATCTTCTTGGCCATCGCCGCAGCCATCACCGCGATTGTCGAACTGTTCGTGCCGATGGGCGGCGCCTTCCAGCTCCTGATCTTTGCCGTGCTGAGCGCGCTTTCGGTCAGCGCTGGCCGCCTCTGGTACCTCGCACGCCCCGCCACCTCGGTCGATCCGCTGCTCAATGACAAGGCGGCGCGGCTTGTCGGGCGGTCCGTCACGGTTTCGGAGGCCATCCTGCACGGCGAAGGACGGGTGAAGGTCGACGACAGCAGCTGGCGAGCCACCGGTCCCGATGCTCCGGTCGGCGCGAGGCTCACGGTCATCGAGGTCGACGGGACGACGCTGGTCCTGAACTGGCCCGCTGCCTGAATCTTTCTCAGATCGGACGGTTCGGAAAATTCGAAAACAGGAAAATCAGGGCCGGATCAGCGCACCGCAGCCGATCCGCGCAAGATGATCGCGCCGCGCCTGCACATATTCGCTGCCCCGGAACACCGGCGACACCTGGTGTACGCCCAGCGGCCAGAACAGGGTGCGGTCGGCAATCGCGACACGGCGCGTGGCGCAAAGCTTGTCGATCTGGTCATAGCTCAGTGCCTGCAGCGCCATGACCGCGGGATGGCCGAGGTGCCCTTCGTTGAAACGGACGAGGTCGGTCATGTAATAGCCGCCGCGAATGTCGACGAAGACCACGTCCGCCTTCGCCGCGCGGATCGCCGTCATCGTTCGCGCGTAGCCGCGTACATAGCGTTCCGTGTCGAAAAGCAGCCAAGCCGCAGCCAAAAGCGACACAATCGTGGCAAAAGCGAGCAATTGGCCGGCCTTTTTGTCGCCAGGGCGCACCACCGCTGACCATCCGAACCCCGCCAGCAGCGCCAGAGCGCCGATACCGCCATGCATGTAGCGGAAGCCCCAGCCATAGCCCTGGTAGAGCGCGAACCCCATGCCCGCCCCGGCCGCGAGCCATAGCGGCAGGACGATGCTGGGCTCCCTGAACACACGACGCCAGTTTGGAGCGCAAAAAGCCAACAAAGCCAGTGGTAACAACATGATATTGTTCCACGAAAGCAACCGCGCGTTGTTGAGGTCTGGCTGCCACGTATCCAGCCGCCCGAACAGGCTCTCGATCTTGTCCAAGATGCCATTGGTCCGGTGCGCATCCGTGAGCGGCGGCGGCCCCACCTCATGCACAAGCAGCATCGGCCAGAGCCGTGCCCAGACGACCATGATGGCCACGCACACAAGCCCATGAAACAACGCTGCCCGCCAGTTCCGGCTCGCCAGCAGCCACAGGATGAAGGGCCCCATGAAAAGCAGCGGAAAATGCCACTGATGCAGCCCCGCCGCCAGCAACGCGACGATCGCGGCAAGCCCATGACCGAGCTTTCCGCCCCGCAGCACGAGCATCAGCCAGACCATGTCGAACGCGAAATGGCTGGTCATCGCATAAGGCGTCATCGCCGTCGTGATGAGCTGCGCGGACGAGAGTGCCATGACCATGACGACAGCCTGCGCGTCCGGCCTGTTGGGCAAGAGTTGCCGCGCGACCTGCCAGAGCGCGAGCAGGCCGATGCCGAGCGTCACCGGCGCAGCGAGCGCCGCGTCCCCTAGCCGAGCGAACAGCGCCCGGATCGCAGCGTGGACCGGCAGATAGATGGCGGTCCAGTGCGTGTCCGCGCCATAAGGGCTGTAGAATTCCGGCTGCAGCGCGCGCTTGTAGTCGAGCCAGTCGGGCGGGATCTGCCAGCCGATATGTCCATCAGCAAGATAAGCGCCCGCCATTTCGACCATCAGTTCGTCACGTGACGGACTATAGCCATGAAAGATCAAGTCGCGCCCGATCCGGGCAGCTAGGACCGCTGCAACGACGCCAAGCAGGATGACGAATGCCTGTCCACCAATGGCCCGGCGCGTATTTCCGCTACTGTTCAAACGCCAGGCCCAGATCGCCATGAATATCAGTGCCGCGGCATAGCCATCCAGGACCCACATATCCTGTCGCGCAAAGAAAAACGGCGCGAGCGAGCGATAGGACTTGCCGGCGATGTGCCAGAGCCACGTCGCATAACTGAGACCACCAAGCAGGACCGCGCCCAGCAGCAACGCAAACCCGAACAGATGCGGCCGCGTCTGGGCCCTGCTGCGCTCAGATGACGGGGATATTGCCATCGGCCGCCAGATCCGCACGCACGAAGAGACCGTCCATTTCAACCAGCAGCGGGAAATGCCCCTTGTTGTTGGCGAAGAACGCGTTCGGCACAAAGCCCGCGGCTTCGAGGGTCGCGATCATTGCCTTCCAGTCCGTGGATCCCTCATATAACGGCCGCACGGCAAGCTCGCTTTGGACGCCGACCATGCGCGAGAGGGCCGCGCCCGCACCGGCAACCACGGCAGCATCATGGCCTTGCGTGTCCATCTTCAGCAGGATTGCGCGCGCCCCCCGCGTTTCTGCGAGTTGCGGGAGAAGCGTTTCGAGCCGCGCGCAGGGGATGTGAACAGTCCGCGCCACCTTGTTGCGGCTCGCGAAGATCGGTTCGAGGTTGGCGCCGGGCCTCTGAATGGAGCTGAATTGATCAGCGGCCATGATGTTGAACTCGACTTGCCCGTCCGCGTCGGAAAGCGCGAGATTATGGACATGCCAGTACCGGTCCCCTCGTGCTGCCTGTTCCAGTTTGGTGAACACATCAGGATTAGCCTCGAAGCTAAGGATCGCCCCCCGAAAGCCGACATCCTTGCGCAACTGACGCGCATACTGCCCGGCATTCGCGCCCACATCGATGACGCAATCGATGCCGAAATGATTGATGAAACGCCGTAGTGCGACGATCTCGCCATATTGATGCTGGCGTCCCAAAAGTCCCAAGCGCACGGCGAGCCAGCGGTCGCGCAATTCGCGGCGATAGCGGCCTAAGCTCATGCTTGCCCCTTTCGCGTCGCAAAGCGCACGAGCGCCGATTCGTAGACGCGCTGTGTGTCCGCAGCCGCCTGATCCCAACCGCCGAGCCGCGTATCGAGCGCCTTTGCTGCCTGGGCAAATCGCAACCGGGCGGAGGCGTCATCAACGAGAAGACGTAATGCGTCGGTGAGGGCAATCGCGTCTCCCGCCGGGAACCGCGCGACATCGCCCTTACTCAATTCACCGAACATGCCCGCGTCACTCGTTACCATGGCTGCGCCATAACCGAGCGCTGAGAGGAAGGCACCGCTCGAATCGATCGCCCGGTAAGGAAATGCAATGATGTCCGCGCGGCTCAAGTGCGCGTCCAGCCGGCTTTCGGGCAGGAAACCGAGATCCGTGATGAGGCGATGGGCGAAGCCGGCGCCGCGGATTTTGCCGAATTGGGCCTCAACAGGCATGAAGGGTTTCCCGGCAATGGCGAGTTCAAAATTATGGCCGTCTTTCCATAAGTTAATCGCGACATCGATCAGCAGTTCGAGCCCCTTGTAGGGCCGAATCGTCCCGAAAAAGAGAATTCGCGGCACATTTGGCGCCTTGACCGGAACGGCGGCGAGATCTTCCGGCGTCGCCGCCGTCAGTTGCATGGGCGGATGCGGCACCAAATGGACGCGATCCATATCGATGCCCCGCCCTTCGAGCGCGGCGCGCGTCGCCTCGCCATGCACGATCAGCGCGTCGAAGCGCGGCAGCAGTGCCATATAGCCGCGCCCCTGCACAGCGGCGGTTGCATCGCCGTGGAAAGCCTGGGCGTTATGCACGGTATGGACCAGCGCCGCGCGACCCCGCAACCGGGCCAGCAAACGGCCATCCGCCAGAGCAAAGGGCAGCCATTGCGCATGAATGACATCGGCCTCGAGCGCGGCGAGAGGTCCGGCGATGGCATCCAGGCTATATTCGACCGCCTTGACTGCCTTGCCGAGCAGTCCGTCGCCGGTCAGGCCGCGAACGGCCTCGCCCAACTGGAAGAAGCGCGGCGTGTAGATATAGCCCCGGGGAATGATGGCATCGGTCTCCCGCATCGGCCGGCCAAGCAGCCGCACGTCATGTCCACGCTGCGCCAATGCTGCGCACAAGCTGTCGTCGTAGCGCCCCGTGAACAGCGAGGGATCGAGCATCGCGACCTTCACGCGCGCCCTCCTTTTCCGAGCCTTGCAATCATTCGGCCATGCACAAGGGCCAGCACGACATGAACGACGGCATAGCTGGCGGCGAAGCGCAAGGCGAAGGGCGCGCCCATGACGCCGCCCAGCCAGATCGCGACTGGAACGCTGAGCAAACTCCCGCACAAGAATGCGAACGACGGCGCAACAAGCGCAGCAAAACGCCCGAGGCCGTTCTGGAGGTAGACCGACACGCAGATCAAGGAAAGCCCTGCCAGAAGGACAAGAATGATCGTAAGTTCAATATGATCCAGCACGATCTTGTGATCGAACATGATCGATGAGATCATCGATCCAGCGCCGAGCAGGAACAGGCCCAGCCCGAGCGCCGTGCCGATCGACAACGCGAGGCAGCGGCGGAGCTGGGCGCGAAAGCTCGCCGTTTCGCCAGCATGAAAAGACCTCGTCAGATCCGGCAGCATCGTTTCGACCAGCGCCCGCACGAGCGCCGAAAGTGCGCGCGACATCTTGAACACGAAATCGAACAGGAGCAGCGGCCGCGGATCATGCGTTACCGCCACGATCGTGAAATATGGCGCATTATAGGCGGCTATGTCGGACACCGTCAGCGCGCCGGTGCGTCCGATATCGCCGAGATAATTGGTGCGCACATGTGCCCAACCCGCGCTGAACGCGAACCACTGACGCACGCCCATGGCAAGTTCTCGCTGGACTGTGCCCAGGCCTAGCAGGATGACCGCCACCGTCAGAGCCAACTGGAGCAACACCGACACGAGGATGGGGAAACCAGCCAGTGCCACGAGCAGCAACGCGAGGCTGGCCACGCGGCGAACGAAATCCAGCGCCTCCCACCAAAGATTGTGATCCAGCGCGGCCAGCGCGCGTCGCGCCAGTAGCGTTACCAGATTGAGCGCCGCCGTCGCGTAGAATGCGAGGAACAGGGCGGGATGGGCGGTGCGGATACCGCCAGCCAGCAGCCCCGCGACAATCAGGACCGCACCCAAGGCCACGATGCCCAGCATGAAGAGCAGTAGCACGCCCAATTCCTCGCTGCGGAACTCGGCGTCGGCTGCGAGTTTAGCGCGGCGCAAGCGGCTGTAAATCACGGTCGAAAAGCCGAGCTCGGCCGAGATCGTAAAATTGGCGAACGCGACAAGCAGCAGGAAGGTGCGGAACTCGTCGAAAGGCAGCAGGCGCACAAACACGAAAGTGACGGCGAAGCCCCAGACCATGGCCAGGCCGACATTCGCAAGCTTGGCGAGGCCCAGCAGGCTGCGGCGGCGCTCCAGCCGGGCAGCCAATGCCAGCAGTCCGCCCGCCTGCCCCATGTCAGCCGGCGCGGCGCGCGCGGAAGAGCGTATCGCCCAGCGCCATGTGGTGCACCATCTCGGCCGGGATGCCGCTCGTGTCGATCATCTCCACCTGAAGACCCGCGGCGCGCATTCGATCCGCGAAATCGCGGCCATACTGGCGGACATGATCCCACTGGCCGAAACGGCGCTCGCGCTCGCGCGGACTCATGTCGGGGGGACCGTCCTCGGTCGGCTTTCCCCAGAGCGGCACGATCAGCCAGGCTTCGCCACCGGGCTTGAGCGCGCGCGCAATATTGCGCAGCACCTGCGCGTCATCGGGTACATGCTCCATCACATGACTGGCATAGATGATGTCGAAGCGAGCCCGATCGTCGAGCGCCATGAGATCGAGTTGCTGGATATCCGGCAGCGGATAGCGCGACGGATCGAAATCGGCCGGCACATAGTCGTCGGCGCCGGCTCGGAAACGATGCACCAGACTGGTTTCGTTAGGCGCGCAGTGAAGGATTGCGGCCTTTTTCGGGATCGCGATGACATCGAGGTCGAGTAGCGCGTGCATGAGGCGCTCGCGGGGCGAGGCGCCACAATGCGGACAGCCCCATTCGCGCTCGTCTCCGTAGCGAAACCAGCCGACGACGTCATGATGGCAGGCCGGACAATGGCGGTTCCGCTTCGCCCCCATGCGATACCGGAGGGCGATCGCGAGGCGCGAGAGATGCTTGCGGGCAGCCTTTGTGACGCGCTGAACGGTGATCATGGCTGCTGGCTATACAGAGGCCAAAACGAACTGCCAGTCCGATTTCAGTCGCGTGACTTGGCAGGAACCCAAGTAACGAAGGTCTTGCCGGTCATTGCGAGCATGACACCGCGCAACGTCGCGACATAAGCAAGCAGCAAGTCGACGAGCGCCGCGAGTGGCCCACGACGCATCTGCAAACCCAGCAAGAGCAGCATGATACCGCCCGCAATCATCGCGATGCCTGCGACGGGCGAGACGCGCCAGGAAAGCAGCAGGGCGGCGAGCCCACCGATGAGCATCCACGCCGCGCCGAACCAGCGCAGGAGCTTGCGCGAGGCATATTTGAAACGGTCGAGCGCCGTCATGCTGCGCAGCCGCGGCCGCAGGTGACGGTGGGTGTGCCACGCGCGGGCGGCAATGCGGATCTTGCGGCGATATTCGTCGGCCCGCTGCGCGACGAGCGCTTCATGCGCCACGACATCCTTCGCCTTGATGAGGCGCTTGCCGGCAAAGACGACGGCCATGGAGACTGTCAGGTCATCAAGCACGTCGTCGGGAAAAGCGGGATAGAGCGCACGGCGGATCGAGAAGATCGAACCATCGGCACCCATGACATTGCCGGTGCGGGATTCGGCGTCCTTGAGGGCTTCCTCGATCCGCCAGTAAAGCCCGCCGACGCTTGCCGTCGCGCTCTTCTCGGTGCCGCCATATCGGAGCGAACCCAAAACACCGCCCACCTCGGGATCGGCATAGTAGCGCAGCAACTTCTCGATGGCGTCCTGCACGAGCAGCACATTGGCATCTGTGAAAAGGAGAATTTCACCCTTCGCCTTCGCGGCGAGCAGCTTCATGCCATGTGCCTTGCCAGTGCGGCCCGGTCCCCGGACGAGGATCAGTAAATCACTGGCTGCGGCCAGAAGATCGCCCGTTCCGTCGCTCGAACCATCGTCATAGGCGAGGATTTCGAGATCCGGATAACCGGCCTTGAGAGCGCGCAGATTGTCGATCTTACCCGGAAGTGAGGAGGCCTCGTTATAGGCACAAAAGAGGAGCGAGGCCGAAGGCGTGGATGCAGAGGACTCAGTCGTGAGCGGTCGCGTGGGCAGTAACCGCAGGATCAGCGGATAGAAGACGAACGGCCAAAGCAGGAGGACAGTGCTCAGGACGATCACGGCAATGAGGAGAAGGTCGGCCGCGTCCATCAATTTTTGCCCTTCCCGTTCGCTTCGAGCGAAGTGGCTGGGAACCGACGTTCTGGAGAGAACGCTTCAATATGCATTGTCATGCGCCAGCACGCCGAGCGTGGCCACGATGATCCGCAAGTCGCGCCAGATCGACCAGTTGGTCACATATTCGAGGTCCGACTGGAGGCGGTTGACGAGATCCTCGTGGCTGTCGGTTGGACCGCGATGGCCGCGCACTTGCGCCAGACCGGTCATGCCGGGCTTGATACAGTGGCGCGCCCAATAGCGCTCGTCCACTTCCCAATAGAGGCTGTCCGCGGCCTTTGCAGCAGCCGCGTGGGGGCGCGGCCCAACGATGCTCATGTCGCCCTTCAGCACATTGAAGAGCTGGGGTAGCTCGTCGATACTCGTCTTGCGCAAGAAGGCGCCGACGCGGGTCACGCGGGGATCGTCCTTCTCGGTCAGTTTTTCTGCCGCATGGTCGGTCTGCGCGACATGCATCGTCCGAAACTTGAAGATCATGAAGGGATGCGCGTCCTTGCCCATGCGAGCCTGACGGAACAGCACCGGTCCCGCCCCGGAGAGGCGCACCGCGATGGCGGCGGCGAGCAGGATCGGCGACAGGACGAGGATGGCGCCGAAGCTCACAACGATGTCGAGCAGGCGCTTGAGCAGCCTGTCTCGAAAGAGCAGCGGTCCGCCGGCGACCACGAGCGTCGGATGGTCGTCGAACTGGCCGACCTTCGCAGGGGCGAAGCGGCTCATCTCGGGCACCATGATCTCGCCCTTCGCCGAAAGCGCGGTCAAAGCGATCCGCCACGCCTCAATGCGTTCGGGCGCGCAGGCGACGACGATACGTTCGGCCCCGCCTACGCCACGTGCCAGCTTTTCAGCCATTTTCGCTGTGCGTCTGGTGGGATCGAAGCCGATATCCTTGGCGAAAACAAGATGCGCCTCGCGCGGCTCGGCCACGTCAACCCCATCGACCAGCAGCACCGTGAAATGCGGAACTTCGCCCAGGAGCGACAACGCAATCCGTTCCATCAGGATGCGCGCCACGTAAAGCCCGGCCGCGCCGATCAGCAGCCCGACGAGGAAGGTCAGGCGCGAGAGCTGCTCGCCGATCTTGCCGAAATAGATGATGATGAGGGTCAGCAATGCCGCCTGGGTGAGGCTCCACACCGCCTTTACCGCGCTCGCCTGGCGATTGCCGATCATGCGGATGCCATAGGCGCCGCCGTTGATGGCAATGAGCGCGTAGACCGGCGCGATCATGGCAAACATCACAAGTCCATGCGGCTTGCCCGGCTCGCCCATGAGCGCGCCCAGCACGATCACGTTAGCCAAGGCGAAGGCGATCCCCAGCATCGCAAGATCGATGAGGATGGAGAGAATATACAGGCGCAGGCGCGCCACTTCCTTGGACGGCGCAGGTCTCGCGGTCATTGGCGGGCGATTAGAGCATTTTCAGAAGAAGTGGGAACCGGTTTTTCGCCTGAAAATGCTCAAAAATCAAAATTCACCATTTCCCGAGCCGTTCGGCGACACGCCAACTCGAAAACGGCAGGACGCAGATGGCAGCATCAACGGGGTTCCTGGGCGAGGACCGCGGCGATGCGGTCGGCGGCGCGGCCATCGCCATAAGGGCTGTGCGCGCGGGCCATGACGGCATGGGCGCCGGGATCGTCAAGCAAGCGAGCGACTTCGGAGACGATGTGTGCGGGATCGGTCCCGACGAGCCGGGCAGTCCCGGCGCTCACGCCCTCGGGACGCTCGGTCGTCTCGCGCATGACGAGCACCGGCTTGCCCAGCGCCGGCGCTTCCTCCTGAACCCCCCCGCTGTCGGTGAGGACGAGATGACAGGCATCGAGCAAGGCAACGAAATCGGGATAGTCGAGCGGCGGCGTGAGCGCGACGTTGGCCAACGCAGCGAGCGCAGGCCGGAAAGTGGCCGCAATATCGGGATTGGGATGAAGCGGCAGGATGATCGCGACATCCTCGCGCCGGGCCAGCCTGGCGAGCGCGTCGGCTATCGCGGTGAGTGCGCTCATGTTTTCGCGCCGGTGGCAGGTGACGGCGACGATGCGCCGCGCGGCGAAACGTGTGGCAAGATCAGCGACGACCGGCGCGCGCACCTGCCCGCTTCGCAGCAGATCGCGCATGTGGAGCAGTGCGTCTATGCCGCTGTTGCCCGTCATGTGGATGCGCGAGAGCTCGATCCCCTCGGACCGCAAGGCGGTCGCTGCACGCTCGGTGGGCGCGAAATGAACGTCCGCGAGGGTACCGATGATCCGGCGATTGCCCTCCTCCGGCCAAGGGTGATGGAGATTGCCGCTCCTGAGGCCCGCCTCGACATGGGCGATGGGAATGCGGCGGTAATAGGCCGCCAGTGTGCCGCATTTGGCGCTTGCGGTATCGCCTTGGACGATAATGCGGTCCGGGCGCTCGGCGTCCAGCAGGGTGCCGATTCCGGACAGCAGTCGCCCGGTCATCGCATCGAGCGTCTCGCCCGGCATCATCAGCCCAAGGTCGAAATCGGGACGGATGCCTGCGAGGCCCAGCACCGGATCGACCAGATCGCGATGCTGGCCCGTCACGCATACCATCGTCTCAAGGCGAGGTTGAGCCCGCAAGGCGCGGATGACGGGAAAAAGCTTGATCGCCTCCGGACGCGTCCCGACGACGACGAGTGTTCGTTTTGCAGTCACGCGCGCGTTTCCCCCAGGTCCGCGGTACGGGAACTCTGGCGCAAGATGACGCGGGCGTAAAGCTGGCGGATCCAACAAAAGGACCCGAAATGGAGCCGGCCGGCACGCAGGGGTGACTGCGGCCGGCCGACGGGAGGTTCGGTTTGTTTGCGCCGGGCTTAGTTGGCGGAAGCGACCTGCGACGAGGCATCGGCAGTGATGGCATCGGCGACCGAGAAGTCGACCGGTGCGTCGCCAGCCTTGCCGACCACGCGCCCGTTGCGGACGACATAGTAAAAGTCCTGGCCGTTCACGGCATAGCCCTTGATCACGAGCGATTCGCCGACCTTTGTCTCGGTATAGACATAGGTCACGCCGTCGTGCGTGAAGCTCTGCTTGTCCTTGGCGGCGGCGGGCGCGGCAACGGCAACGGTGGCGACGGCGAGGGCGGCGATGAGGGGGAACTTGGTCATAGTCAGTCTCCAACAGGGGGCAAAACCATCTCGGTTGATCCCCTAATATGTGAGCTTTCTAATAGTTATATTGCAATTTGTTTCAGCGACGAAACCTATCGTCGCCAATTGTAACGCGCGACCTCCGCGTGAGTGCCAATGCGCATTAAGCACTATAAATCAGTGCCTTGGCACGAATTTCCACGATGGGTCGTGCAGCATGCCGGTTGAGATCAGCCCGCCACCAGCGCCGCGTCCCGCAATCCACGCCAGATGCGGGCTGCCTGGACTGTCTCCGGCACGTCGTGGACACGCACGATCTGCGCGCCCGCGTCGAAGGACTTCATGGCCAGCGCGAGGGACCCGCCCAGCCGTTCGTCGACCGGCGCGGCATTGGACAGCGCGCCCACCATCCGCTTGCGGCTCGCGCCGAACAGCAAGGGCACGCCGAGCCCCTGGAACAGGGCGAGATTGTTGAGGATGCGCGTGTCGTCGGCCAGCGCCTTGCCAAAGCCGATGCCGGGATCGACGATGATCTTCGCCTTCGGGATGCCGGCTGCCAGGCAGACCGCAATCCGCGCTTCGAGCCAGTCGAACACGACGGCATCAATGGTCGGGCCACCCACGGCATCGCCCTTGTATTTCACAGCGCCGCCATGCGGATCCTCGCCGGCCGAAGGCGTATGCATCAGGACCAAGGGGCAGCCTGCAGCCGCCACCACCTCGAGCGCGCGGGGATCGTGCGTCAGGCCCGTCACGTCGTTGACGATATGAGCCCCTGCCGCCAAGGCTGCCTCCATGACCGCGGCCTTGCGCGTGTCTGCGGAGATGACGACGCCGCTCTTCGCGAGCCGCTCGATCACGGGCACGACGCGGGCGATCTCGTCGCCGTCCCAAACGGGCTGGGCCCCGGGACGGGTGGATTCACCGCCAACGTCAACAATCGAAACGCCCGCGACCTGCATCGCGAAGCCGGCATCGGCGGCCTTTTCCGGGTCGCCGATGAGCTTGCCGCCGTCCGAAAAGCTGTCGGGCGTCATGTTGAGAATGCCCATGACGTGGGGCGCATCGAAGCGCAGCACGCGTTCGCCCAGTTCCAGCGCCGGACGCAGGGCGGTCAGGCCGGCAATGAGTGTAGCCGCGCGCGTGCCGAGCGCATCGGGAAGGCGCGCCTGCCAGTCGGCGAACTGGGCGACAGGCACCTGCGCCTTGCCGCGCGCGCCGTCTGCGCCGATCCAAAGCGCCTCGACGCCCTGAAACCAGATCAGCCCGCCCGCAAGACGCAGCGCCGCGCCATCCGGCAGGCCGACAGGCGTGTCGGCAAACCAGATCGGGCGGAGATAGAGGCGGGCGCCGGCTGGCGGCAGGACGGGAAAGTCGGTCATGAACGCCCACTAGACGAAGCATGATCGCGAGGGAATTGCTTCTCGCGGCGCGACACGCCAATCCTGCACAACAATCAGGACGAGGACCGCCATGACCGACCGCAACCGCATCGCGCCGCTTTCGAAATTCGAGGAGGAGACTGGCTTCACCCGCGCGATCCGCGTGGAGAACCGCATTCTCGTCTCCGGCACCACGGCAAACCTTCCGGACGGGACGGTACCCGTCGAGGCTGGCGACCAGGCCGACCTGATCTTCGCCGAGATCATCCGGCATATCGAAGAGCTCGGCGGCAAGGCCGAGCATGTCGTGCGCATCCGCATGTTCGTGACCGATATAGCTTATGCCGATGCCGTCAGCGCATCCTTCTCTCGCCACATGAAGATCGCGCGGCCGACGGGTACGCTTGTCGCGATATCGGGGCTTTATCGAGCGGAGTGGAAGGTCGAGATCGAGGCGGAGGCGATCGTGCCCGCATGAATCAGGACCGCGGTCTCGTTGTCATTCACGCGCAAGCGGAAATCCAAGCCGCACGCAATCTGCCATCTGGCCAGTGGATTTCCGCTTTCGCGGGAATGACGGTGTTGGGGGAACGCGAGGACCTGTCTCGACAATGACTGATCTCGACAATGACTGAGCGAAACGCCATCTTTAGCCCATGACCATAGAACGCAAAGCGCCCGAATGCTGGCTCACCGACATGGACGGCGTGCTCGTCCATGAAGAGCATGCATTGCCGGGTGCGGCCGAATTCATCGCGCGGCTAATTGAGAAGCAGCGGCGCTTCCTCGTCCTCACCAACAATTCGATCTTCACGCCTCGCGATCTCGCGGCACGCCTTTCCCGCGCCGGACTGACGGTACCGGAGGCCGCGATCTGGACATCGGCGCTCGCCACCGCGGATTTTCTCCAATCGCAGAAGCCTGGGGGATCCGCCTATGTGATCGGCGAGGCCGGTCTCACCACCGCGCTGCACGAGGTCGGCTACACGTTGACGGATCATGACGCGGACTATGTGGTCATCGGCGAAGCGCGGAACCTGAGTTTTGCGTCGATCGCCCGCGCGATCCGGCTGGTCAACGACGGCGCGCGCTTCATCGCGACCAATCCGGACGTGACCTCGCCCTCGCCCGAAGGTCCGCTGCCGGCCACGGGGTCCGTCGCGGCGATGATCTCCAAAGCGACCGGCGCCGAGCCCTATTTCGTCGGCAAGCCCAACCCGATGATGTTCCGGAGCGCCATGAACAGGATCGACGCGCGCTCCGAGAGCACCGTCATGATCGGCGACCGCATGGACACCGACGTGGTCGCGGGCATCGAGGCCGGGCTGGAAACGATCCTGGTGCTGACGGGCTCGACCAAGGCTGATCAGGTCGCGCGCTTCCCTTACCGGCCGAGCCGCATCCTGAATTCGATCGCGGATGTCATTCCACTGATTTGAGCGGCGCTTGGGCTGCCAAAGTGACTTAGCCCCCGCGGGCAAATTCCGACGTTGAACGAACGCCTGATTTCAGGTGACAGTCCGACCGGTTTGAACAGTGCGTTGGGGGTGGTTAGCGGTCAGTCACTATCACTAACGTGGGCCTAGACCCCCTTCTTCTTTCGATAGGATTGTCGAGTTACTTCGGGCGTCGTGGCTCCGGTAAACGCACGTACTTTTTCGTCCAACTCGTCGAGCGCAGCCTGGAAGGCCTTTGGACTGTCATCCTTGGCAGTAGCCACGAAGCGGTGACGCTTCCCGTGGTGATACACACTTCTAGAGACTGAAGTTGGCATAGTGGACGCTTAATATGCGCCGCGCGAAATGTCCGCAATGTCGTCGTATCCCGAAAGTCTGCTTTCGGATGAGAAACCTCGAAACGGGCCGAGCAGAGTTCGTCACCCTGAACTTGTTTCAGGGTCCATCCGGCGACGGGCACGATCGCCTGCTGGGCACCATGGATGCTGAAACAAGTTCAGCATGACGAAGAAAACGCCAGATACCGAATGTGCCTGATCGCCCGTTCGTCGACCGCACCCCAAAAAAGAGAGCCCAGGGTGGCTGTGGGAGTTGCCACCCTGGGCACCGGCCCTAGGTATTTTTGCATCGGACCCGGGAGCCGGCTGTGGGCTTTATCTCGTCATGGTTCGGTCGCGAGCAGGTATAGCTGGCGCAGGGCGTCCAGCGGCTTAGTCTGCCCCTCATGTTCAATCTGCCAGAAGGTCCAACCATTGCAGCTGGGGGCGCCCTGCAGTTTGGCGCCAAGGCCGTGGATCGAGCCAATCTCGCCTTCGCATTCGAGACTGCCGTCAGCGCGCACGTGCGCCTTCCAGCGACCCTTGGGATCGGTGATGGTTGCGCCCGGCGCAATCATGCCCGTTTCGACCAGCGTACCGAAGGCCACGCGCGGCTGCGATTTGGGCGACTGCATGATGGAGAGCGCACTCTCGTCGAGCGGCAGCGCCTCGGCGATGCGCTCGCGGGCGACCGCGACATAGGCGTCTTCGCGCTCAATGCCGATCCAGTGGCGACCGAGGCGCTTGGCGACGGCGCCGGTCGTACCGGTGCCGAAAAAGGGATCGACGATGACATCGCCCGGCTTGGTGCAGGCGAGCATCACGCGGTACAGCAGAGCTTCCGGCTTCTGGGTCGGGTGCGCCTTGTGACCGTCTTTCTTGAGGCGCTCAGGCCCCGAGCAGATCGGCAGCACCCAGTCGGAGCGCATCTGCAACTCGTCGTTGAGCGTCTTCATCGCGCGATAGTTGAAGGTGTATTTCGCCTTCTCGCCCTGGCTCGCCCAGATCAGCGTCTCATGGGCGTTGGTGAAGCGCGTGCCCTTGAAATTGGGCATCGGGTTGGCCTTGCGCCAGACGATGTCGTTGAGGATCCAGAAGCCCTGATCCTGCATGAGCGCGCCAACGCGGAAGATGTTGTGATAGCTGCCGATGACCCAGATCGTGCCGTCCGGCTTGAGGATGCGACGGCATTCGGCCAGCCACTCGCGGCAGAAGGCGTCATAGATGGCAAGGCTGTCGAACTGGTCCCAGTGATCGTCGACCGCATCAACGCGGCCGCCCTCTGGCCGGAACAGATCACCGCCAAGCTGGAGATTATAGGGCGGATCCGCAAAGACCATGTCGACGCTGGCATCGGGCAAGGTCCGCAGGATGGCGATGCAGTCGCCTTGCAGGATGCGGTCGAGCGGCAGCACAACCGGACGCGGCGCCGCCGGCGCAGCACGCCTCGCCTTCAACCCTGCCGGGCGGCTCCCTACCCGCTCGATGACACCCATAGTCGTCAACTTCCCCTGTTGGCGCATAGGCATGAGTCCCCGCGACTCGCGCGTCAAGCTTGCTCTTCATGGTTAACAAAAGCTTGGAGGGGTTCCCTGAGGGAGAACGAAAGGAGTCTGCCACAAGGGACGGAGTCCGTGCATCGCGCCCAGACTCCATATCTTGTGGTGTGGCGCGAAGGACTCAATCGCCCCGAGTTGTGGATAAGTAGACCGAATGGGCTACTCAAAAGACCTTCAGAGTGGCGACGAGCAGCCAGATGCCGATGATCGCGAACAATCCGGCTGTCACGAAGCGCACTGTGCGCAGGGGCACACGCAACAGCAATTCATGGCCGAGGAAGACCGCGGGGACATTGGCGAGCATCATGCCCAAGGTGGTGCCTGTGGCCACCGCAAGCACATCGTGGAAACGCGCGCCGAGCGCGATGGTCGCCACCTGCGTCTTGTCGCCCATCTCGACGAAGAAGAAGGCGATAAGCGTCGTCACGAAGGCACCGAAGCGCCCCGCCCCTTCCTTGAGATCATCGACCTTGTCCGGGATCAGCGTCCAGCCCGCCATTGCGAGGAAGGACAACGCGACGACGACGCGGAACCAGACACTGTCGAGCAGGAAGGCCGCCTGAGACCCGACCAGGGCAGCAAGCGCGTGATTGACGATCGTCGCGACGAAGATGCCGAGGATGATCGGCACGGGACGCGAAAAGCGCGTGGCGAGCAGGATGGCGAGCAGCTGTGTCTTGTCGCCCATTTCGGCGAGGGCGATGATGCCGGTGGAGGTCAGCAAGGCTTCCATGAAAAGAACTCCGGGGCCAGGACAGCGCACGCAATGACACAAGGCTTCCCGCCCGGCCCGGAACGGAAGCATTGTTTCATTGGTCTCGCCTGAATGCTGCTGCACTCCTCCGCGCCATGGCCTCTCGGCCAAGTATGTTGACGCGCGAGCCCGCCAAAAGGCGGCTGGCTACTCCCCAAGGGACGCGCGCCCTCTAGCGCGGCGCGGCGTCTGCGGCAAGGCCGGAAGAAAGCCGCCCCGTGCGTTCGCATCCATGATATCATGGCCGCTCCACGAGGAGGGGGTCCGACCTTATGGCACTCAAGGTTATCGGCGCCGGGCTGGGGCGCACGGCGACATTTTCGCTCAAATTTGCTCTGGAGCATCTGGGGCTTGGCCCTTGTTATCACATGTCGGAAGTCTTCGCGGGCGCGCGGCGCAACGTCCCGCTCTGGCTGGATGTGGTGGGCGGCAAACCGGACTGGGACGCCGTATTCGACGGCTTTCAGTCAACCACTGACTATCCGGCCTGCAGCTATTGGCGGGAGTTGGCAGCCTATTATCCCGACGCGAAGGTCATCCTGACGGTGCGCGACGCCGACAGCTGGTTCGAATCCGTCAGCGAAACCATCTTTTCCGACAAGATGCAGGGCTCGCTTGCCGGCTCTCCGCTGGAAGCGATGATGAAGGGCGTGGTCTTCGATCAGTTCGGCGAGGGCGACCTGCGCGATCGCGCCTTCATGACCGATTGGTTCGAACGACGAAACCGGGAGGTGATCGACAGCCTGCCGCCGGAGCGATTGCTGGTCTATTCGCCCAAGGAAGGCTGGGAGCCGCTTTGCGCCTTCCTTGGCGTGCCCGTGCCGGAGGGCGGGTTTCCACGCGTCAACAGTCGCGACGAGCTCAGCGACGCATCAGACGAACAAGGCGGCCTGCCGCCAGACCCGGAAACGGCGGAGCGGTTCGCACGCATCTATATCGACCAGCTCAAGGCCAAGGCGTTCGGCGTGGCCGCAACCGCCTAGAACAGTGCCGCCTGGGCGACCGGCGCGAAGCTTCGGCGGTGAAATGGGGTCGGGCCATGCGTGCGCAGGGCTTCGAGGTGGTCCGGGGTGCCATAGCCCTTGTTGCGGTCCCAGCCATAATGCGGGTGAATACGCGCCGCTTCACGCATGAGGGCGTCGCGATGCTCCTTGGCGATGATCGAGGCGGCGGAAATGCAAGGCTCGATGGCATCGCCGCCGACGATCGGGCGAGCCGGCCAGCGCCATTCGCTGCGGCGGCCGTGCGGGGTGAGATTGCCGTCGACCAGCACTTCGATCGGATCGCCGCCGATCTTCGCGCACAGCGCTTCGACCGCCAGCGTCATCGCCAGCATGGTCGCGCCGAAGATGTTGAGCCGGTCGATCTCGGACACGTCGACAACGCCGATCGCCCAATAGCAACGGCGCTTGATGGTGGCTTCGAGTTCGGCGCGACGAGGGGCGGTGAGTTTCTTGCTGTCGTCGAGGCCGGACGGACGCGGCTTGCACAGGATGACGGCAGCGGCAACGACAGGCCCGGCCAGCGGCCCCCTGCCCGCCTCATCGACGCCGGCAATCATAGCGTGTCCACGTCCACGGCCTGATGCCCCATCGGGCCATGTCCCTGACCGAGGCCCGGTGCGGCGAGCAGGGCTGCGCGGACGAACTTGCGGGCGCGGTCGATGGCTTCAGGGAGGTCGAGGCCTGCGCCCAACCCCGTCGCTATTGCGCTGGCCAGGGTGCAGCCGGTGCCATGCGTGTCCTGCGTGTCGATGCGCGAGTCTTCCCAGCGGGCAATCTCGCCCTCGGGACCGACGAGGCGGTCAACGATGGTTTCGCCCGGCGCATGACCGCCCTTGATGAGGAGGATCTCGCCCTGCGCGGTCAGGGCGGCCTCGCCGCCGAGCGCTTCGAGTTCGGGCAGATTGGGCGTCGAGACATAGGCCCAGCCCATGAGGTCTTCCATCGCGGCGATAGTCTCGGCATCGGCGAGGACGCCGCCGCTGGTCGCCACCATCACGGGGTCCAGCACGACCGGTGCGTTGATGCTTGCCAGTCGCGCGGCGACGGCCCTCGCCGTCTCCGCAGAGCCGATCATGCCGATCTTGACCGCGTCGACACCGATATCGCCGACGACACTGTCGATCTGGGCGAGAACAATTTCTGTTGGCACCGGATGAACCGCTTGCACGCCGAGCGTGTTCTGTGCGGTGACGGCCGTGATCGCCGTCATGGCGTGGCCGCCCAGCATGGTGACGGTCTTGATGTCGGCCTGAATACCGGCGCCGCCGCCCGAATCCGAGCCGGCTATGATGAGGATGCGAGGCGTTGCCATGGGGCGCTTTTGCCGACGGCGGCCGGCCAAGTCGAGCGCGCAATGCTCCGCCCGTCGAAAACGCAAATCGCGCAAATAATCGAATGAAAAATCACGTTGTCGACAGAGACGTCTGACCTTTTGATTTTCGACTTTCTTGACCGAATCCGATTTCAAGAGCACCCTCAAAGAAACGTTCCGGTCTCCCAAGGTACCGGGGAAAGGTGTCGGCGATGCAGGAGCATGTCGGACTTCTCGTTGTTCATGGCATTGGCGAACAGAAACGCTTCGAAACCGCTCGCCAACTGGTCCAGTCCATCCTTGCGGGTCTCGGCGCCAGAAACGATGGCAGCCGCTATTCACTGGTCGATCGCACCGCCAATCCTACCGAAATCCCGATAAACTGTCCACGTACGGACCGTTCGAGCAGTCCGTTCACGATCGCCTGCCGGGACAAGGACGGCAAACGCACAACCTACCTTCACGTGCATGAAGTCTGGTGGGCAGATCTCGGCGCGCCTTCGTCCTTCGGCGAACAGGTCAGGTTCTGGCTATGGGGTCTGGGCCAATGGTGGGCTCAGGTGGTGTGGGGAAAGCATGATCCCAACAAGCCGAGCAACACCGAGCTGCTGATGACGCCGCCAACCAAATTTCGCGCCGAACTCAACTCACCGGGCAAACAGAAGCCCAAGGACAGGAGGTCCGCCCGGCCCGTCGCTCGCGCCCTTCTCTTCCTGGCGGGTCTCTATGCGTTGTTCACGCTGTTTTCCTGGGAAGCCGTGAAGCGCGTGTTTTCATGGCTCTCCGCCAGCGCCGGCTCACCCTCCATCCTGACCGCCTATGTCGGCGATGTGCGCATCTACACGCAGTCGCCCGGCAAGGGCGGCGGCAACCTGACGGATCTTGAACAACCCTGGAGGGCGACGATCCGCAGACGCATGGCAAGCGAACTCGTCGCCATGGCCGAGCGAGAGCATGATCGCTGGTATATCCTCGGCCACAGCCTGGGCAGTATCGTGGCATTCAACGGGGTGCAGGAGACCGAATGGAACCTGCCGAACTATCTCGACCCCGCACAGGCCGATCGCCTGCGCAACTCAGCGGCGGCAAATGACCTGTGGGACGCGACGGAACCCGCCGACAGGAAGCTGGCTCCCGATTTCACGGTGATGATGCCGCGCCGTCCGGTCTGGCTTCCCGGCTGGGAGCGCATCTCGCGCAAGGCGCTGTTCAAGAATTTCCGCGGCATGATCACCTATGGCTCCCCGCTCGACAAGTTTGCCGCGCTCTGGCCGCGCATCGTGCCGGTCAACAAGCAGCGCGACGCCTTCGATCCTACTGCCGACTGGGTGAACCTGTCGGATGCGACTGACCCGGTCGGCGCGCAAGTCGGGGCGTTCGAGGAAGGGTGGCGGACGGGAACACCGGCCAAGCAATCGCCCTTCAACGTCCGGGTGAAGGCATCGGCCTTCTTCCTTCTGTCGCACATCCGATATTTCGGCGCGCCAACGGCGGAGAAGGCCGACAGACCCGAAACCCGGGCGCTGGTCGAGGTCCTGTTTCCAGGAAAAAACACGCCGCCCAGGCTCACCGCCGCCTTCGCGGATGTCGGCGCGCATTACGGCAAGCCTTACGAGCGTGTATTACTGACAATCTTCTGGGTGATCTTCCTCGGCGCGACGCTGGTTACCGCGACGTCGTGGCTTGCCATCTTGCTGAAACGGCTACTCGACGCGGGCGCGGAAAAACTCTCGAATTTGCTTGCGAGTCACTGGCCCGATTGGTTGCATGGCCTCTCCCCAAGATTCCCGGCCATCATCTGGAAGACGCTCGTCACGCCATTCGAATGGATCGGCAGCCAGGGATTTGGCGCCGTCATGCTCACCGCCTTGCTGATCGGCGCTGCCGTCGTCGCGGGCGCGGGAGCCTGGCGCCACCTTGCGGGAGAATAGGCTCGGAATTTCAATGCCAGACGGACTTGCTCCTGCCTGCCTTACTCGACTACAACACCTCGAAACTGGAGGGGCAGGCGCGATCATGGATGCACTGGACGTCAAAGGTGTCGTCAAGCGCTTCGGCGACTTTACCGCCGTCAACAACCTGAGCTTCTCGGTCCGCCCCGGCGAGGTCTTCGGCTTCCTCGGCGGAAACGGCGCGGGCAAGACCACGACATTGCGCATGGCCCTCGACATCCTGCGCCCGGATGCCGGCAGTATCTCCATCCTCGGCAAGGAACCCGGGCGCGGCAATGCGGCCGATATCGGCTTCCTGCCGGAAGAACGCGGCCTCTATCGCGCCATGAGCGCGATCGACACGATCGTCTATTTCGGACGCCTCAAGGGCCTCAAGGCCGCCGATGCGCGGCGTGAGGGGCTGACGCTGCTCGACCGCTTCGGCCTGGGCGCACAGGCGAAGAGCCGCATCGACCAGCTCTCCAAGGGCATGTCGCAGAAGGTCCAGCTCGCCACGGCGCTGGTCAACAAGCCGCGGCTGCTCATTCTCGACGAGCCCTTCTCGGGACTCGATCCGCTCAACCAGGGGCTGCTGGAAGATGAGATCATCGGCGCGGCGCGCGGCGGCGCGACGGTCGTCTTCTCGACCCATGTCATGCAACATGCCGAGCGGCTTTGCGACCGGCTGCTCCTGCTCGCGCACGGCGTTAAGCGCTTCGAAGGCACACAGGACGAGGCGCGCGCGACCATGCCATTGCGGCTGACGATCACGTCTCGCGCGACACCTGACAAGCTGCCCGGTGTCGTCGGCGCGACCGCACAAGGCACGGCGAGCGACGGCTGGCAGGACTGGGACGTCAAGCTGGAACCTGGCCGCAACGCCGGTGACCTGCTCGAACATTGCACGAGCCAGGGCTTTGCGCTGCGCCGCTTCGAGCAGCATCGCGCCAGCCTGCACGATGTCTTCGTCCATATTGTCGGCGGGGCGGAGGACGTGAAATGAACAACACGCTCCTGATCGCTATCCGCGAATTCCGCCAGATCGCCCGGACGAAGAGCTTCTGGCTCACCCTACTGATCCTGCCGATCACCTTCGCGCTCATGCCGCTGATCACAAAAATGGTCCGGCCCGACCTGCAGCAGAGCATCATCCTGATCGACCATTCGAAGACCGGCGCGGGCAAGGCCATTGCCGCACGCATCGAACTCGATGCGCAACGTGCAAACCTGGCCACGCTCGCCGATTTCGCGAAGGACAACGACCTCAAGGCGCTGGCGGGCAAAGCGACCTGGGGACAGAAGCTCGACTGGTATCCGGATGCTGTCGTCGCGAAATTCGTGGCCGAAGGTGGCGCCGAACCGGCGCTCAAGGCCATCCGCGCGAAATCGCCGAAGCTGGCCGAAGGGCTGACCCTGCCCAAGGCTGCTTATCGCGTCGCACCGACACCCCAAGGACTTGCAAACCTCCCATCGGCCGCGCTGGACAAGGCGCTGACGCCCTATCTGCGCCCGCCCAAGGATTCCGGGCGCAAGGCCATCGACTATGTGCTGGAGATTCCAGCGGACTTCGGCGCCCAACCGGTCGTGCATCTCTGGATGAACGGGCAGCCGCGCGGACAATTCATGTCAATGCTGCAGGGTGAGCTAACCCGCACCTTGCGCGCGGGTTTCCTCGAGACGCAGGGCGTGGCGGCGCCTGTCGCACAGATCGCCAACAGGCTTGAACCGGCCATCGCCATCAACCGGCCCAAGGAAGTGGGCGGTCGCGAGAAGCTGCTCGTCCAGTCGATCCTGCCGGTCGCCATGACCTATATCCTGCTCATGTCGCTGATCATGTCGGGCCAGTGGATGCTCCAGAGCACGATCGAGGAGCGGTCCAGCAAGCTGATCGAGGCGGTGCTCGCCTGCGCCAGCCCCGACGAGTTCATGCGCGGCAAGCTGATCGGCACGATCACCATTGGGCTGGTCATGGTCGCAACATGGGTTGCCTGCGGACTGTTCGCCGCCTTCGCAACGCAAGGCGTGATCGCGGACTTCATCCGGCCGGCGCTCGAGCCGCTGCAATCGTTCGGCAGCGTCGCGGCGATCCTGTATTTCTTTCTGACCGGCTATGTGATGGTCGCGCTCATCTTCCTCGTCATCGGCGCGATGAGCGACTCCATGCAGGATGCGCAGGGTTTTCTCGTGCCGGTCATCCTGATCCTGATGTTCCCGGTCATCATACTCATGCAGGCGGTGATCAGCGGGTCGGACAGCGTCTTCGCGCATGTTCTCACCTGGATTCCGCTGTTCACGCCCTTCGCCGTGCTGGCGCGGCTCGGCACCGGCATCCCGACCTACGAGATCGTCGGATCGGGGATGGTGCTGCTCGCCTTCATCGCGCTGGAGTTCGTGATGCTGGGCCGGGTGTTCCGCGCCGCGATCCTGAGCGGCGGTGGGCGGCCGAGCTTCAAGACGGTGGCGCGGTTGATGAAGCGGCACTGAGGCCTATCACGGCATACAAGTGATGCCGGAACCCACCGCACCAAATTGACCTCAGGGCCATTGTCTAGCGATTGTGTTTTATGCAATCGTGATGGCATATTTTGCGTTTGCAGCATTTCTCCACGAAGCGTAGGCGCGCCGTCCCGCGAATATAGTGCGGAATGGAGAAAATAAAATGCGTTACAAACTCAATGGTGCAGTTGCACTTGGTGCTGTCTTTGCACAGATCATGACGTTCTACTCGGTTCTCTACGCATAAACTCGTAGGAATCACCCTTGCCATAGTCAAAATATCGCGAGGCGTTGATCGTCTATCATTAGAAAAAAGCCGCCCGTGGCAGTAGCCTGGGCGGCATTTTTATTGGAATCTTTCGCAACATTTAATCGGAATTTTTGTGCATTTTGGTATATTGGGCCAAGCGATTTTCCTGCCCGCCGACTTTATGCCGCAATGCAATATCGCGTCATTCACTCTCATCGCAAAGCAAGCGGTTCGATGGCGGCACGATGGTTCGCTCCCAGGCTCATGGAACGAAGAGCATCACGGCGCCTTGTTGAACGCTACCGCGTCTGGCGGCTCCTGATAGCCATTTGCCGGGAGCTTCAGGTCCGGCCGCGCACTGCAAGGGACGCAGTCTGGCTGGTAAAGCTCGGGCACGCGGCCGCTGACCGGGTTCTTGTAGCTGAACCACATCGGCATGATGCTCGGCCATTGCAGCACCTTGCCTGGCCCACCGGAGAAGCCCTCCTCGCGCTTGCCGAGATCGCGCAGGTAAATGTCCGGCGTGAAGTTGGTCGCGCCGGCAGCGACGCTGCGGCGGGGCGGTGCATTGGGATCGGGCGGCGGCGGGTCCTTGGACTTGGCCCAGATGCCGTCCTTGAAGGCGACAGGCGTGATATAGGGCTCGTCGAGCGTCAGCTCCCAGACGCGCCAGACGCCGTCCTCCAGCACATAACGGTCATGATACATGCCGCCCCAGAATGATGCCGCGTAGAAGTCGCCTGCCTTGCCGACGGTCTTGCCGGTGCGCGGCTGGAAGAGGCGCGCGCGGCCGGTCGCGGAGCGGCCATCCTCGGAGATGGTGAGCACCGGTTGCAGCAGCCAGTGATAGGAGACGCCCTGCCGCCTGGTGGGCGATGGGCCGCGAACGCGGGAGGCAATGTTCTTCGCGCGCGTCACGTAATAGCCCGAGAACGGCGTTTCCTTGAAGCCTTTCTCGGCGATGACGCCCATGAAGCCGCGCGGATCCTCATCGTCAATGAAATGGCCATAGGCGACGGCGACGTTCATCGCGCCATCCCAGGCAGCGGAACGGGCCAGCCGCTTCTTCGCCTCGTCGAGCGTTACGGGCGCTGCTTTGCCCGGCGCGACGGCGGCGGTAAGCTTCGTGGCAGCGACGGCCTTCGCATTGCCAAGGGGCCTTACCACCTTGCCCGTGACAGGATGGGCTTCGAGAAATGCGGGAAATGCCAGTCCCGGCGCGGCGGCGTCTGCGGACGGAACCGGAGCATCCGGTTTGCCCGCACCGGTCGGCGCACCCTCGACGATGCGGCTCTTGCCCCAGCCCTGGAAGACATCGGTCTTCATCATCGAGAAGCGGCGCATTTCCCGCAGCTTCCAGACGCCGTCCTCCTTGACGAAGCGATTGCGGAAGGTAGCGATTTCCCACCAGCCCTTCTCCTGGTCGGCTTCCCCCAGCATGCCGAGCTCGATGCCGCGGGCCTCGGCCTCGTTGCCGCCGGGCAGGATCGTCACGGTGGTGTCGAAATGGACGCGATCGTTAAGCTGGCCATGCGTGAGCCCGGCAGGGCCACGCGTTTCGAGCCAGCGGCGGATGCTCGCCGGGCCGCGCCAGATGCCCTGTCCGCCGACCTCGACGACGCCGTCCTTCGCGAACATGTCGACGACATCGTCCCACATCTTGCGGTCCTCGTAGAAACCGAAGGCGGACTGGAGATTGCGGATGCGGTCTTCGTCATTAAGCCGTGCTGCGCGGGTCGAGAGCGCGGCAAGGCTGGCTTTCGTAGCTGGCGCGGCGCCCGTCGGGGGCGGGATCGGCACGCCGGCTGTGTCGGGCGTGTAATGACGCGGCACGACCGGCAGTTCGCCCCCGCCCCAGTTGGTCCAGCCATCCTCATAGGCGCCGTCATATTCGGGGTAATAATGCGCAGTTGCGATCTTCCAGACGCCGCCGACGCGAACATATTCGTTCTCTAACATGCCGCCCTCGACGCGGGCACTGCCGTCATGGCCGTGGAAGATCATCGCCTCCCAGCGGACATTGGCGCTGTTGCCGTCGCGTGAGAGGTTCACGACCGGCGCGTCGATCATCATCGTGGAGAGGTCGCCGGCCTTGAGGCCTTCATGGCCGCCACCATAGCGTGTGCGGAGGAAGGCAGCGATGGCAGCCGGCCCCTGCGCGGTGCGCGCCTGCTTGACGAGGCCGTCGAACACGAAGCTGCCGTTGGGTGCGAAGAGGGCGCCGACCTGGTTCCACAGGCCGTGCTGCGCATATTGGGCATAGAGATATTGCAGCTTCTTGACGGCGCGGACGCTCTCGGTGCGATCGAGATCGCGGGCGAAACTGTCGAGCGCGGGATCGGCATGGGCCGCGCCGGGCATGGCGAGGTACAGCGCGAGCGTGGCGCAGGCCAAGGCAAAGGGGCGCGTCATGGGCACTCTCCTGTAGCGGCGGCCCACGTCAAAAGGCAGCGACCGGCTTACCGGCGAAGCTTAGCGAGCGGAAAAGACAGGGCAACGGCGCGAACGCCGCTGTGCCGCTTTGGTCAAGCCTTGGTGCCGCGACGGACGGGCGCCGCTAACGCGTCACGCCGATCTGCGGGAATTCCTCGGTGCCGCCTTCCTTGTGGTCGGTGACGCCCTGAGCGACCCAGGCGTTCTTGCGGGTCGCCGCAAACCTGGGACTCGTGCCAGCTATGAAGCCGCGCATCTGGATATTGCCCTCGTGGCAGGCATATTCGTAAATCACGTACTTGTCGTTGCGGCGCCATGGGAAGTCGAGCTTGAAGGGGGCGGTCAGCGTCACTGGATCGCGGATCCAGGCCTCGTAGCGGATCGTGTCCGGGCCGGTCGGCGTCAGACGCTCCGTCATCGTCATCTGGTCGCTGTTCGGCACCGGGCGCGGGCCGCCGGAATTGCCGAGCGGCGCGCCGGGATGGAAATTGCTGGTCTCGATGACGAGCGTGTTGCCTTCCCAATGGCCCCGCGAATAACCGAGCCAGTTCTTGACCGGTGCAGCGGGCTTACCGCGGCCGTCGAGCGGAATGATGCGCGTCTCGTGGACCATTTCCAGCTGGATCGCGACGTAACCTGGCGACTGGTAGATGGCGATGCCCATATTATAGGCGCCGGGCAGCATCGAGGCGGGCATGCCCCGCGTGATGCAGCGGTCGAACGTGTTGAAGTCGTCGACCCACTCCCAGTATTTCTCGGTCCAGCTGCTCTTCATCGTCTCGGAGCGCTTCTTGCCTTCCTCCGTGGGGGGAGGCATGCGGCCATTGGCCGGTTCGACCGTCAGCGACGTCTGGCGCAGCGGCTTGCCGCGCTCGGTCCAGTGACCCATGCCGAGCTTGCCGGCCTTTTCCTCGCGCTCATAGAGGTTGGCGCCCTTTTCGGCCTGGGAAAGCGCGGCCTCATATTCGTCGTCGGTCAGTTCAGCGCGGTTGCCATAGGAGGCGGGGCGCTCGCGCGGCGTCCCGGCGAGATAGTCGATCGGCCACTGGCCGCGCAGGTCGGGATCGCCCCAGGAGGTCTTCGGCACCGTCCAGGCCTTTGCGGGTTTGGCGGCGGCCGGCTTGGCTTTCGTATTCTGGGCAACAGCTGCGCCCGGATTCGAAAGCACGATCGGCAAGGACAACACAGCCCCTGCCAGCAGAGTCCTGAACATCGATGCCATGGCACCATCCCCTCTCTATTTTGACGCTAGGATATGGGTGAAAGACCCATCTGCAAAGCGCAAACACGAGCGGGAATTCAGTTTGCCTGGTAGCGCCGGACGGTCGAGGCCGGATTGCTTCTTAGCTTTTCGCCGACACGGGCAGGACGGTCGAGCAACTCACCGCCGCAATTGGGACAGATCTCGTCCATCGCGTCCGTGCATTCGGCGCAGAATGTGCACTCGAAGGAGCAGATGAACGCGCCGCCTTCGTCAGCCGGGAGGTCCACGCCGCAGCGCTCGCAATCGGGACGCATCTCAAGCATGGGCCGCCGCGGCGCTGGACACCGCCTCGCAGATGCGCTCGACCACAGCCTTGACCTGAGCCGCGTCGTCGCCCTCGGCCATGACGCGGATCACCGGCTCGGTGCCGGACGGGCGGATAACGAGGCGGCCGCTGCCATTGAGCTCGGCTTCGGCGTCAGCGATGACGGCCTTCACGCTCTCCGCCTCAAGCGGCTTGCCGCCGGCGAAGCGGACATTCTTGAGGAGCTGCGGCACCGGATCGAACTGGCGCATGACCTCGCTCGCCCGCTTGCCGCTTTCCACGAGCGCGGCAAGCACCTGCAGCGCGGCGATGGTGCCGTCACCGGTGGTGGCATAGTCGCTCAGGATCATGTGTCCGGATTGCTCTCCGCCGACATTGCAGCCGCGCGCCTTCATCTCCTCCAGCACGTAGCGGTCGCCGACCTTGGTGCGGATGAGGTCGATGCCCTGCCCCTTCAGCAGCCGTTCGAGGCCGAGATTGGACATGACGGTGGCGACCACGCCGCCACCGCGCAAAGTCCCGGCCCTTGCCCAACTGGTACCGATAAGCGCCATGATCTGGTCGCCATCGATGATCGTGCCGGTCTCGTCGACGACGATGAGGCGGTCGGCGTCGCCATCGAGCGCGATGCCGATGTCAGCGCCGGACGCAACCACGGTCTCCTGCAGGAGGCCCGGCGCGGTTGATCCGCAGCCGTCATTGATGTTGGTGCCGTTGGGCGAGACGCCGAGCTGGACGATCTCGGCGCCCAGTTCCCAGAAAGCGGCCGGCGCGGTCTGATAGGCGGCGCCATTGGCGCAATCGATCACGACCTTCAGGCCATCGAGGCGCAGATGCTCGGGGAAGGTCGACTTAACCGCGTGGATGTAACGCCCGCGCCCATCCTCGACGCGCCGTGCGCGCCCGATGCGAGCGGACTCGGCGAGCGGGATCTCACCATTTTCGATCAAAGCCTCGATCCTGGCTTCGTCGGAGTCCGAAAGCTTGTAGCCATCCGGCCCAAACAGCTTGATGCCATTGTCATAATAGGGATTGTGACTGGCCGAGATCATGACGCCAAGATCGGCCCGCATCGAGGCGGCGAGCATCGCGACCGCGGGTGTCGGGATCGGGCCGAACTGGATCACGTCCATCCCGACGCTGGTGAAGCCCGCAACCAACGCGTTCTCGATCATGTAGCCGGAAAGGCGGGTGTCCTTGCCGATCACGACGGTGTGGCGATGGTCGCCACGCAGGAAATGGCGCCCGGCGGCCATGCCGACGCGCATCGCCATCTCGGCGGTCATGGGAGTCTGGTTGGTGCGGCCACGGATCCCGTCCGTGCCGAAGTAACGCCTGCTCATGGCATTTCAGTCCGCCAGTCGGGGCGCAGCGTCAAGCCCTGCTTTCGCAAAGGCCAGAAGCTGCGCCGCAGAGATCAGGTCACGCCGTTCATCCACTTCTTCAGCGGGAAGGACAGCAGGAACAGGACGCCGCCCAGAACGATCGCCGCGATGGCGATCGTCGTAAAGACGCCGACATATGTCTCCAGAGCGACCTTGGCGTTGGTGACCTGCCCGCCCACCGTCTCGACGCTGGCGAACTGCGCGACCACGCCCGCGACATATTGCGCGCAGCTGATCGAGAGGAACCAGACACCCATCATCATACCCACGATGCGCGCGATCGAGAGCTTGGTGATCATCGAGAGGCCTACCGGCGAGATGCAGAGTTCAGCAATCGAGTGGATCAGGTAGAGGCCCGCCAGCCACCATATACCGACTTTGAAGTCCGGGCCGACGAAGCTTGCGCCCCACACCAGGAACAGGAACCCTAAGCCGACGCCTATCAGCGCAAAAGAGAACTTCACAGGTATGGGCGGTTCGAGGCCCTTCCGGGCAAGGCTTGTCCAAAGAATGCTCATCACCGGCGCGAACAGCACGATAAAAAGCGCATTGAACGTTTGCGTCTGCCCGGCTGTGATCGTGAAGAGGCCGAAGATCGAGAGATCGGTATTACGATCCGCGAACAGCGTCAGCGACGAACCAGCCTGCTCGAAAAGCGTCCAGAATACGACGTTGAACACGATCAGCACCATGGCAGCGAGCATCATCTGGAGCTCGATCTTGCTGCCAACTTTCCAGGACCAGATCAGGATCGCCGGGATGCCGAGAAGGAAGGTTCCGAACAGCAGCTTGCCCATAAGCGGCAGCGAGATGAGATAGCCGACAAAGCCAGCGCCCTCGACCGGCTTTGGCGCGGCCATGAGGTTGGTGAAGAGGAAGTAGATCACCGGCACCGCGACCAGCGCGCAAATGAAGATGAGCATCGTGCGGTTGGGCGCGCCTGCGGGCGGCTCACCATAGCCCCCAAGACGCCCGCCATCGAACTGGATGAGCGTCCAGGAAAAGAGCATGCCGGCGGCGGCGAGGCCGAAGCCTGCCCACCAGCCGACTGCGGCCGCGAGAAACGGGCAAAGCGCCTGCGAGAGGAGCGAACCCAGATTGATGCCCATGTAGAAGATCGTGAAGCCCGCATCCCGGCGCTTGTCGCCCTTCGGATAGAGCTCGCCGACCATCGTCGAGATGTTCGGCTTGAAGAAGCCGTTGCCCATCGTGACGATCGAAAGGCCTGCGATCAGCACCAAAGTGAAGAAGGGTGAACGATCGCCGCCTGCCTCGAACCCACCCTTAGCAACGATCTTGGCGATCCTGCCATCGGCGGCGACAAGATTGACGCTGCCGTCGTCCTGACCCTTGATCGCCAGCTTGTCGGCGCCGATCGTGATATATTGCTGCTTGTCGGCGCTCGCCTTGTCGACGGTCACGTCATAGCGCTGGCCCTCGATCATGGCGAAGGGCTTGGCCTCCTCGCCAAAGGCGGCACCAAGGCTGAGAGTCAGATAGCCGACGGCCATGACGATGGCGCCGAACTTCACGGATCGTTTCGAACCGAGATAGCGGTCGGCAAGCAGGCCGCCGACCAGTGGCGTGAGGTACACGAGCGCCGTGAAGCCGCCGTAAAGGCCGTTGGTCGTCCGGTCGGAGAACAGGAAATAGTTGGCGAGATAGAGCGTCAGTAGCGCCCGCATGCCGTAATAGCCGAAGCGTTCCCACATTTCGGTGGTGAACAGGCGGGCGAGCTGGCGCGGATGGCCGAACCAGGTGTCCCCGTGCACCGCGTCAGCGGGGGGCGTACCCGGACCGACCGACGCGTCTTCCATATGATTTGCCATGAAATGGTGATCCTCTCAGCAGCTGCGCTCCAAAGCCCTCGAAGCGCGCGCGCAATAATGTGTCGAGACTAGAGATAATCTCGCCGCTGTGAAGGCACTTTGTTGACGGGCGCGGCAGGCAGCTCTGTGCGGCTTTGGGACTTGGCGCAGGGCGCGCTTTTGGCTAGCGCGAGGCCCATGACCTTCAACGATCTCAGTTCCGTGCCCGCCTATCTGGCGTCGCGCCGTTCCGGCAAGCCGCGCGACCTCGCCGGTCCCGGCCCCAATATGGACCAGCTGACCGAGATGGTGCGGATCGCGGCGCGCACGCCGGATCATGGCAAGCTCGCACCCTGGCGGTTCATCATCGTGCCTGACGACAAGCGCCAGCTGCTCGCCGACATCATCACCACCGCCTATCTCGCCGAGAAGCCCGATGCCGGTCGGCTGGAGATCGAGGCGCATGTCCAGTTCGCCACGCAGGCGCCGGCGCTGATCGTGGTCATGTCCGCGCCAAGGGAAAGCAAGATCCCGCTCTGGGAGCAGGAACTTTCGGCCGGCGCGGCCTGCATGAACCTGCTGCACGCCGCCCACGCCCAGGGCTTTGTCGGCGGCTGGCTGACCACCTGGCCGGCGTTCAATGACGAGGTTCGCGATGCGTTCGGCGGCGCGGACGAGCGCATCGCCGGTTTCATCTTCATCGGCACGCCATCGCGCCAGCTGGAAGAACGCCCGCGTCCGGAGCTGTCGGAGATCCTGTCGGTCTGGCAGGGCTGAGGCGCTAGCCGACTTTCCGTTCGACGACGGCAAGGCCGCTCGACCCGATCCAGGCGCGTATCGAGGATGCAATCGCGCGATCACCGATGAGATGGACCTTCTCGTCGGCCAGTGCCGTGCTGAGCGATTCATAGCCCATCCAGATCGCAGTCATCGTGCGCAGGTCGCTCGAGACATAGAGATCGACATCAAAGCCGGGATCGAGGCTGCAGAGGTCGACCGAACCATCCACCTCGGCGATGAACCACCAGTGCCGGTCGGCGGGCACGGGCTGCTCGGGATACTGGAACTGGATGACACAGCGCCGCTCCGGCGGCAGGGCGTCGGTGTTGAGATTGCGGCGCATTGACCACATCAGCAGCTGCGCATCGAGATGCTGGAGAGACACGTCGGTCTCGATCCAGCGCTGGCCCCATTGGCCCATGGCCGCAACGATCGGCTCCAGCTCTCGCCCGGCCTCGGTCAGGTGATATTCGAAGATCTCGCTGCTGCCCGGTGCGCGGCGGCGCAGAATAACGCCAGCTTCCTCCAGTTCCTTGAGGCGGCGCGACAGCAAGGCGGGCGACATGCGCGGAACGCCCCGGCGCAAGTCGTTGAAGCGCGACGTGCCGTCGAGCAGCTCGCGCAGGAGCAGGATTGTCCAGCGTGTACAGAGGATTTCCGCGGCCATCGCCGTGGGGCAGAATTGTCGGTAGCTCGGCTGGGCCATGGTGAACCTCCGCCCGGCTTCATACTCCCCGGCCACACGGCACCGCCAGTACAGATTCTATACCGGGCAGTTCACTTCCTGAACTGGAGGGCCCGGACCGCCCGGCGCTAGCAGTCCGCAATCGTCAGGATGACAAAGGATTGACCATGACCGTAATCACACTCAACCCGAACAAGGCCCTTTGGGAAAAGGGCGACTTCACGCGTATTGCCGCAGCGATGCGGGAGAGCGGTGCCGCGCTGATCGGCGAACTCGATATCCGGCCGGGCCTTCGCGTGCTCGACCTGGGCTGCGGTGACGGCACGACCGCCCTGCCTGCCGCCCAGCGCGGCGCCGATGTCCTCGGCGTCGACATTGCCCCAAATCTTGTCGCGGCCGGCGAGGCGCGCGCCCGCGCTGAGGGCCTTGCGAACCTGCGGTTCCGGGAAGGCGACGCCAGCAATCTCGCGGAACTGAAATCCGACAGCTTCGATCTCGTCGTCTCCATCTTCGGTGCCATGTTCGCGCCGCGCCCCGAAGATGTCGCACGCGAGATGGTGCGCGTGACGCGGCCCGGAGGCCGGATCGTGATGGGCAACTGGATCCCGGGCGATCCGACGCTGGTCGCGCAAATCCTGAAGATATGCGCCGCCTATTCGCCGCCGCCGCCCCCAGGGTTTGTCAGCCCCATACGATGGGGCGTGGAAGCCGACATATTCGAGCGGTTCGGCTCGGCGGGGATCGACGAGGCCAGTATCCATTGCGTGCGCGCAACCTACATGTTCGATCATGACGGCTCGCCCTCCTCGTTCCTGGACGCTTTCCAAAATTTCTACGGGCCGACGATGAACGCCTTCGAAGCCGCGGCGGCGAGCGACCGGGCCGCAGACCTGCGCGCCGAGCTGGACGCGTTATTCCATGAGCAGAATATCAGCACGGAACCCGGGCGGACCCGTATCCCGGCGACCTATCTGCAGGTGCATGTGGACGTCGACTGACGCCCCCTCGCATCGGAAACGGGCGGCCGCTTCTCTTTGCAGCCGCCCGTGCACTTCAGGGCGTATTTTCCCTCCCCCAAGCATTGACCGGCTCGCTGTAT
>DASWYL010000006.1:0-38381 GCA_036404995.1 Sphingobium sp. | reverse complement strand
CTCCAGCACCTCGGGATTGCGGTCGAGGATGGTCACGTCAGCGCCCAGTCCCGCCGCCATCTGCGCGGCATTGAAGCCGACCACCCCGCCCCCGATCACGGCAACCTTGGCCGGCAGCACGCCGGGTACGCCGCCAAGCAGCACGCCCCTGCCGCCATGCCCCTTTTCGAGTGCCGTCGCGCCAGCCTGGATCGCCATCCGCCCGGCCACCTGGCTCATGGGCTTGAGCAGGGGCAGGCCCCCATGCGCATCGGTCACCGTCTCATAGGCAATGCAGGTCGCCCCGGACTTGACGAGGTCGGCCGTCTGCTCGGCATCAGGCGCAAGGTGGAGATAGGTGTAGAGGATCTGCCCGGGGCGGAGCATCGCCCGCTCCGCCTTCTGGGGCTCCTTCACCTTCACGATCATCTCCGCGGCGGCGAACACCTTTTCCGCATCGGGCTCAATGCGCGCGCCGGCGGCGCGATAGTCGTTGTCCGTCGCGCCAATGCCGAGTCCCGCGCCCGCCTCGACAAGCACGTCATGGCCGTGGACATGCAATTCGTGGACGCTCTCAGGCGTCAGGCCGACGCGATATTCGTGGGTCTTGATCTCCTTGACGGTGCCGACGATCATCGGGCGACTCCTTGGAATAAAATTACGCTTAGCGATGTGGGCTGATCGCGTTAGGGGCAGCCGTCAAGGGACAGCAAGGAAAGGACCCAAATGACCGCCGGCACGACGGAACGCGCAGCCGCGCTCGCGACGCTCAAGCAATATTATGAGGCCTTCAACGCCGGCGACCTTGACGCCATGCTGGCCTGCCTGACCGACGATGTGGCGCATGACGTCAACCAGGGCGGGCGCCAGACCGGCAAGGACGAGTTTCGCGCATTCCTCAGGCATATGGAACGCACCTATGCCGAGCGGCTCGAGGACATCGTCCTGATGGCGAGCGAGGACGGCACGCGCGGCGCGGCGGAGTTCATCGTGCACGGCCAGTATCTTGCCGACGATGAAGGCCTGCCACCCGCCACGGGTCAGCGCTACGTCCTGCCCGCCGGCGGCTTTTTCGAATTCCGGGACGGACTGATCTCGCGCGTGACTGTCTACTATAATCTTGCCGACTGGATCGCACAGGTAAGCGGTTGATGGCGCTCACGGTCGAAACACTGGCTGATCCGGTGGCGCGGGGGGCAGCGCTGCCCGACCTCGCCCGCCTGCGCATCGCGGTGTTTCGCGATTGGCCTTACCTGTATGACGGCACGCTCGACTATGAGGAGCGATATCTGGCCCATTTCCTTGAGGATCCCGGCGCGGTCTTGGTGATCGCGCGCGACGGCGAGGCGATTGTCGGCGCCGCCACGGCGTCACCCATGGCCGGCCAGGACGCAGCATTCAGCAGGCCCTTTGCCGATGCCGGCCATGACGTCGCGCGGCTCAGCTATTTCGGCGAATCCGTGTTGCTGCCGACCTATCGTGGCCACGGCATCGGCCATGCCTTTTTCGACCATCGCGAGGCAGCCGCCCGTGCGTCAGGCGCGACAGCCGCCTGCTTTTGCGGCGTGATCCGTCCCCCCGATCACCGGCTGCGCCCATCCGGTGCGCGCGATCTCGGCCCCTTCTGGCGTGCACGAGGCTATGCACCGCTTGACGGCATGATCGCCTATTATGACTGGAAGGATGTCGATCAGCGGGAGGAGTCGGCGCATCCCATGCAGTTCTGGCATCGCGCGCTATGACCGTCTTCAAGCTCGCCCTTGCCCAATATCCGATCGAGCGGCTCGGCAGTTTCGATGCCTGGCGTGCCAAGATTGCGTCGTGGGTCGAAGAGGCTGCCGGGCGGGACGCGAGCCTGCTCGTCTTCCCGGAATATGCCGCAATGGAGCTGGCAGCGCTGGATCCCGGCAGCATGGGCGATCTCCAGGCCACGATCGGTTTCGTGACGGGCCTGATCGAGGAGATCGACGCCCATCACGCGGCGCTCGCCACGACCCACGGCGTGCATATCGTCGCGGGCAGTCTGCCCTCGCCGCTCGGGGACGGGCGCATCGTGAACCGTGCCCGGCTTTTCTCCCCCGGTGGCAAGGTCGGCGTCCAGGACAAGCTCGTCATGACGCGCTTCGAACGGGAGAAGTGGAACATTGCCGCTGGCGGCCCCGTTCGCGTCTTCGAGACGGCGCTTGGCCGGATCGGCATCTCCATCTGCTATGACATCGAATTCCCGTTGATCGCCCGTGCCCAGGCCGAGGCAGGCGCGACCCTCATCCTGTCGCCGTCCTGCACGGATACCATGCAGGGCTACTGGCGCGTCAGGATCGGCGCGCAGGCACGCGCGCTCGAGAACCAATGCTTCGTCGCGCAAGCGCCGACGGTGGGCATAGCGCCCTGGTCGCCGGTGCTCGACGAGAATTTCGGCGCCGCGGGGCTGTTCGGCCCGCCCGACGGCGACGCCCCGGACGCCGGCATCCTGGCGCTCGGTCAGCTCGGCGAGGGACAATGGGTTTATGGCGACGTCGATCCCTTACGCGTCGCGCACTGGCGCACGGACGGCAATGTCCGGCCATTCGCGCACTGGAGCGAAAGCGGTCCGACGACCCCGCTTCCGTGTGAGGTCGTCAGCCTGATTTAGAAGAACAGCTTGCGGAAGCCGATGCTGAAGGTGCGGCCCTGCCGATCGAGGAAAGCGCCCTGATAGGCGTAAGGCGTGACGCCGGTGCCGTCAGTCACCTTCTGGCGGGCATCGAAAAGATTATCGATACCGAACTGGAGACGCGAGCCTCGCAGGAACGGAATCCTGTCGACCGTCTTGGGCATCTGCTGGAAATTGAAGAAGAAGCGGAAATTGGTTCGTGCCAGCGCGCCGAAGCGAAGATCAGAGCTTGCACCGCTCGTGCCGTTGCTGTGGGTCGCACTGCTCCAGTTGATGAAGGTCCGGAAACCGAACCCGCCCTGCGTGTAGCCGCCCTGGATCTGGATCTGGTGCTTCGACGGGCCGGCGCCGCCGCCAAGTGTGCCCCCGTTGAGCAGGTCGATAACCGGCAGCGTCGGCGCGAGCTGGACGGTCTGATCGAGGACCCAGGTGTGGAAGACCGAGAAGTTGAGCCGGCCGCCGCGCGGCGCACCGCCTTGGCCGCCGCCACCGCCGAAACCACCGCCGCCAAAGCCTCCAAAGCCGCCGCCACCGAAGCCGCCAGGACCGCCACGGAAACCGCCCGGAGGCCCGCCACCAAAGCCGCCAGGTCCACCGGGACCGCCCTGGAAAACGAAGTTGCCGCCCTGGGGGGCGCCGCCAGGCGCCGCGTTGGGGTTGCCGGTGATCACGATGGCCGGACCGCCCTCACCCTGTGCGGCTTGCGGCGCTCCGCCCGGGGGCTGGCCCTGTGCGGTCTGCTGGGTGGTGCCAGCTTGGGCCTGAGTCTGCCCGCCTTGGCCACCAGGACGCGCCTGCCCCGGCTGACCACCCTGCTGCCCGCCAAACTGGCGCGCAAGGTTGCCCAGCTGTCCACTCTGGAGGGCTTGCGTGAGCCGCGCCGCCACATCCGGCGGAAGCTGCCCGCTTGCGATGCGTTCCTGGATGCGCTTGCGGATCACTTCCTCATAAGCACGAAGTTGGCTCTGCGGCGTCTTCAACTGCATGTTGAAGTTGAAGCCCCAGCGGAACTGCGTGCTCTTTTGCTCGGTGATGTTGATCGGGCGCAGGTCGACCTGGGTCAGCACCCCGCTCGAATTGCGCGTGAAGCGGCTTGCGAAGGCGCTCTGCGTATCGAGGGTGATGCCGGGCAGAGCCGAGATGCCGCCCCTGGTGCGGTTCTGGCTGAGGTCGAACTGGAAGCCGAGCTGAGGATCCTTCAACGGATTGACCGACACGCCGATGCGGAAGCTCTGCGTCTTGCCCTTGGCGAGATTGGGGTTACCGCCCGAGATGGTGGTGACGTTTGCTGTCTCTCCGCGGATATAATCGAAGATCGGGACATTCTGGGTCACAACCTGCGCATCGCCGAGCTGGTTGGCGGTGGGCGCATTCTGCCGGTCCGTGAAATTGCCGTTGACGCTGACATCCTTGTGCGGCTGCCAGTTAATGCCCACCCCGAGCGTATGCACCGAGCCGGCGTCCGAATAATGATCCCAGTCGATGTTGATATTGGTCGAGAGACGCCCGATCACATCGGACAGCGGCGAGCCGGCACCAGCGATGGGAATGCTGATATTGGCAGACGCGCCGCCAATGTCGCGATGAACGCGCGAGGGTGTGGTCACCATGTCGCGAACGCGGAAACTGCGGAACGTCGAGGTCGAACCGGACAGATGCGTCGTCAGCGAGACATCGCCGCCGGGCAATGTGAACAGCGACGTATTGTAGAGGAGGTCGGCTGAAGCCGTGTCGGTGTAGCTCCGTGTCACGTCTGCCGTCGGCAGATAAATCTGCGAAATCTCGTTGGCGGGATTTGCGTTCGGGCTACCGGCAGCAACGGCCGCGGCATAAGTCAGGAGATCAAACGGGCGGTCTTGGAGGGTCCGCGAGAAGCTGTGGTCATAGGTACCGGTCAGGGTCATCTGCCCCTTGGCATGATCGCGCGTGATGCCGAAGCTGCCATGGCCGGTGAATCGATTGCTCGCCCGCTCGAGCGGCCCGACGAGCGAGGATTTCGGCGCAAACTGGGTGGAGACACCGCCCGCCGCATACGGGCTTGTTGCAGGAATCGTGATCGGCTGCGACGGCAGGATACGACCGATCAGGCTATCCTGCTGGTCGGTCGAGATCTCGCCGTTCAATGTACCCGCGACACGGGGGCCGAGTGGGTGATGATAGGTCGAATTGATGGTCAGCTGCGTGTCTGACGGCGTGAGCGTCCGAAACGCCGAATCCACGCCGTTAAGGCCGCGATCGGTTTCAAGCAGCCTCTCCTGGGGCCGCACTTCGATGCTGGTATTGAAGCGCTTGCCGTTGCGGATCGAAAGATAGCCCAACTCCGCATTGCCGCTCTTGCCGCCGCCAGCGGTCGGGACGCGAACGTTGACCTCGGCATTGAAGGCCCGGAAACGCTGGCGCAGGACGATGTTCACGACACGCTGGTCGGAGCCGTAGCCATAACGCAGGCCGACTTCCTCGGGAAGGACATCGACCCGCTGGATCGCTTCGGAGGGCAGGCTACCAATTTCCTGCGGGCTCGAAATGCGATGCCCCTCGAGCAGCAGAACGGGCGGGCGGCCACTGGCGCTCTGCACCTGCGGCCCCAATTCGGTCAGCAGGTCGTTCACGCTGCTGACGCCAAGCGCCCGGACGTCGCCGGCGTCGAACTGCTGCAGTGGCTTGACGTCGCCGATCACGGCTCCGCGCTCCCGCGCACCGGTGATCACGATCTCTTCGTCGTTGAGATCTTCGGCCGCATTGAGGCCGCCGGTGCGAGACGGAACGGTCGGTGGGGGCGCAGGTTGCGCCGTGGGCGCTTGCGCAGTCTGCCCCTGCGCGACGGCAGGAGTCGCCAGCGCCAATGGCGAAGCGGCGCCAAGCAGGGCCAACATCAAGTGATTGCGCGCAGTCATGAGGGTCCCCGCTTCGGCCGAAATTTATTTTATTGGGCAAACGCTACGGCAGCGAAGCTTTCGCAACGCTGACCGTGGCCTTCTCGACGAGCATCTTGTGCCAGTGATTTCAAACTTGAAACGTTCCGCCACACATTGTTGCAAACATTGCCCGCTGTGGCGCAATTGCTCTATCGCCGCCGACTAAAGCAATTGACGGAGGGATATTGGTGACGCTTGCAATCGAAGACCGGATCGGCCTGCAGGACCTGATCGCAAATTACGGCTGGGCGCTCGATACGGGCGATGTCGAGAATCTCGTGGCGTGCTTCACGAAAGATGCCATCATGACCGAGGAAGTGTTCGACGATCCGGACATTTGGGAAGGCCATGACGGCATTCGCGGCATCGCCGAGCATTATCGAAACGCGCCTGGCTTCCCGGGCCGCCAGCATCATGTCACGCAGACCCAATATACGCCGCAGACCGACGGCTCGGTGAAGATGCGTAGCTTCGCTTTCGTGACCGAATGCGAGGGGGAACCGCCTTATCTCCTCCGCTTCACTGGCTGGTATGACGACCATGCCGTCAAATGCGAGGATGGCCAATGGCGCTTCAAGCGCCGGACGGTCCGGCTGTGGGACGGCGAGGTCCTGAAGAATTTCCCAGGGCGCGGGCAATGGGTGCCGCGCAAGCGCCCCGATTCACTGATCATCAAAAGGTAGGGCGGACCGACCGTGAGGTCAGCCCGCTCAATTTAAGGCGCCGCGAACGCAAAAAGGCCCCTCCTGACGGAAGGGCCTTTTGAAATGGCGCACCCGGAACGATTCGAACGTCCGACCCTCAGATTCGTAGTCTGATGCTCTATCCAGCTGAGCTACGGGTGCATTGCCATGTCATCGCGCGAGGGCCGAGGCCGCCGCGGGAGAGGCGCAGATAGTCTCGCCTGTCCCCCGTGGCAACCCCCTTTTTGCGCTTATTTCGGGCGGGCAGCCAGTGCTGCCTGCGCCGCTGCGAGCCGGGCGATCGGCACGCGATAGGGCGAGGCGCTGACATAATCTAGGCCGGTCTTCTCGCAGAAGGCGATGCTCGCCGGATCGCCGCCATGCTCGCCGCAGATGCCGAGCTTGATGCCGGGACGGGTCGCCCTGCCCCGTTCCGCCGCGATCTCGATGAGCTGGCCGACACCGGCGGTATCGAGGCTGACAAACGGGTCACGCGCGAAAATGCCCTTGTCGACATATTGCGTCAGGAACCGGCCGGCGTCGTCGCGGCTGATACCGATCGTGGTCTGCGTCAGGTCGTTGGTACCGAAGGAGAAAAACTCGCCGATTTCGGCAATCTCCCCCGCCATCAGGGCGGCGCGCGGCAGCTCGATCATCGTGCCGACATGATAATCGACCTTCGCCCCCCGCTCGGCAAATACCTTCGCCGCTGTCTCGTCGACGACCGCCTTCATGAGTTCGAGCTCACGCTTCGTCGCAACCAGCGGGATCATCACCTCCGGAAAGGGCGTCCGGCCGCTCGCCTGCATGACATCCAGCGCCGCCTCGAAGATGGCACGCGCCTGCATCTCGTAAATTTCGGGGAAGGTGATGCCGAGCCGGCAGCCGCGATGGCCGAGCATGGGATTGAACTCGTGCAGTTCGGCGGCCCGGCGCTTGAGAGTCTCAACACCGACGCCGGCCGCCGCGGCGACC
Source organism: Sphingobium sp. (assembly GCA_036404995.1). Classification (GTDB taxonomy): domain Bacteria; phylum Pseudomonadota; class Alphaproteobacteria; order Sphingomonadales; family Sphingomonadaceae; genus Sphingobium. The sequence goes on along the minus strand of DASWYL010000006.1, from coordinate 31,176 downwards.
TCGGCGAACTCGCTGTCCTCATGGGGCAGGAACTCGTGCAGCGGGGGATCGAGCAGCCGGATGGTCACGGGCAGGCCCGCCATCTCGTTGAAGATGCCCACGAAGTCTGCGCGCTGCTCGGGCAGAAGCTTGGCGAGCGCCTCGCGCCGGCCTTTCTCGCTGTCAGCCAGGATCATCTGGCGCACGGCAGTGATGCGCGCGTCGTCGAAGAACATATGCTCGGTGCGGCAGAGGCCCACACCTTCCGCGCCGAACTCGCGCGCGACCTTGCAGTCATGCGGCGTCTCGGCATTGGCGCGCACCTTGAGGCGCCGCACGCTATCGGCCCAGACCATTAGCGTCCCGAAGTCCCCGGCAAGCTCGGGCTGCACGGTCGGCACCTGGCCGGCCATGACCTCGCCACTGGCTCCGTCGATGGTGATGATGTCGCCTGCCTTGAAGCTCCGTCCGCCCACGCTCATCGTGCCAGCCTTGGCATCAATGGCGATATTGCCCGCACCCGAGACGCAAGGGCGCCCCATGCCACGCGCGACGACGGCGGCATGGCTGGTCATGCCGCCACGCGCCGTCAGGATGCCCTTGGCGGCATGCATGCCATGAATGTCCTCGGGGCTGGTCTCGATGCGCACGAGGATAACGGCTTCACCCAGCTCGGCATGGGCTTGGGCAGTCTCGGCATCGAACACGATCATGCCCGATGCGGCGCCCGGGCTTGCGGGGAGTCCCCTGGCGATCACGTCGCGCTGCGCCTTGGGATCGAGCGTCGGATGCAGCAACTGGTCGAGCGCATTGGGATCGACACGCATCACGGCTTCCTCGCGGCTGATCAGCCCTTCGTTCGCCATGTCCACCGCGATCTTGAGCGCGGCCTTGGCCGTTCGCTTGCCCGAGCGGGTCTGGAGCATCCAGAGCTTGCCCTGCTGCACGGTGAACTCGATGTCCTGCATGTCGCGATAATGCGTCTCGAGGATATGGAAGACATTCGCGAGCTCCGCGAAGGTCTCCGGCATCGCTTCTTCCATGCTGAGCGGCTTGGCGTTGGCGCGCTCGCGGGCGGCGCGCGTTAGATATTGCGGGGTGCGGATGCCGGCGACAACGTCCTCGCCCTGGGCGTTGATGAGATATTCGCCGTAGTACGCATTTTCGCCGGTCGCGGGGTCGCGGGTGAAGGCCACGCCCGTCGCCGAGGTCTCGCCCATGTTGCCGAAGACCATCGCCTGGACGTTGACGGCGGTGCCCCAGTCGCCGGGGATATTGTTGAGGCGGCGATAGACCTTGGCGCGCTCGGCCTGCCACGAACCGAACACCGCACCGATGGCGCCCCAGAGCTGTTCGTGCACGTCCTGGGGGAATGGTTTGCCCCATTGGGCCTCAACAAGTGTCTTGTACTCGGAGACCAGCTTTTCCCAGTGTTCCGCGGTCAGATCAGTGTCCAAATACGCTCCAGAATCCTCCTTCGCGATCTCGAGCGCTTCCTCGAAGGCGCCATGGTCGAGATTGAGGACGACGTCGGCATACATCTGGATGAAACGGCGGTAGCTGTCCCACGCGAAACGCGGGTCTCCGGAGACGGCTGCGAGGCCCTTCACGGTTTCGTCGTTGAGGCCCAGGTTGAGGACAGTGTCCATCATGCCGGGCATCGAGACGCGGGCGCCGGAGCGGACGGAGACGAGCAGCGGATCGGCCACGTCGCCGAAGCGCTTGCCGGTCACGGCCTCGATATGGGCGATGCCGGCCGCGACCTCGGCATTCAAACTATCTGGATAGGTTTCGCCATCTGCATAGTAGCGCGTGCACATCTCGGTCGTGATCGTAAAGCCGGGCGGGACCGGCAGGCCGATCGCGGCCATGCCGTCGAGATTGGCACCCTTGCCCCCGAGCAGGGTCTTGTCGCCCTTGCCACCGTCATCGACACCACCGCCGAAGCGATAGACATATTTCGTCATCGTCTAAACCCCATCCCTGCACAGATGCTGCCGGCACGACCGCTTGTTTTGTTCTCGCCTGTCCCGCTTGTCCGGACCGGCAGCAATTGCCCGCCGATCCCCATGTCTTCTGCGATTCCCAAATCGTCGACCGTTTCCATCCGACGGCAAATCGCTCTAGCCCTCGATCTTCGAGAAGTCGGCAACTTTGTGCACCGCAGCGCGAATACGGGTCAACAGGTTTAACCGGCTCTCGCGCTTGGCGGGGTCGGCATCGTTGACCGTCACGGCATCGAAAAAGGCATCGATGGGCGCGCGGAGCGTGGCGAGCGCGGCCATGGCGGCGCCGAAATCCTCGGCGGCAACGGCGGCGTCGGCACGCGGGCCGGCCATGTCCAGCGCGACAATCAGCGCAGCCTCTGCGGGCTCGGGCGTGTAATTGAGCGCGAACCGCTCTTCATGGACGCGGATCGCCTCGGCCAGCTGCGGATCGTCGACGGCAACCAATCCATCCTCGTCCCCGGTCGGCCCGGCGACGGCATGATGATCCTCCCAATTCTCCTTCTTGAGAATATTAGCGGCACGCTTGTAGCCGGCGAGGAGGTTTTTGCCGTCGTCGGTGCCGATGAAGGATTGCAGCGCCTTCACGCGGGCGAGGAGGCGGACGAGATCGTCCTCGCCGCCGAGGGCGAAGACAGCGTCGATCAGGTCGTGACGGACGCCGGCCTCGCGCTGCTGGACCTTGAGACGGTCGGCAAAGAAGTCCAAAAGGTCTTCCGCTCCATCTCTTGTTCGCTGTAAATTCACTTCTACAAATGGGAAACGATCATGGTCAAAGCTTGGCCGATAATCTCTTTTGAAGAGCTCATTTGCCGCATCAATACCTATCAAATCATACATGGAAACTAGAGCTTCCACACTCAATTTCCTATATTCCAAATTGAGTGCGTTATATCCAACCTCAAAAACTGATTTTTGGATAATTATTCTTGAACTAACACGAAGTTGATTTTCAAGGATCAATTGAATAACGCCAATGCAAGCACGCCGCAGGGCAAAAGGGTCTCTCGATCCGGTCGGCTTTTCCTGCTCAAAAAAGAAGCCGCCCAGCGTATCCAGCTTGTCCGCCAGGCTCACCGCAACCGTCACCCGCGCGGTCGGGACGTCATCGCCCTGCCCCGCCGGCTTGTAGTGATCGCGGATGGCGTCGGCGACGGCTTCGGGCAGGCCTTCGGCGCGGGCATAATAGCCGCCCATCAGACCCTGAAGTTCGGGGAATTCGCCGACCATCTCGGTGACGAGATCGGCCTTGCAGAGCTCGGCTGCCTGCCGTGCCAGCGCCGGATCGCAATCGGGCACGATGCCTTCGCTTGCCAGCCATTCGGCCAGCTTGGCGACGCGCTCGACCTTGTCGGCGACGGTGCCCAGCTTCTCATGGAAGGTGATGCGCGAGAGCTTCTTCGCCTGCTCTTCCAGCTTCGTCTTCTTGTCCTGCTCCCAGAAGAAGCGCGCATCGGAAAGGCGTGCGGCAAGCACCTTGCCGTTGCCTTCGACGATGGCCTTGCCGCCGTCCTTCGCCTCGATATTCGCGGTGCAGATGAAGGCATTGGCGAGCTTGCCGCCACCATCGCGAAGGACGAAATATTTCTGGTTTATGCGAAGGGTTAGCTGGATGACTTCAGGCGGGACCTCAAGAAATTGCGCATTGAAGAAGCCAAGCAGCGGCACAGGCCATTCGGTGAGGCCGGCATTCTCGGCGACGAGGCCGGCGTCCGGCACGAGCTCCAGCCCAGCCTCATGCGCGAGCGCATTGGCGCGGGTCTCGATGATCTTCGCGCGTTCGGCCTGGTCGACAATGACATGGCAGGCGCGCAGCTTCTCGACATAGTCGTTGGCCGACCCGATGGTGATTGGTCCGCTATGATGGAAGCGATGGCCCATGGTCGCGGCGCCGGAACGCAGGTCCTCGATCGCGAAATCGACCACATCCTCGCCGAGCAGGGCGACAATGCCCTGCAGCGGCCGAACCCAGCGCAGGCTTTCCGTCGACAGGCTGGCATCTCCCCAGCGCATCGACTTGGGCCAAGGGAAAGCGCGAACGATTGCGGGAATGACCTCGGCGAGCAGCTCGGTGGTCGCCCTGCCCGGCTTCTCGACATTGGCAAACCAGATGCCGTCGCGGTCCTCGAGCTGGTCCTGCGTCAGGCCGGTCTTGCGGAGGAAGCCTTCGAGCGCCTGCGCAGGCGCATTGGTGCGCGGCCCTTTGAACTCCTCGCTGACGGCCTGGGTCGCGAGCGGCAGGTCATGCGCGATCAGCGCGAGGCGGCGCGGCGTCACATAGGATGTGAGCTTGCCGGGCTTGAGGCCGGATTCGGCGAGCTTCTCGGTGAACAGGCGCGCGAGATCGTCGCTGGCCTTGGCCTGCATGCGCGCCGGGATTTCCTCACAGCGCAGTTCGAGAAGGAAGTCAGCGGTCATGCGCGGCCCTCCCCTATTTCGTCATGCTGAACTTGTTTGTGCAAGCACGCCTTCGGCTCCAGCATCCATCGTGCGGCGAGCACTGCTTTCGAAGGCGAAATGGACCCTGAAACAAGTTCAGGGTGACGGTGCCTTTGTTTGGGCTGGCGCATCATCATTCCGCCCACCCGTTATGCTTCATCCACGCTTCGCAGCTGCCCTTGGCGAGGTCGCGGACGCGGCCCATGTAGCTGGCGCGCTCCTGGACGCTGATCACGCCGCGCGCCTGCAGCAGGTTGAAGACGTGACTTGCCTCGATCGCCTGCTCATAGGCGGCGAGCGGGACGTCCGCGGCGATGCTCGCGCGGCACTCTTCCTCGCAGTCCTTGAACCAGCGGAACAGCTTGTCGGTATCGGCAATCTCGAAGTTCCACTTCGACATCTGCTTCTCGTTCTCGAGGAAGACGTCGCCATAGGTCACGGCCGGGCGATTGCCGACGGCATCGTTGAAGACGAGATCGTACACGCTGTCGACGCCCTGGATGTACATGGCGAGGCGCTCGAGCCCGTAGGTGAGTTCGCCCGCGACCGGCTTGCAGTCGAAGCCGCCCATCTGCTGGAAATAGGTATATTGCGTGACTTCCATCCCGTCGCACCAGACCTCCCAGCCCAGGCCCCAGGCGCCCAATGTGGGGCTTTCCCAGTCGTCCTCGACGAAGCGGATGTCATGGACCAGCGGATCGATGCCGATCGCCGCGAGGCTGCCCAGATAGAGTTCCTGCAGGTTGCGCGGGCTCGGCTTCATGATCACCTGATACTGGTAATAATGCTGGAGCCGGTTCGGGTTTTCGCCATAGCGGCCGTCGGTCGGCCGGCGCGAGGGCTGGACATAGGCGCAGTTCCACGCGTCCGGGCCGAGGCTGCGCAGCGTGGTGGCGGGGTGGAAGGTGCCGGCGCCGACGCGCATGTCGAACGGCTGGAGGATCACGCAACCCTGCGCCGCCCAATAGTCATGCAATGTCAGGATCAGTCGCTGAAAGCTCAGCGGCTTCGATGCCTCGTCTGCCATTTGCCCCTTGCCTGCAATATGTCGTCCCGGGAAACCGCCGCGCTTTGACGCATGGGGGGCAAGCGGTCAAGCAGTGCGGCGGCACGCGCCCTCGCGCATATCGTTTCGTCATTCCGGCGAACGCGGGAATCCGGTCGGCCCGGCAGATCTGCCGGGCACATATCCGCACAGGCAGATCGCTGGATTCCCGCTTTCGCGGGAATGACGGGTGGTGGAAAGCCGCCTTGTCAGCTTGCGTTGCCGGACCAAAGCCGCGAATATGGACCATGCTTCAGGAGAGACGCCCCTTGCTCGCCATCCGCCCACTGCTCACGGCCTGCCTCGCTGCATTGTCGATCATGGCCTCCGCGCCGCTGGCCGCGCAGGCGCAGCCTAAAGCCGCCGCCGCGCCCGCCAAACCCGCGCTGTGGGTGGTCAAGGACAAGGACACGACGATCTACCTGTTCGGCACGATCCATCTGCTGCGGCCGGGCATCAACTGGTACCAGGGCCCGATCAGGAAGGCATTCGAGAGCGCCGACACGCTGGTGCTGGAGATTGCCGACAATAACGACGCGGCAATGCAGGCGCGCATCGTGCAGAAGGCGCTCGACGTGACCGGTCCGACGCTCACCCAGAAGCTGCCCGAACCGGCCCGCGCGAAATTCGCGCAGCTGGTGACCGATTATCGCCTGCCGATCGGCGTGATCGACCGGATGAAGCCCTGGTTCGCTGCCGTCACGCTGACAAGTGCCCCGCTGCAGAAGCTCGGCTATGACCGCAATGAGGGCGTCGAGGTGCGGCTGCGCGCGCTGGCCGATGCGGCCAAGAAACCGGTGATGGGTCTGGAAACGACCGAGGAGCAGGTCGGCTTCTTCGACAGCCTGTCGAACGACCTGCAGATTTCGCTGCTGGTCGAAACGATCAACGAGCAGGCCGATGTCGAGAAGACGCTGGCCCAGATGATCGACGCCTGGGTCGCGGGCGACCCGCTGAAACTGTCCGAGACGATGAACAAGTCGATGGAGGACGACAAGGCCCTGCAGCAGGTCCTGCTCTTCGATCGCAACGAGCGCTGGGCCGACTGGATCAAGGCGCGGCTCGACAAACCGGGCACGGTGTTCATTGCCGTGGGCGCCGGGCATCTTGCCGGCAAGGGCAGCGTGCAGGACGCACTCAAGGTGCGCAGGGTCAAGACCAAGCTGGTTAAATCGCTCTGACGACGACGCGCGACCGCCGCTGGCGACTGGCGCTGCTCGCGGCATTGCTGCTGGCGGTTCTGGCTACGGCACTGGCATGGCACATGCGGCCGGTCACGGCCCGCCCGGCGCTCTGGCGGATCTCGATGGGAGACCGGCATGGCTGGCTGTTCGGGACGATTCATGCCGTGCCGGCCGGCGCGCGCTGGCTTTCGCCGGAGATCGAGAAAGCGATCGAACAGAGCGACCTGCTGGTACTCGAAGCGGCTGGCCTCGAGGCCGAGCGGAACGACCGCCGGATTTTCGAGACACTGGGACGTTCGCCGGGACTGCCGCCGGTCCCGACCAGATTGGGTGCAGCGGACAGGGCGCGGTTCGAGGCACTGTTCCGGGCGTCTCCCTCGGCATTGCGCGACATCGATGCCTATGAGGACTGGGCCGCAGCGCTGCTGATCGGCGCGGCCCATAGCGGCGCGACCAGCGCTGACGCGCCCGAGGCGCTGCTCGAAGGACGCTTCCGGAGTGACCGCAAGCCGGTGCGCGGGCTGGAGACCATCGAGTCGCAGCTCGGCCGCTTCGATGCATTGCCACGGGCCGACCAGGCCGAACTGCTTCACGAGGCGATCACCGAGGCGGGCGACGCGGCGCGGCAATATCGATTGCTATACGATCGCTGGGCGGGAGGCGACGTCGCGGCGCTGGAGGCAGAATTCCTGCAACCGCTGGCGCGCTTTCCCTATCTGCGTGATGTGCTGATCGACCAGCGCAACGAGCTTTGGGCACGGGCCATCGACAAGCTGTTGCGGGAAAACCGGAAAATTGCGTTCGTGGCTGTGGGCGCGGGGCATCTGCTCGGTCCGGGCAGCGTTCAGGCGCGGCTCGCCCGGCAAGGCTGGACGGTGGTTCGCGTGCAGTGATCGACCCGATGATCGGGCGCAGTCTTACTCGTTAACCGCTTTGCTTTCGCCGCCCGACTCACGCATAGTCGGGCACACAGGAAACTCCTGATACAGGAGTCGATGAGGATGTCCGAACTCGGCGAATTCCGGATCGACGACCAGTTGCTCAGCCAGAGCGACGCCCTTCTCGCAGCCATCGTGCGCAGCGCCACCGATGCCATCATCGCGCTGGATTCCCTGGGCACCGTGATCAGCTGGAATCGCGGCGCGCAGATCCATTTCGGCTATCCCGAGCGCGAGATGATCGGCCTACCGGTCAGCCGCTTCATCCCGCCCGACCGGACCCGCGAACAGGAGAGCGCGCTCGCCCGCGTCTTTGCCGGCGAGTTGGTCGGCAGCTTCCAAACTGTGCGCACCACGCGCACCGGGAAGGATGTCACGGTCTCGGTCGCCATGTCGCCGATCTATGACGCGAGCGGGAGCGTGATCGCAGCATCGGCGATCGTGCGGCCGCGCCAGAATGTCCGCCGGAGGGCCGGCAGCACGGGTCAGGCCGACATGTGGAGCGCACTCGAGGCGAACCGCGCCGAGGATGCCGGCGAAGCGACAGAGCCGAACCCGAATATCCTCGTCGTTGAGGACGAGGCGCTGGTCGGCCTGGGCCTTGCTTCCATGCTCGAAAATGCCGGCTTCGACGTGATCGGGCCGGTCGGCGACCTCGATACCGCCATGGCCATGCTGGACGTCCATGAGTGCGCGCTGGCGATCCTCGACATCAACCTCGCGCATGGGGAGACCTCGGCGCCGCTAGCCGAGCGGCTGAAGCGCAGCGGCATTCCCTTCCTGGTCACGTCAGGCAATCAGGCCGCGCTCGGCAAGGGCATATTCCGCACCGGGCGCAGCCTGCCCAAGCCGGTCGGCGCACGGGCACTGGTTGCCGCGGTACAGGAGGCACTGGCTTAACCCGTTCCGCCCTTGCTTTTCTCCCCTTTCGCCGCTATGCGCGCCACCTTCCGTCATGGTCATCCCTGGAGGCGTGACGGATTTTTGCAACCAATGCTTGGAGACACGCTATGAGCGATATGCTTACGCTGTCGGCCGAGGCACGCGATCGGGCTGGCAAGGGAGCCTCCCGCGCTCTCCGCCGCGAGGGCCGCGTACCCGCCGTCATTTATGGGAACAACGAAGAACCGCAGGCCGTCCATGTCGAGGAGAAGCTCCTCGTCAAGCAGCTCGGCACCGGCCACTTCTTCAACTCGGTGATCATGGTCGAAGTCGGCGGCAAGTCCGTCCGCACGCTCGCCAAGGACGTCGCCTTCCACCCGGTGACCGATCGCCCGCTCCACGCAGATTTCCTGCGTGTCTCCGAACATGCCAAGGTGCACGTCAACGTGCCCGTGCACTTCAAGAACGAAGACGCCTCGCCGGGCATCAAGCGCGGCGGCGTGCTCAACATCGTTCGCCATGACCTCGACCTGATCTGCGATGCCGCAGAGATCCCGGACGAGATCCTGGTCGACCTGACCGGCCTCGACGTCGGCGCCTCGATCCACATGAGCAATATCGTGCTGCCCAAGGGTGTCGAATCCGGCATCCACGAGGCCGACGCGACCGTCGCGACGATCGTGGCCCCGTCGGCGCTCAAGTCGAGCGAAGGCGACACAGGCAAGGACGAGGGCGAAGCCGAGGCATAAGCCTCTTTCGCTCAGCGCTATGGATATCGGCCCAGGGTGTCGTCTATGGACACCCTGGGCCGTTTCGTAACTGGACAGGAAGGACGCGCATCAAGTGCAACTCTGGGTCGGCCTCGGCAATCCCGGACCGCAATATGCGCTCCATCGCCACAATGTCGGCTTCATGGCGGCAGATGTCATCGCCGACATGCACGGCTTCCCTGCGCCCAAGAAGCAGTTTCAGGGCTGGTTCGCCGAAGGGCGGATCGGCAACGAGAAGATCCTGCTGCTCAAGCCCGCCACCTTCATGAACGAAAGCGGCCGATCAGTGCGCGCGGCGATGGACTTCTACAAGCTGGCCACCGAGGACGTTACCGTCTTCCACGACGAACTCGACCTCGCGCCGATGAAGGTCAAGGTGAAGCGCGGCGGCGGCACCGCGGGCCATAACGGCCTGCGCTCCACCGAGGCGCATATCGGCAATCCCTTCCGCCGCGTGCGGATCGGGATCGGCCATCCGGGACACAAGGACCGCGTGCACGGCTACGTGCTCGGCAATTATCACAAGAGCGAGATGGACGCGCTGGCCGACATGCTGGGCGCGATCGGCGCCGAGGCGGAATGGCTCGCCAAGGGTGACGACGCGCGGTTCATGAACGATGTGGCGATGCGGTTGGCGGGGGACTGAGCGGCGGCTGGACCTTTGTCGCAAAGGTGGGCGGGGGCGGCACCACCACCCCCACCCCTTTCTCAGAACTGGAACCGGGCGCCGAGCCGATAGTAGCGGCCGATCGTGTCGAAATAGGTCGGGTTGGTGTAGAATTGCGTCTCCGGAGCCGCCGGCGGCGACCGGTCGAAGAGGTTGTTCACCGCACCGAAAATTTCGATACCGCGCTCCTTGCCCCATGGACGGACCGATCCGAACAGGTTGAGATAGAAGCGGCTTCCGACCCGGTTGTTGTTGATGCTGTTTGCAACCGTCGTGGCATAGCCGGCATCGCCCGATCCGACATAGGTCGCGTCATATCGGCCGGCGGCGACGAAACGGCCCTGCACGGTCGCGGTAATCAGCGGACCGCTGTAGGTCAGGTAGCTGTTGACCACCCAGCTTGGCGCGGCCGCCGCTCCCGCCACACCCGTTTGCCCAGCGCGGTCGATCGTCGTGCCAAACGTGGTCGCCCTCAGGTTCGTCACATGCGTCGCCAGCCCCCGCAAGGTGAGCGAGCTCTCGGCGCCGAGCGGCAACCGGTACTCCGCCTCGATATCAATACCTCGCGTCATCAGCTGGTCCAGGTTGAGCTGAATGTTGCGGATTTCCGTGATGGTCTGATTGGCGCCGAAGGTCAGCAGCGAGCAGGCAAGCGCATTGGACGCGAAGCACCGGTCGATGATCTGCTGCGTCCCGCCCGGCGCGCTGGAGATGTAATCCTTCACGCTGATCCGGTACCAGTCGACCGAGAATCGAAGACCGTCGAACATGCCCTTCGGCTGCAACACGAGGCCGATGGTCGTCGTATCCGACTTCTCCGGCTTCAGATTGGGAGAGCCGCCGCTCAGAATGGCAGGCGGTGTCGTCTGCGTGGTGTTGAAGCGGTTGGTGACGACCGTGAACGCACTCGCCGACGCCAGGAACAACTCCGCGAAATTGGGCGCGCGAATATCGTGGCTCTGCGTTACCCGCAGCCGCACGCCATCAATCGGCTCCCACTGACCGCTGAGCTTCCAGGTCGCGCGCGTGAACTCGTTGGCGGCGTTGACGCGCAGATAGCTGCCGAAGCCCTTGATGTCGTATCGCGCAACGCGGGCCGCGCCGTCGATGCTGAGCGACTTGGTCCAAGACGCATCCTTGATGAGGGGAATCCCCACCTCGGCATAACCTTCGAGAACATTGGTGCGGCCATTGTAGTCCGACCCGAAATTCTGGAAGTAGGCATATTGGTTGGACAGGGCGTCGTGAGTCACCTTGATCCGGTCGTTGCGGAACTCGGCTCCTGCAGCGAATGCAATCGGGCCGGCCGGGAGTTGTGCAAGGTCGCCGCGGATGTTGGCCGCCACCACATGCTGCTGGAGACGGATGTCTTCACGCAGAGTGCCGTAGATGAAGTTCTTCCCCTGCTGGGTGACGTTACCGGCGCCGAACAGGTTGATGGGCACGCAGCCCGAGGCCGCCTGCCGCAGCGCGGCGTTGGTGCTCAGCAGCGCACGGCAGGTCGGTTGACCTGTCGATGGATCGCGCACCGCGTCCAGCGCATAATAGAAGCGCGCGTTCGCTGCCGCATAGGTGGCGGGCGTGTTCAGCGAGAGCGATGGATCGCCGGTGACAAGATTGTTTGCGACTGTCTGGACGCGGTCGGTCCGGCCATATTGGTAATAGGCGTCCCAGTGCCAACCGCCGCCGAGATCGCCCTCGAGGCCATCCGTGAACCGGTAGCTGTCTGCTTCGGAAATGCTCAAGCCCCGCGCGACATCGTCAAACACTCGGCCAAGACTGAACGCCGATGTCAACGGCCGGTCGCCGCTGGGCGTTGCAGGCGCCGGCCCGACGATGGCGCGCACTTCGGCCGGGATATAGGGATTGTCCACGTAGATGGGCAGCGCTGACGTGAAGTACGCCGTCTGCAGGAGCGTGCCCTTGATGTGCCCGTAAGAGCCTTCCATGAAAGCGCTGATCGAGTCAGTCAGTTCATACTCGCCATGCGCGAACGCCGCGTAACGCTCAACGGGCACGGTGATGTTCGAGTCCGTGTAGGTCGGATAGAGATCGCCGCCCACCTGGCTCAAGCCGAAACGAATGGTCCCCGGATTGTAGGGTAAGACGCTGCCATTGGCGGCAAAGGTGATGCCATTGGTGCCGCGCAGGTTGCGGATCGCGGCAGTTGCCACGCTGGTGTTGTTGTTGATCGCGACGACACCGCCTGTATTGAAATACCAACCTGCATTTTCGTTGCTGCGAATGAGGTTCGGCATGCCGTTTGTGGCAAAGCCCGTGTTCGTGACGATGCCGCCCGTCTTGCACCATGACCGCGTGAAGCAGTTGCCGATGCCTTTCTGGTCGTCATATTCGCCGCCGATGATGAAATGGCCTTTTCCGCCGGCAAAGGCAGTGCCGAAGGCCAAGCCGAGATGGACATTATCGCCGTCTCCGACATTGGAGAGGCCATAATCAGCCTGGCCCTTGAGACCTTCGAACCGCTTGTCGAGGATGACGTTCACCGCGCCGGCGATCGCGTCCGATCCATAGGCGGCCGAGGCGCCACCGGTGACGACCTCGATGCGCGATACGAGGTTTGACGGCACCAGGTTGAGGTCGACCGATCCCTCGCGCGTGCTGGGCGCGAAGCGGCGGCCGTCGACAAGCACAAGGTTGCGCGTCACGCCGAGCCCGCGCAGGTTGACGATGTTCGCACCCACGTTGAAGCTTCCGAAGCCCTGTGTTGCCGGGGACACGTTCGCACGCATGGAAGGCAACTGGTTGATGCTGGCTCCGACATTGGTAACGGCCAGATTTTTGAGACTTTCCGCGCCCATCACGGTGACCGGAGTCGGCGTATCGAAGGTCGAGCGCGCCAGTCGCGAACCCGTGACGATGATCTCCTGATCCTGCGCCGCCGAACTTGCTTCCTCGTTCGGCCTGTCCTGCGCGTCGGCCGAAGCGGCCCACATCATGCCCAGCGCGGGTGCGAAAAGGCTGATCATCCGTCCGTCGAGAACACGGTTCCTGGATTTCCGATGTCGATTTGACTGCATATCACTCTCCCGGTGGCCCGCCGCAGCGCCGTCACTTGCGAACGGCTCATCCTGCGGCATTCATGCGTTTGGCGATGAGTGAAGTGAGGCAGCGGCGGCTCGAAGACCGTCGAATCCCGTCATGCTCGGCGAGCAGTGACTCGACCATCTTCTCGGCACCGGCGCCCTTCGTCGCCGCCCAACGGATTATGCCTCGACCATGTGTTGAGCAATCATCAGCCCACTCACAAATTTCACAGGGCGGGCGTTCGGGATTATTGCCTGGTGAGCGACCATAAAGTCACCGCCACGGGTGGACTGCTGCGTCGACCACGATGCTTTGCTCTCGGCAATGCGCAGTTTGACGTATTCCCTCACCCAATCTCGCATGGTCCCAATGGGTGGCTTGCCGGCCTGCTTCGGAGTCGCCCATGAAAGAACCAATCCCGTCACGCCGCCAATTCCTGACCGCCGTTGGCAACTTGGCCAGCGCAGGCTGGATCGCCATGAACTGGCCCCAGATCGCGTTTGCCGCCGAGGCGGCCGGCCACAACATGGCCGGCATGGACATGTCGTCCGGGCACACGACGCTGACTACCCTGACTGCCGCCGAGGCTGCAGAGGTGGAGGCCATCGCCAACCAGGTCGTACCTAGCGGCGGGGACAAGCCCGGTGCACGGGACGCGCGCGTCATCTATTTCATCGACAATGCGCTCGGCAGCTTCTTCGCCGCGCAAATGCCTGCCTTCCGCAAGGGGCTCGTCGAGTTCCAAGCAGCCTATGCCAAACATTTCGGCACGACCAAGCCCTTCTCCGCGGCGAGCGACGTGGCACAAATCGCCTGGCTCCATGAGGTCGACAAGACGCCCTTCTTCTCCGCGGTTCGGCGGCTCACAATCCTCGGGCTCGTCGCCCTGCCCAAATATGGCGGCAATCACGACAATCTCGGCTGGAAGCTGCTCGGCGTGGAGGACAACCACGTCTGGGCGCCGCCCTTCGGATATTACGACCAGGATTATGCGGGCTTCGAGCCCTATCCCGGCACCAAGCCCTACATGGCCTGAGGGAGCGCGACATGCCCAGCAAGAAATTCAAGACCAGTGAGACAGTCGACTTCATTGTCGTGGGCTCCGGCGCCTCGGGCGGCATCATGGCGCGGGAACTCTCGCGAGCCGGCCACAGCGTCGTCGTCATGGAGCAGGGCCCTCGCATGGAGCCCGGCGATTTCGAGCATGACGAACTGAAATACCGTCAACTCTCCGGCATCACCAACAACCCCGCCACCAATCCGCAGACCTTCCGCAAGGATCCCAGCCAGAAGGCCGAGCGCGTTTCGGGCCGCAACCCCCTCACCTATGCCCGGATCGTCGGTGGCAGCAGCGCGCATTTCAATGCCAATTTCTGGCGCCTGCACGAGGTCGACTTCATCGAGGGAAGCAAATATGGCGGTATCCCAGGCGCAAGCCTGGTCGACTGGCCGATCACCTATGCCGAGCTCGAGCCTTATTACACCAAGGTCGAATGGGAGGTGGGCGTCTCCGGTCTCGCCGGCGCCAGCCCGTTCGATCCGTGGCGCAGCAAGCCTTATCCCATGCCGCCGCTGCCGGTGAAGGCGTCCGGCGTGCTGTTCGAACGCGGCGGGCGCAAGCTCGGCCTGCACCCCTATCCCTCGCCGATGGCGATCAACTCGATCTTCTACAAAGGGCGGCCAGCCTGCGCCCAATGCGGGCTCTGCGGTGGTTTCGGCTGCGAAGTGATGGCGAAAAGCTCCTCAGTCTGGACCATGATTCCCGAGGCCGAGGCGACCGGGCGCTGCGAGATCCGCTCCGAGAGCTACGTCTTCCGCATCGGCATGAACAAGGGAGGCCGCGCGACCGGCGTTCATTATTTCGACCGCGACCGCAAGGAACAGTTCCAGAAGGCACGCGCCGTGGTGGTCTGCGCCAATGGTTCGGAGACGCCGAAACTGCTGCTCAACTCCGCAACCAGCGGCTTCGAACAGGGCCTCGCCAATTCGAGCGGCGTTGTGGGCCGCTACCTCATGTTCAACAAGGGCGGCGGCGCCGCGGCGCGGTTCGAGCATCCGCTCAACGAATATAAGGGCGCCAACGTCACGCGCGTCATCCACGATTTCTACGACAGCGACCCAAAGCGCGGCTTCTATGGCGGCGGCGGCTTCGATGCGCGGTCAGGCGGGCCGCTGACCTGGGGCCAGAATGTACCGGACGGGACGCCGGAATGGGGTGAGGGCTTCAAGGATTATCTCGCCTCCTACACCTACTGGATGAACTGCTCCGGCCACGGCACGTCGCTGGCGCAGGAGACCAATCGCATCGATATCGATCCCGAACTGAAGGACGACTGGGGCATCCCGGCGATGCGCGTCACCTACAAGGACCATCCGGACGATGTGAAGCATGCGAAATGGCAGGTCGATCGCGCCGTCGAGATCATGGACGCGGCAGGCGCCATGGAAATCGTACCCGGCGAGGTCGGCGAGGCGAGCGGCGGTGTGCACCTGCTCGGTACCTGCCGGATGGGCAACGACCCGAAAACATCAGTGATCGATAAATATCACCGGACGCACGACGTGAAGAATCTCTTCCTCTGCGATGGGTCGAGCATGGTGACATCCGGCCGCGGCCAACCGACGCTGACCATCGAGGCACTGGCCTTCCGCGCCGGCGAGCATATCGCCAAGTTCGCAAAGGCCAACGAGATCTAGAGGCAGGCATTGGTGCGGATGGTCGGACTCGAACCGACATGTATTGCTACGGCGGATTTTGAGTCCGCTGCGTCTACCATTTCGCCACATCCGCCGATGCGTGAGAGGCCAGCCCTATAGGCAAGGTCTCGCGGCTTTCCAAGTCATGAAGGCGCGTTTGTCGCCCATTCGCCGTTGCGATGGCTTGGCGGCTATGCTCTTGTGCAAGTGCGAAAGGGTCTTCACCCCGTTGCAATTGCCGATCCCTCTCGTCTATGGGGACCAAGTGCAGCCCGATTGATGACCCAAACTGGGGAAAGGTTGCACGTTGTCCGACAAGTCCGCGACCCTCATCATTTTCGGCGCCACGGGTGACCTGGCGCACCGGATGCTGTTTCCGTCGCTCTACAACCTGATGAGCGACGGGCTGCTGCCCTCGCCTTTCAACATCGTCGCCGCCGGCCGAACCGAGATGGACGACGAAGCGTTCCGCGCGACCATCGCTGAGGCGCTCAAGACCTATGTCTGGGCCGATATGTTCGACGAGGGGCGAGTCGCCGAGTTCCTCAAGACGATCTGCTACTGTCCGGTCGAGGCCGGCAATGCCGGACAGTTCGATGCGCTGGCCGCGCGCGCCAGGGGACTCGGAAACGGTGCCATCGCGGTCTATCTCTCGACGCCCCCTTCCCTGTTCGCGCCAACCGCGCAAGGCCTGGCTGAAGCGGGCCTGGTGGCGCCGACCACGCGGATCGCGATGGAAAAGCCGATCGGCAAGGATCTCGCGTCATCCCGGCAGGTCAACGACGCGATCGGCGCTCTGTTTGCCGAGAGCCAGATTTTTCGCGTCGACCATTATCTTGGCAAGGAAACCGTCCAGAACCTGATGGTGCTCCGCTTCGGCAACCGCCTGTTCGAGCCGCTGTGGAACGCGACCGCCATCGATCACGTCCAGATCACGGTCGCCGAGACGGTCGGGCTGGAGGGGCGCGTCTCCTATTATGACGGGGTCGGGGCGCTGCGGGACATGGTGCAGAACCACGTGCTGCAGATCCTCTCCATCATCGCGATGGAGCCGCCGGCACAGATGGACTCCACCGCTGTCCGCGACGAGAAGGTGAAGGCGCTGCGCTCGCTGCGGCCGATGGACGCCGAGATGGTGCGCACCCATAGCGTTCGCGGCCAGTATCGCGAAGGCGCCGTGAAGGGAAAGCTCGTCTCGGGCTATCTGGAGGAGTTGGGCAAGCCTTCCAACACGGAGACGTTCGTCGCTCTCAAGGCCTATATCGACAACTGGCGCTGGACGGGCGTGCCCTTCTACCTGCGCACCGGCAAGTGCATGCCCAATCGCCAGTCGGAGATCCTGATCCAGTTCAAGCCGGTCTCGCACAGCATCTTCAAGCGGCGCAATGCTTCGAGCGGTCTTGAGCCCAACCGACTGATCATCCGCCTGCAACCCGACGAGAATATCCGCATGATGCTGATGACCAAGCGGCCGGGACTGGATCGCGATGGCGTCAAGGTCGAGGAAGTCGGCCTCGACGTCAGTCTCGACACGGCCTTCTCCGGCGAACGGCGCCGCATCGCCTATGAGCGGCTGCTGCTCGACCTGCTCGAGGGCGATACTACCCTCTTCGTCCGCCGCGATGAGGTTGAGGCACAGTGGACCTGGGTCGACAGCATCGTCAACGGCTGGAAGGAAAGCGACCAGAAGGTCGTGCCCTATGCAGCGGGAACGTGGGGGCCATCAGCGGGCATAGCCCTCATCGAACGCGACGGAGCGAGCTGGTATGACTGAGCTGAATGGCACGATCCACAGCGTCACGCAGCGTATCATCGAGCGCAGTGCGCCCTCGCGCCGCAAATATCTCGACCTGATCGAGCGCGGCAGGAATGCCGGCACCAATCGCAGCCAGCTCTCGTGCGGCAATCTCGCGCATGGCTTTGCAGCCTCGGGCGAGGACAAGCCGGCGATCCGCGACGAGCTGGGCATGAACATCGGCATCGTCACCGCCTATAACGACATGCTCTCCGCTCATCAGCCCTACGGGCGCTATCCAGAAGCGATCAAGATCGCGGCGCGGGAAGTCGGCGCCACGGCACAGGTTGCGGGTGGCGTTCCGGCCATGTGCGACGGCGTGACGCAGGGCCAGGCGGGTATGGAGCTCTCCCTGTTCAGCCGCGATACGATCGCGCTCTCGACGGCGGTCGCGCTTTCACACGCCATGTTCGAAGGCGCGCTCATGCTCGGCATCTGCGACAAGATCGTGCCGGGGCTGCTCATCGGCGCGCTGCGCTTCGGACATCTGCCCACCATCTTCGTGCCGGCAGGCCCGATGCCATCGGGTCTCGCCAACAAGGAAAAACAGCGCATCCGCCAGCTCTATGCCGAGGGCAAGGTTGGGCGCGCTGAGCTGCTGGAGAGCGAGAGCGCGAGCTATCATGGCGCGGGCACCTGCACATTCTACGGCACGGCAAATAGCAACCAGATGATGATGGAAGTGATGGGTCTGCATATGCCGGGCGCCGCCTTCGTCAATCCGGGCACGAAACTGCGCGCGGAACTGACCCGCGCCGCCACGCACCGCGTCGCTGCGATCGGCTGGGATGGCGACGATTATCGTCCGCTTGGCCATTGCGTCGACGAAAAGGCGATCGTGAACGCTGCCGTTGGCCTACTGGCCACCGGCGGCTCGACAAACCATGCGATCCACCTGCCGGCCATCGCGCGAGCGGCAGGCATCCGCATCGACTGGACCGACCTGGCCGAACTGTCCGCTGTGGTTCCACTGATCGCGCGGGTCTATCCGAACGGGCCGGACGATGTGAACCATTTCCACGCCGCGGGAGGCATGGCGTGGATCATCTCCGAACTGCTGCGCAACGGCCTGCTTCACCGTGATATCCGGACCGTCGCGCGTGCCGATCTTGGCGATTATGGCCGCATGCCGAAGCTTGAGAACGATGCGCTTCTGTGGGACGCCCAGCCTACGCAGCCGGCCGACGACACGATCCTGCGCCCGGTATCCAACCCGTTCAGCGCAGACGGGGGCATGAAGCTCCTCGAGGGCAATCTCGGCCGCTGCATCATGAAGACCAGCGCGGTGGATCCGTCGCGCTGGACGATCGAGTCGCCGTGCCGCGTCTTCTCCGACCAGGACCAGGTCATCAAGGCGTTCAAGGCCGGCGAACTGGATCGGGATGTCGTTGTGGTCGTGCGTTTCCAGGGACCGCGTGCCAATGGCATGCCCGAGCTCCACAAGCTGACGCCGCCGCTCGGCGTGCTGCAGGACAAAGGCTTCAAAGTCGCGCTGGTGACGGACGGGCGCATGTCGGGCGCGAGCGGCAAGGTGCCCGCCGCCATCCACCTGTCGCCCGAAGCGCTCGGCGGTGGCCCGATCGGCAAGCTGCAGGACGGCGATGTCGTGCGCGTATGTGCCGTTGAGGGCAGTCTCGAAGCGCTCGTCGATCCCGGGGACTGGGCGGCGCGGACCCAGGCGGACTCACCGCCGCCGCCCTATGATACGGGCCGCGAACTCTTCGCGCTGTTCCGGGCGAACAGCGATCTGGCGGAGGCCGGCGCCTCTCCCATCCTTTGGGCCATGGAAAACGAGTTGTGATTGAAGGCAAGTTCGACGGGATAGCCGGTCAAAGAGGGGATATAGTGAGGGAAATCGTAGCGGTCGACATTGGAGCAACCAATGCCCGTTTTGCCTGTGCGACATTCGAGGATGGACTTCCGGTCCTCGGCCCGATCCGCAAATATCGGGTCGCCGAGTTCGAGACATTCAACGAGTGCTGGGACACCTACGTTCGCGACGAGGCCGAGGCGATGCCAAGTCGCGTCGTGATCGGCCTTGCCTCGCCCATCGTCGGCGAGGAGATCAAGCTGACCAATGGCAAGTGGACCTTCCGCCCCAAGACCATCGCAGACGAACTGGGCCTCGAATCCGTCAAGCTGGTCAATGACTTTGCGGCCGTCGCCCATGCCATCGCCAGCCTTTCGCTCGACCAGATGGAACTGCTGTTCGGCCCTGACAATCCGTTGCCACGCAACGGCACCGTCGCTGTGCTGGGGCCAGGCACGGGCCTGGGCGTCGCGATCCTCGTCTTCAACAATGGCAATCCGCAGATCATTCCCACCGAGGCCGGCCATATCGACTTCGCGCCCGCGGACCAGATCGAGGCGCGCATCGCCCGCTTCCTGAAGACGATGCTGAAGGTGGATCATATTTCAGCGGAGCGGATCATCTCCGGTCCGGGGCTCAACTATCTCTACCAGGCACTCGCCGACATCGGCGAGAAGGAAGCGCCGCCATTGACCGATGCCGAAGTCTGGCAGGCCGCTCTTGACGGCAGCAACCCGCTAGCGCGCGCGGCGCTGGAGCGCTTCTGCCTCGCTTATGGATCAGTCGCCGGCAATATCGCGCTGGCGCAGGGTGCCCGGACCGTGGTCGTCGCCGGCAAGCTGACGGAACGGCTACACGACTTCATGATCAAGTCGAGCGGCTTCCATCCGCGTTTCGTGGCCAAGGGCCGCTTCGAGAACTATATGAAGGCCATCTCGATCCGGCTCGCCTTGCCGGACGAGGTCGGGCTGTTTGGCGCCGCCGCGGCGGCATTTCGGGAAGACCATTCATGGCGTTGACGGTCGAGCAGGTGATGGGTCTGGCGCCGGTCGTTCCGGTGCTGGTCGTCGATAATGTGGCAGATGCGGTGCCGTTGGCGCAGGCACTGGTCGCAGGCGGACTCCCGGCTCTCGAAGTGACGATGCGCACGCCTGCGGCGCTGGAGGTTATGCGAGAAATGGCGAGCGTGCCGGGCGCGGTTGTCGGCGCGGGCACAGTGCTCAATCCCAAGATGCTGGATGACGCACTGAAAGCGGGGGCGCAGTTCATTGTGTCGCCGGGTCTGACCGAGCCGCTCGGCGAGGCGGCCATCGCGTCCGGCACGGCCTTCCTGCCCGGAACGGCAACGGCTGGCGATATCATGCGCGGGCTCGACATGGGCCTGACTCATTTCAAATTCTTTCCGGCCTCGACCAGCGGCGGCCTGCCCGCACTGAAGGCGCTGGCCGCTCCGCTCCACATGGCGCGCTTCTGCCCGACCGGCGGAATCACCGCCGAGAGCGCACCGGAATGGCTCGCGCAGCCCTTTGTGAAGTGCGTCGGCGGCAGCTGGGTCGTTCCGAAAGGTCCGCTCGATCCCGCGAAAGTGGAAGCACTGGCGCGGGAAGCGGCGGCACTGCCGCGTTAGGCGCGTCCGTCCGCGCGCAACTTGAGCCCTGCCGTGAACAGCGGGGTCGTCGCCTTCTCGAACTGACCTGGTGTCATGTCGAAAAAATGGCGAAACTCGCGGTTGAGATGGCTCTGGTCGAAATAGCGAAGCGCAGTGAGTTGCTCTTCGCTGGGCTCTCCAAAGCCACGCATTGCTTGTGACGTATCGAGGAATCGGCTGCGACGCAGGATGACCTTGGGCGTGTGACCGAATGTTGCCTTGCAGGTCCGCTCAAGCTGGCGGGTCGAGAGGCCGAGCATTTCGGCGATATCGGCGACCGGCATCGTGCTGTCATGACGGGCGATGTGCTCGAAGCGCCCCACGGTCTCGACCGGCGGGCGGTTGCCCATGTCTGCGAGCCGCGTTCGCACGACCGCCTCGATCGCGGATACGATTTCCTGATCGTCGGCTGCAGACCCGACACTGCGACAAAGCTCATCCGCTAGACCTCCCCAATGCTCCGAGAGCGGGATGGCGTTATCGGCAATATCAGTAGCGGGACAATTGAACAGACTGCGCCAACCCATCGGCCGAAGCGCGATGCCCACCACATGGAATGGGCCACGCACGCGCACCGGAAGCGGTACGCCATTGGCGCCCATGAGCGGGACAGTGCCGAAGCTGGACCATTCGCCCGGGCGAAAGCCGGCTGCCCAATCGCCCTTCAAAAGGATGCGAATGAAGGCCGTCTCCGACATGAGCTTGTCGATGAGCTCAAAACCCTCGGGCAAATGTGCCTCGAAGACATAATGCTGCCTGATGAATGGAGTCAGATCATCCGATGGCGCGTAATTGCGCGAAAGGAGCAAGGCGCAGTCCCCCGAATTGCGACCAAATGGTCTGTTCCACCCATGCGACCGTCCCGCGCCGGCGGCTGCATGTCTACAGGGTTATCTATCGAGAGATATGAGGCAACTCAATGGCCGCATCCGGCCTAGTCGACAGCGCCCCACAGGCTGCTGGCAAGGACATAGCCGGCCTTGCCGTTCGTATCGAACGCGCACCAGCCACTCGCGCACCCGGTCAGCTTACCGACCACGCCGGGCGCGAGCCGGTAGAGCAGCCGCGAGGAGGCCGTGGGCTTGTCATGCATCTCGGCTGGACGGCCCTTCACGATGGCGGTCGGATCGTCCTTGAGCAGGCGGACATGGAACCAGCCCGTCGTGCCATCAGGATCCTGCACCTTGCGCCAGTCGGGATAGGTTTCGATGACGCGAACCGGCAAATCGCGGCGCAGATAGACCCAGTTCCCGGGAAAGCGTTTGCCAGGGCCAATGCGCAGGACAGCCGCGTTCTTCGCGATCGACGCCCAATAAGGCGGTTTCTTGAGCGACTGGGCGTCAGCACCGCCCGCCAGCGCAAGCGCGGCCAACGCACAAACTGCCATCACTTCACGTCGCACGGTCATTCCCAACAAAACTCCAAAACGCAATCGCGTCCGGCCGTCTTGCCACGGCATCCCCTGCCTATCAACCTGCGCCAGCCAGCCCGGTGCCTTCTCACGCACAAGGTTCTTGACCGCCCCGGCCCGGTCAGCGCATTCGCCTTTCATGCCCAGACGTCCACGGCCCGCTACACCTCGCGTCATCGTCACGCGCAAGCTGCCAGACGAAACACAGGCGCGCATGGCGCAACTGTTCGACGTGCGCTTCAACGACAGCGACAACAAGCTGAGCCGCGCGGCTCTGGCCGAAGCGATGCAGGATTGCGACGTGTTGGTGCCGACAGTCACCGACGATCTTGACGCCGACCTGATCGCTGGTGCCGGGGAGCGATTGCAGCTCATCGCGAATTATGGCGCGGGCGTGAACCATATCGCCCTCGGGGCGGCACGCGCACGCGATATCATCGTCACCAACACGCCGGGCGTTCTCACCGAAGATACGGCCGACTTGACGATGGCGCTCATCGTCTCGGTGCCGCGGCGGCTAGCCGAGGGCGAGAAGCTGGTGCGCTCCGGCGAGTGGAGTGGCTGGAGCCCGTCGAACATGCTGGGCCACAGGATCGGCGGCAAGGCGCTCGGCATCGTCGGCATGGGGCGTATCGGCCAGGCTGTGGCGCGGCGGGCACGCGCCTTTGGTCTCTCGATCCACTATCATAACCGGCACCGGGTGGCTCCAGCGATCGAGCAGGAGCTCGGCGCGACCTGGCACGCCGAGCTCGACGAGATGCTGGGCGCGATCGACATCCTCACGATCCACACGCCGCGCAACGCGCAGAGCGAGAATCTGATCGACCGCCGCCGCATCGGACTGATGCGGCCACATGTCTATCTCATCAACGCCTCGCGCGGCGGCATCGTCGACGAACAGGCGCTGGTCGAGGCGCTGGAACAGAAGAAGCTCGCGGGTGCTGGGCTCGACGTCTGGAAATTCGAGCCGCAGATCGACCCGCGGCTCCTGGCGCTGCCCAACGTGGTGATGACGCCGCATATGGGCTCCGCGACCTTCGAAGGCCGCATCGCGCAGGGCGAGCGCGTCATCGCCAATATCCGAATGTGGGTGGGCGGCGACCGGCCGCCAGACCAGATCCTGGAAGGCTGGATCTAGAGTTCCCGGAAGCGCGCCGACTTGATGTGGGTAAACTTGTCGTCGGCATTATATTTGTAGAGCACGAGGCTCTCGATCTCGCGCACATCGCCGGCCATGGTCGGCCAGAGCTCGAAGTCGGGCCAATCCTTGAAGGTCGTGAACTTCGTGTAGACGTGCAGCCCGATCCCGTCCGGCGCGACTGCAATGTCGATGATGCGCAGGTCTTCCTTGATGTGCTCCTTCACCGGCCGGTAGAAATCGACAATGGCCTGCTTCCCGACAATCCGCTTGCGGTCGCCGAGGTTGAAATCGACATCATCGGCGTAGAAGCTCGAAAAGCCTTCGAAATCGTCGTTATTGAATGCGTCCAGATAGCGCTGGAAATCTTCGCGGGTCATGCCGGCCCTTTCCCTTGTGCCTGTCGCCGCCGACCATCGGTGGGCGACGGCGCGGCGTCAAGCGGGGCGCCGCTCAGACCGGCAGGCCAACATAATTTTCGGCAATGGTCATCCGGGCAGCGCGAGACGAGGCAATATAGTCCAGTTCGGCGACCTGCATCGCCCGCTCGAACGGGCCATCCTCCGGAAAGCGGTGCATGAGCTTGGTGAGCGACCAGCTGAATCGCTCGGATTTCCACACCCGGGCGAGCGCCTTGTCGGAATAGTCAGCAATGCCGTCGCCATCGCCCCGCTCGAAGAAGGCGACCAGGCCCTCGGCAGCGTAAAGCACGTCGCTCGCTGCAAGATTGAGGCCCTTGGCCCCCGTGGGCGGCACGATATGTGCCGCGTCCCCGCACAGCAGCAGGCTGCCATGCCGCATCGGCGCGAACACGAAGCTGCGCAGCGGCGCGATCGATTTCTCGATCGAAGGGCCTCGCGTGATCCGGGCGGCAGCCTCGGGGCCGAGGCGGATGGCCAGTTCGTCCCAGACGCGCTCGTCTGGCCAGTCCTCCAGCTTCTCGGTGAGCGGTACGTCGACATAATAGCGGCTGCGCGTCTCGCTGCGCATGGAGGCGAGCGCAAAACCGCGCTCGTGATTGGCGTAGATGAGTTCGTGATTGCAGGGCGGCACGTCGGCAAGGATGCCGAGCCATCCGAAGGGATAGACCTTTTCATAAGCCTGCCCGGTCACGCCGGCGATGGCCTGGCGGCTGGGCCCGTGAAACCCGTCACATCCAACGACGAAGCGGCAATCGACGCGCTCGGTCCGGCCGTTCTTCACATAGGTGACGTAAGGAGCATCGCTCTCGACGTCATGGAGCGCAACGTCGGCAGCCTCATAGACGACCTCGAGCCCGCGGGAAGGGCTCGCGTCCATGAGATCCTTCGTCAGCTCGGTCTGCCCATAGACCACGACATGGCTTCCGGTCAGCTCGGCCATGTCGATGCGGATCAGCCTTTGGCCATCCGCAAGGTTGAAGCCGTCATGCACCAGCCCCTCGGCCTTGAGTCGCGCATCGAGCCCGAGCCGCGCCATGATATCGACTGTGATCGTCTCGAGCACGCCGGCGCGAATGCGACCAAGCACATAATCGCCTGTGGCCCGTTCGAGAACGACGCAGTCAATGCCTTCGCTGCGCAGCCAATGACCCAACATCAGGCCCGCTGGCCCGGCACCGATGATGCACACTTGCGTTTTCATGCCCCATCCCTTCCTCGTCTATCGCCCGCAGTGTCGTGCAAGAGGCTGGAGATTTGAAGGGACAGTCCAGACGATATCTGGTACTTTCAAGACATGACAAGCGCACTCAGACCGGTTCCATCCTACGATCTCTACGGCGAAGAAGATCTGTCTCCTCGCTATGATTTGTTCCACTGCGAGACGATACGCGTTCGAAGTCAGCGCTATGAATGGGAAATTTCGCCGCATCTTCATCCTGGACTATCGCAGGTACTTTTTGTCGCTAGCGGGAAGGTCGAACTGCGACTGGGCCGCGACGAGCAATCGCTGTCAGGCCCTCTGCTCATCTGCGTGCCGGCCGGCGTCGTGCATGGCTTTCGCTTCTCGCCCGATGTCTCCGGCCTGGTCTTCACGGTGGCCCAGGCGTTCGTCGATGGCCTCGTCCGGCAGGATGCCCTTCGCGCGCAGCTTGCCAAGTCATATGCCGGCCCTGTCGCAAGTCCGCTGGTCCGTCGACTGCTTCGGCTTGGCCGGGAACTGCTCCGAGTCGAGAGCGAGCGCTTCTTGCTGAACGCGCACCAGCTGCACCGGTCGCTCGGCGAAGCCTGGCTGCGGCTCGCACTCCAGCCCGCCGGAGACGTCGGCGGGACCGGCCTGGTCCGGCGCTTCCAGGCTTTGGTCGAAGCCCATTATCGCAGCCACAGGCCGCTCGCCTTCTATGCCGATACACTTGGCTGCACGATCCGGACGCTCTCGCGCCAGACCGGGGAGGCACTTGGCGCAACGCCGCTCCAGATCGTAAATCGGCGACTGCTTCAGGAAGCCGGGCAACTCCTGCGGTTCACAAACGCAAGCGCGGCGGATGTCGCCGCGGAGCTTGGGTTTTCCGATCCAAGCTATTTTTCGCGTTTCTATCTGCGCATGACGGGGCAACGGCCCAGCGCTGAAAAGGCCACCGTTCGCCGATCCGCCCTGCCTGCGCCTCTCCCAGCAGCATCGGAAATAGCGGCAGGCTGCGGCGAAAGGTCCCGATGAAAGACCAGAGAATCCCGGTCCATCTGCCCGAACGGGACATCGGCCCACCTTCCACGATCAGCGCTGAGGCGCAAGCGCATCTCTCCATATATGCAACCAATCCTTGCATCGCCTGGCCACCGGCGAGCGCGATCGAAGGCGGGCAGCACGTGATCGTGCAGCGCACGACCTTTTCCTTTCCAACTCGGTGCTTTTTCATGGGAAATCACGCGCACTGGGCTTGCCTGCTGACCTTGATGTCTAGGAGGCCATGCTTCATGGCGGCTTCGGCGGCCTTTCGCCTGAAGACACCGATCTCTTCCCGGAAATCGGACGGGTCGTCGCCAGCGTGATCAGCCCGGGGCAGCCTTAGTCAGCCTCTTGCGCGCTAGCAATCAAGGCGAACGAGCACAGGCAGGGGATATTTAACCGTTGCCTTGTATAGGATCGCCCCGTAATTTCATCGAGATACAGCTCAACGAAATCTACCGGGCATTCGCACGAAACTGAAGTTGGTTTCTCCAGTTATATTTGGGAGGACTTGTGAAGAAACTGATTTCGATTGTTGTTCCCTGCTACAACGAACAAGAAGTCATCGACGTCACTCTTGATCGCCTGACGAAGCTTTGCGACGGCCAACCGAAGTATGACTTCGAAATTATTTGCGTAGACGACGGCTCGCGCGATAAAACCTACAGTCTTTTGTGCGCCGCAGCGGAAACCAACCCGCGTCTGCGCATCGTCAAGTTTGCCCGTAATTTCGGCCACCAGATCGCTGTCACAGCGGGAATCGATGCCGCGACAGGCGACGCGGTCGTCCTGATTGACGCCGATTTGCAGGATCCGCCCGAAGTCGTGGTCGAGATGATCGCAAAATGGGAAGAAGGCTTCGACGTCATTTACGGTGTCCGTGCGTCCCGTGCCGGCGAGACCGCGTTCAAACTGGCTACGGCACGCGGCTTCTATCGCTTCCTCAACAAGCTCTCGGAAGTGCCGATCCCGCTGGACACCGGCGATTTCCGGCTAATGAGCCGCCCGGTGGTGGATGTGCTCAAGTCCATGCCGGAACGCCATCGCTTCGTGCGCGGCATGGTCGCCTGGATCGGCTTCAAGCAAACTGCCCTGCCTTATGAGCGCGTCGAGCGCTTCGCCGGCGAGTCCAAATATCCGCTGCGCAAGATGATCAGGTTCGCGCTCGACGGGCTGCTCTCCTTCTCGAGCAAGCCGCTGCAGGTCTCCGTCACCTTGGGCCTCGCCTCCGCAGGATTTGCGATGCTCGGCATCGTCTATGCGCTGGCCCTGCGGATCTTCAGTTCGGTCTGGGTCGAAGGCTGGACGGCCCTGATGATCGCCGTCCTCTTCATGGGCGGCGTGCAGCTCCTCTCGCTGGGCATCATCGGCGAATATATCGGCCGCATCTACAGTGAGGTGAAACGCCGGCCGCTGTACATCGTGGGTGAAAAGGTCGGCTTCGACGGCCCGCCCGCACCGGCGCGCAAAGCCAAATCCAAGGCTCTGGTTACGTCCGACCAAGAATGACCAAGCTCACGCCTGGACGCATCGCTCAGCTCGCGATCAGCCTCGGTGTCGCGGGCCTCTTCGCCTGGCTCGTGGCCCGCACGATCAGTGGACCGGAGCTGGCCAGTGCCGTTGCGGCCGCTCGGCCGGGCTGGATTGGGCTTGGCGTACTTGCTTTCCTGACCGGCTATTGCTGCCGCATCGCGCGCTGGCGCGTCATGCTGATGCGCGACAATCCGGGCCTTGGCTGGATACCGATCGCGACCGCTTTCTATGGCTCGATCGCGGCCAATAACGTTCTGCCCTTTCGTGCGGGCGACGCGCTGCGCGTATTCGGCTTCTCCAAATATCTCGGCATCCCGGTTTCCACTCTGCTCGCCACGCTCGTCGTCGAACGCCTGCTCGACCTACTGAGCCTTCTCATTGCCTTCGGCATCGTCCTGCTGGTTCTGCCTGTGGCGGGCGGCGCGGCCGGCACTCTGGTGGGAATCGGGGGCTACGGGCTGATTGCTATCGGCCTTGCCGTCATGGCCGTGCTGCTGTTCCCGCAGATGTTCGAGCCCATAGCCCGCTTCTTTCTCGGCCTCCTGAGCAAGATCTCGCCCGGCATCGGCGGCAAGTTGACGGTCTTCGTCGACGGCATCTTCGCGACCCTACGCCATCTCGCCCATGGGCCGCGCATGCTCATCCTCGTCCTGTGGTCGGCCTGCGCCTGGGGCTTCGAGGGTGCCGTTTTCTGGTCCGTCGCCAACGCCATTCCGGCCATGGCGGTGCCGAGCGCTGGGTGGCTCGCCTTTCCGGTCGGCACGCTGGCGACGCTGCTGCCCTCAACGCCCGGCTATGTCGGCACGTTCGACTTTTTCGCGATCAAGGCCGCGCAGGCCATGGGCAACAGCGCTGCTGCCTCGGCGGCCTTCGCGTTGCTGGTCCATCTCGTCATCTGGCTGCCCGCCACCATCATCGGTGGCATGGCCCTCCTGGCCTGGAACGCTGCCAAGCCTTCCGGCCTTCCTCAGAATACCGAGCGAGCTTCTTCATGACTGCAAAGCCCAAAGAATTCACGATCATCGGCGGCGGTTTCAGCGGCCTGTCCGCGGCCTATGACCTCGTCCGCGCTGGTCACAAGGTGACAGTGCTTGAGGCGGACAGCTATGTCGGGGGTCTTGCCGGCGCGTTCGAAACGCAGGGCGAACGGCTCGACCGCTTCTACCATCACTGGTTCACCAATGACCTTGAGGTCATGGGCCTGATCGCGGACCTCGGCCTGTCGGACGAAGTGGTCATCAACCCGACCAACACCGGCGTTTATTACAACCGGTCGGTGTTCAAGCTGTCGACGCCCCTCGACCTGCTCAAGTTCACGCCCCTGCCCTTCATCGACCGCATCAAGCTCGGCATCCTGACGCTTCGCGCCCGGCGCGTGGCCGACTGGAGAGAGCTCGAAGGCAAGACCGCCGCGGAATGGCTACGCAAGCTTGGCGGAGACAAGGTCTACAAGGTGATGTGGGAACCCCTGATGCAGGGCAAGTTCGGTCCTTATGCCGAAAAGATCTCGGCGGTGTGGATCTGGAACAAGCTCAAGTTGCGCGGCGGATCCCGTGGCAAGGCAGGCGAAGAGCGCCTTGCCTATTTCAAGGGCAGCTTCGCGCGCCTCGCCGAAGCGACGGCGGAGGCCGTCCGCGCGGCAGGCGGCGACGTGCGTGTCAATACGCCGGTCGAGCGCTTCCATCGTCAGGACAACGGCCGCTGGGTCGTCGAAGGCCCGTGGGGCAAGGTCGAGAGCGACGAGGTTATCGCTACACCTGCGCTGCCGCTCATCGCAGACATGATCCGGGACTGGGCCTCGCCCGACTATCTCGCAGAACTGCGCCGCATCGACTATCTCGGCAATGTCTGCCTTGTTCTCCAACTCGACCGGTCGCTGAGTTCGACCTACTGGCTCAACGTCAACGACCCGAGCTTCCCCTATGTCGGTGTCATTGAGCACACCAATTTCGAGCGGCCCGAGACCTATGCGGGAGACCATGTCGTCTACCTCTCGAAATATCTCCCGCACACCGAGGCGCTTTACCTTATGTCGCAGGACGAGGTGCTCGAATATTCGCTGCCTTACCTCAAGACCATGTTCCCGGCCTTTGATCGCTCATGGATCCGGGCTTTCCATGTCTGGAAGGCGCGCTGGTCGCAGCCGGTGGTTGAAAAGCATTATTCGAGCCTGATCCCGGCCGAAGAGGGCCCGCTGCCCGGGCTTCACCTGTGCTCGATGGCACAGATCTATCCCGAGGATCGCGGCACCAACTATGCTATTCGCGAGGGCCGCAAGCTGGCAGCAAAGATCATCGGCGCCTGATCCGCGCCTTGGGGGAGACAGGGTTTGAACGACAGGACCGTTCCCGGGGCCGGTTCCATGCGCAAATGGCCGTGGCTGATCTTGCTGCTCGCTGTCGGCAATCTCGTCTTCCTGACCCTGTTCGCAGACCGCGACGGCTATGAGGGCGACGATCTCAACATGGTCGTCCCCACCGCCCATCTTGCGGCCGCCAAGCAGGGCGCGCTGCTCATATATCGCTATGCCTGGCAGCCGCTGTCCTTCGAGCTGAGCAGCTGGCTCTGGTCGCTATTCGGGACGCCGACGGCGGTTTTCCTTTCCATGCCCGTGGCAGGCGGCATCGCGATCGGCATGTTTCTTTGGTGGCTCTGGCGCGAGGGCAATGAGCGAACGAACGCCCTGACCTACGCAATTGTCGCGCTGCTCTGCATTCCCGAACTCTGGTACTCCTCCGTCTTCTATAACACGACGATGCGTGCCATGCCGCTGATCGCGCTCGCGCTGATCCTGGTGCGGATGAGCGGGTCGATCCTGTTGCCATTGGGCGCTGGCGTGGCGACTGGCCTCGCGATCCTGATGCGGCTCGATTTCCTGCTGGTCTGTCCTTTGCTCGCCATGGCCGCCTGGCCCAAGGGCGACGGCATCATGCGGCCCGTGGTGCTGGCCGTCGGCGTTATCGCCACGATACTGGCGGGCTTTGCGGCCGGTCTCATCGACCTACCGGCGATCCTGCGCATCAATGCGTTCAACAGCTGGGAAATCAAGGCGCATCTCGGCCAGCCCGGTTGGGATATGCGCCTCAAGGCCATGGTCATCACGGTCGTGCTGAGCCCCGTCGGCTGGCTCCTGCTGCTGATCGGCGCGCCGTTGTTGCTGCTGGAAGCGGTGCGCAAGCGGGACTGGCGCGTGCTGCTCTGGATCCTTTTCGCGATCCCGCCGGCATTGCCACTGCCCAATATCCTCAGCCCGAAATATCTGCTGCCATTGGCGCCCTTCGCGCTGCTCTTCTTCCTGCGCGCACAGGAGGCGATCGAGGATGCACTTGCCAGCGGTCTACGGGACTGGGCCCGGCGCGGCCTGCTCGTGGCCGCGACCCTCCCGATGTTCCTGTCAGTGTCGCTATCTGGCAAGGCACCATTCCTTATGCCGGGACTCTCCCCTGCAAAGCCGATCCCCACGCATGACGGCCCGCGCGGGTGGGGCGGCTATGCCTGGCAGATCATGGAAACCGATGCGCCTGCCTCGAAACCGGAGCAGCA
>DASWYL010000005.1:0-3230 GCA_036404995.1 Sphingobium sp. | reverse complement strand
CCGCACCGCGTTTTACCCATCAAGATTGGATTTTCCGCTCGCCGGCCTCATGGCAGCGGGCGTTAACTGAGGATAACTATGGCCAAGCCTGAATGGGGCGCCAAGCATGGCTGCCCGAAATGCGGCACTCGCTTTTATGATCTGGGCAAGGATGACCCGGTCACCTGCATCGAATG
This sequence comes from Sphingobium sp., assembly GCA_036404995.1. Classification (GTDB taxonomy): domain Bacteria; phylum Pseudomonadota; class Alphaproteobacteria; order Sphingomonadales; family Sphingomonadaceae; genus Sphingobium. Next base: position 3,054 of record DASWYL010000005.1, on the reverse strand, counting down.
CGGCTATGCCTGGCACCCCGAGCCGGTGCTGAAGTCGAAGCAGCCGATCCCCTATGAACAGCTCCAGAAGGAAAAGGCGCAAGACGCGCCTGACGCCGATCTGGCCGACGAGGATCTGGATATCGACGAGGACGGCGATTCGCCGGACAATGACGTCGATCTGGGCGGCGACGACGATTTGGGCGTTTCCGGTCACGACGACGACGATCACGAGAATTGAGTTGTTCCGCGCTTCGGCGCGGAACGAAATAACCCCCTTGCCAAGGCCGGTGAGCCCCACTAGAGGGGCGCTCCCGGCCAGATGGCTCGGGCTGGCCAGCCTCCCAGGGCGGGCCGAATCGAATGGAACGGGGCCTTAGCTCAGCTGGGAGAGCGCCTGCATGGCATGCAGGAGGTCAGCGGTTCGATCCCGCTAGGCTCCACCATTCCATTCCATATGTGGCGAGATTTGGTGCACGCCGGGTAATACGATCCGGTGTGAATCAAATCTCACCAGATCCCGCGGCCGCAAGGCTGTGGGGGTGAACAGCGATCACGCTGGCCGACGAGGTTTCGTCCGCCGGCGTTTTCGGCGTTTTTGGAGTAAGCGGACCCATGTTCGATAGTCTGTCAGACCGGCTTGGCGGCGTCTTCGAGAAGCTGCGCGGGCGTGGTGCGCTGAAGGAACAGGACGTCCGCGATGCGATGCGCGAAGTGCGAATCGCGTTGCTCGAGGCTGACGTCGCGCTTCCGGTCGTTCGCCGCTTCATTGATGATGTAACCGAAAAGGCCGTCGGCCAGGCGGTGCTGAAGTCGGTCACGCCCGGTCAGCAAGTCGTCAAGGTCGTCAACGACGCGCTCGTGGAGATGCTCGGCGGTGCCGATGTTCCCGGCCTCGATCTGGTGGCGACGCCGCCGGTCGTGATCATGATGGTCGGCCTTCAGGGTTCGGGCAAGACGACCACCACCGCCAAGCTCGCCAAGCTGCTTAAGGAAAAGCACGGCAAGAAGGCCATGATGGCGTCGCTCGACGTCAACCGCCCTGCCGCGCAGGAGCAGCTTGCGGTGCTCGGTGAGCAGGTCGGCGTCGCAACCCTGCCGATTATCGCAGGTCAGGCCCCGGTCGATATCGCCACGCGCGCTTTGCAGTCAGCGAAGCTGCAGGCGGTCGATGTCCTGTTGCTCGATACCGCAGGCCGTCTCCACGTCGATCAACAGCTCATGGACGAGATGAAGGCGGTTGCCGCGATCTCGTCGCCCAAGGAAACGCTGCTCGTTGTCGATTCGCTGACCGGCCAGGACGCGGTGAACGTTGCGCAGAGCTTTGCCGGGCAGGTCGATCTTACGGGTGTCGTGCTGACGCGCATGGACGGCGATGCGCGCGGCGGCGCGGCGCTCTCGATGCGCGCCGTTACCGGCAAGCCGATCAAGTTCGCGGGTACAGGCGAGAAGCTTGACGCGATCGAGCCTTTCCACCCGAGCCGCGTTGCCGGCCGCATCCTCGGCATGGGCGACATCGTCTCGATCGTCGAGAAGGCGGCCGCGACGATCGAGGCGGAAGAGGCCGAGCGCATGGCCGAGCGCATGGCCAAGGGGCAGTTCGACATGAACGATCTGCGCATGCAGCTAAAACAGATGCAGAACATGGGCGGCCTCGGCATGCTTGCCGGGATGATGCCAGGCATGAAGAAGGCCAAGGCCGCGATGGCCGCGTCGGGCATGGATGACCGCGTGCTGTTGCGCATGGACGCCATCATCGGTTCGATGACGCCGAAGGAGCGCGCGAAACCGGAACTCCTCAACGCCAAGCGCAAGATCCGCGTGGCTAATGGCTCCGGCACTCAGGTGCAGGACGTCAACAAGCTGCTCAAGATGCACCAGGAGATGGAGCGCGCGATGAAGCAGATCAAGAAGATGGGCGGCATCAAGGGCCTTGGCGCGCTGTTCGGCAAGGGTGGGCTCGGCGCCGCCATGCCGGGTCTGGGCGGCGGGGCCGGCGGCTTGCCCGGTCTCGGCGGTGGCGCTCCCGATCTTTCTCAGTTTCTCAAGAAATAATCGTAATCAATTCAACGAAAGGTAGAAGTCCATGTCCGTTTCCCTGCGCTTATCCCGTGGTGGCTCAAAGAAGCGCCCCTATTACAAGATCGTCGTGGCCAACAGCCGCGCACCGCGCGATGGCAAGTACCTTGAGCAGGTCGGTACCTATAACCCGCTGCTCGCCAAGGACGACGCCAACCGCGTACGCCTGACCGAAGACCGTGTCCGCTACTGGATCGGCGTTGGCGCGCAGCCGACCGACCGCGTTGCCCGCCTGCTCGACAAGGCCGGCATCAAGGAGCGCGCGGCGACCAACAACCCGCAAAAGGCAGAGCCCGGCAAGAAGGCCAAGGATCGCGCCGAGGAGAAGGCCGAGAAGCTGCGCGAGGCCGAAGAGGCCGCGAAGGCTGCTGCTGAAGCTCCCGTCGAGGAAGCTGCTGTCGAGGAGGCGCCTGCCGCTGAAGAGGCAGCTGCCGATGAAGCTCCGGCTGCTGAGGAAGCCGCCAGCGAAGAGCAGGCCGAGGGCTGATTCCCTTGCCGGTAGATCGTCCTGTCACGCTGGCCGTCATCATTGGCGCGCATGGCGTGACGGGCGAGGTCCGCCTCAAGCTGTTCGGTGAAGGCGTGGGGGCGCTCAAGCGTTACCGCGCCTTCAACGATTCCGCCCTGACGCTGGAAAAGCTCAAGGATGACGGCAAAGGCGGCGCCATCGCCCGCTTCGCCGAAGTGGCCGATCGCACCTTCGCTGAAAAGCTGCGGGGCACCGCGCTCACGATTCCCCGTTCGGCCTTGCCGCCCTTGGCGGAGGGCGAATACTACCATGCCGATCTGATCGGTCTGCCGGCGGTTTCCACCACCGGCGAGGCGCTGGGCACCTGTATTGCGGTAGAGAACTACGGCGCTGGCGACGTGCTGGAAATCGAGCGCCCAAACGGCAAGCGTTTCATGGTGCCCATGCGTGAGGAAGCGGTTCCGGAGTGGAGTGATCTGCGGGGGCTTGTGATTGACGCTGCTTACGCGGAATAGTATATACATTAT
>DASWYL010000004.1:0-34988 GCA_036404995.1 Sphingobium sp. | reverse complement strand
ACGCCGGCACGCTGCCTCTGATCCTGCGGCCGCTTATTTCGGCTTGCGAAACTTCAGGATGAACTGATCGGTTTTGCCCTGGACGCTGGGGTCACGGACGCCGACATTGTGTGGGTCGGCCGGGTTGGCCAGCGCCTTGCTCTCGCCGACATATTCGAAGCCCGCGGCGATCACCTGCTTCTTCACGAGCTCGGGATCGATGCGGTGCATCTCGACCGGATTGCCAACGCCCGGCACGGCCTTGTGATCGAGCACGATATAGATGCCGCCTGGCTTCAGCGCTGCGAATGCGGCCTTGTCGAGCGTGGCAGCCGTCTCGGGATTGCGATTATAGGCGTCGTGATAATTTTGCGACGTCCAGACGAGATCGACCGGTGTCGGCACGGTGAAGGCCCCCGCCGTGTAGGCGATGAAGCTCACATTGCCGTAGCCCGGCGTTGCGCCGATCGCCTTGATCGGGGCGCCATCGCCGAAGGTCACGCCATAGACCTTGCCCTTCTCGCCGACGGCCTTGCTGAAGATGCGCGTGAAATAGCCGGCGCCGGGTAGCAACTCGGCGACGCTCTGGCCGGGCTTCACCTCGGCAAATTCCAGCATCGCGGCCGGCTTGCGATCGGCGTCGCGAGCCCGGTCGACCTCAGGCCGGTCAGGAGCGGCGACAGCGGCGGTGATATGGGCTGGCGTGGCGGCATGGGCCGCCGTGGTCAGCAGCGCGAGCGCTGCCGCAGTCAGAAACGTCTTCATGCGGAATTCCTCACTTGGCCGGTTTGCGGAACTTGTAGGCGAACTGGTCGGTCTTGCCGCGGATCGAGGGGTCGAACACGCCCTTGTCATGCGGATCGGCGGGATTGGCGATCAGCTTGCTCTCGCCCTCGAACACGAAACCGGCGGCCGTCAGCTGCGCCTTGACGATCGCGGGATCGATCCGGTGCAGCGCCTTGGGCGCGGCCTCGCCGCTACCGGGCAGCGCAGCATGATCGGTGACGATGAACACGCCGCCGGGCTTCAACGCCTTAAACACCGCAGCACCGAACTTCGCTGCAACGTCGGTGCCGAAACCACCATAGACGTCATGATAATTTTCCGAGGTCCACACCAGATCGACCGGCTCGGGCAGCGCAAAGGTGCTGCTCGGCGTCTCCACCGCAACGACATTGGCGAATTTCGGGTCGGCGGCAATGGCCTTGATTGGGTCGCTGGCATTGGCGCGGCGCGCGATCATCTCGCTCGGCATGATTCCGTAGACCTTGCCCTTGGCGCCCACGACCTTGCTGAAGATGCGCGTGAAATAACCGCCGCCCGCCCAGAAGTCTGCAACCTTGTCGCCGGGCTTGATGCCTGCCCAGGCGAGCAGTTCGGCAGGCTTGCGGTCCGCGTCTCGCGCGCTGTCGGCGGCGGGTCGGTCCGGCGAGGCGACGGCTGCGGCAATGGCGGGGCTTGGCGGCTGCGCAACCGCCGGCGCGGCTGCGAGGAGCAGCAGCGGCAACGTCAGGGCAGCAAAGTCGAGGGACTTCATGGGGGGCTCCTCTCTCGTCCGATATTCCGTAACGTAGCCTGCCAGACTTGGCGGCCCGTGCAAGCGCAAATGGATAGGTTTGCAACCGGTGGCTCGTGACAGGCCCGATCAAAGTCTGTAACGGCGCGGCCATGCCTGCCCGCCTTCTCGCCTCGATCCATGATGTGAGCCCGGCCTTCGAGACCGAGGTCGACGCCCTTTACGAGCGGCTCTGCGGGCTGCTCAATGGACCGCGCCTCGCCATGCTGGTCGTGCCCGACTTCGAGGATCGCGCCCCGCTCGCCGGCAACCGTGCCTATGCGGCCAAGCTGCGCGGCTGGGCGGAGAGCGGTGTCGAGATGTTCCTGCACGGCTGGTGTCACCGCGACGACGCGCGCAAGCGCGGCTTCATGCAAAAGCACATGACGGCCGGCGCAGGCGAGTTCGCCCAACTTTCCAAGTCTGAAGCGCTGCGCCGCCTGTCGGATGGGCGCAAGGTCGTCGAGGATGCGATCGGCGCGCCCGTCGCCGGCTTCATCGCGCCCGCGTGGCTTTATTCGTCCGACGCGATCCATGCGCTGGGCGAAGCCGGCTTCGCGCTCGCCGAAAATCATCTCAAGGTCTGGCAGCCCACGACCGGTCGCGTGGTCGCCAGGAGCCCGGTGATCACCTGGGCGAGCCGCACCCCGGGTCGCGTCAAGAGTTCGCTCATGGTTGCCGCCGCCGCGCGGGCTGCACCTTGGGCGTTGCGCAATGCGCGCATCGCTGTTCATCCGGGCGACACCACCGTCCCAGAATTGCTCGACAGCATCGACGCAACCTATGGCACCTTCATGCGCACCCACAAACCCGCCCGCTACGCAGATTTGCTTGCCTGATGGCGACTGACGCGAAGGCAAGCCGTCCGCTGCGCATTCTCGGTGTGCTTCACAGCCTTGAGCCGGGCGGCGTCGAACGCGACCTGATGCGCTTTACCAAGGCATGGCGGGATCGGGGTCTCGACGCGCGCATCGCGCTCGGCCGATGGGAAGGACTGCTGACCGAGGAAGCCCCGGACATCCCTTTCATCATCCCGCCCAAAGGTCGTCTCGCGAAGATCGAGACGGAAACGCTGTGGATGATGCAGAATCTTCCGGCGATCGTTCGCGCGCAGCAGCCGGACGTGCTGTTCATACCCAGCAACGGCCTCATGGTCGTCGCCGTCTGGGTGCGGCTCATGCTGGGCAAGGCGTGCCCGCCGATCGTCGTGCGCCCCAGCAACAGTCTCGACCGCAAGGACCAGGGCTGGCTGATGCGCTGGTTCGATTCCGCTGTGCTGAAGATTCACAGCGGCATCTATTCCGCAGCCGTCGCCATGTCCGCGCCGGTACGTCAGGAGATCATCGACCGCATGGGCCTACCCGCCGACCGCGTGGTCACGATCAACAATGCCTCGATGACCGCGGAGGTCGCAGACCGGCTTGCCGCCGCGCGCGACACGATGCCGCGCAATCATGCGGGTCGCCATTTTCTCGGCCTCGGACGGCTCATGCCGCAGAAGAATTTTGCACTGCTCATCGACGCATTTGCGCGCATTGCCCGCCCCCGCGACCGCCTCATCATTGTCGGCGAAGGCGCTTTGCGGCCGGAGCTCGAGGCCCAGGCGGCTCGCCTCGGCATCGCTGATCGCCTCGACATGCCCGGCCACCAGGCGCCTGTCGATCCATGGTTTGCCAGCGCCGACGCGTTTGTCCTTTCGTCGGATTTCGAGGGGCTGCCCGCCGTTGCCGCCGAGGCTCTTGCAGCCGGCATTCCGATCGTCGCGACCGACTGCACCGTGGCCATTCCCGACATGATCGCCGGCGTCGGCCGGCTGGTACCGGTCAAGGATGTCGCCGCGATGGCCGCAGCGATGGACGCGATCTGCGACGATCCCGTCGAGCAGGTTGAAATGCGCAGGCGCGCCGCTCAATTTACGATGGAGGCGACGGTCGAGCAGTGGATCGCGCTCTTCGAACAGGTCGCCGTCAAATGAACCCACCGGCCATACAGCTTCAATTCATGCGCTTCCCACTTAGAGCCAAGGTTGCTATGGGCACGGCGCCGCCGTGTCGCGACGAATGAGTGCCCCCTTGACCATGCAGATGCCCGCGTCGCTCGAAAGCGCTGAACCCAAGGACCCGATGCCACTGCCTGTGCGGCAGTCCGCCATCTGGGCATGGATCACGCCCGCGCTGTCGATCGCGCTGCTCGCGGTCGTCGCCTGGCATTTCCGCGAGTTCGATTTCAACCAGCTTGTCTCGGTCGTGCCGCGTAACCCTCTATTCTGGGCGGTATTCATCGCCTATTATTTCGTCGGCACGATCAACGAATTCCTGATCTACAAGTGGCTGTGGAAAATCCCCTTCGAGGGCATGATCGCGCTGCTTCGGAAAAATATCAGCAATGGCCTGCTCGTCGACTATCTCGGCGAAGCCTATTTCTACAGCTGGGCACGCCGCAAAGTGAGGATGGAAGGATCGCCTTTCGGCGCGGTCAAGGATGTCTCCATCCTCTCCGCGCTTGTCTCGAACCTGACGACGCTCGCGCTCATGGCTGCCGCCTATCCCTATGCGCGCACGCTGCAACTAGGTTTTTCCGGCCAGGCGCTGGCCGCCTCGATCGGCGTCATCACGCTCATTTCCACCGGCATCGTTGTTTTCGGCAAGCGGATCTTCAGCCTGAGCCGCCAGCAGCTCTGGGGCATCGCGGGCATGCATTTCGGCGCACTGGCGATCGGCAACGGCCTGCAGGCACTGGCCTGGAGCCTCGCCCTGCCCAACGTCCCGCTCTACATGTGGCTCCTGCTTGCGACGGCCAAGATGCTGCTCTCGCGCCTGCCGCTCATCCCCAACAAGGATGTGTTGCTGGTCGGTTTCGCGATCCTTGTGATCGGCCACGACACGCAACTCCAGGTTCTGCTCGCCTTCATGGCGGCGCTTGTCTTCGTGACCCACCTGACGCTTGCGGCGATACTAGCGGTCGGCGATCTGGTGACGATCCGTCCCTCCCGTCGGGAGGCCACCGAGTGACGCCGGAAGCGCGGCGCGACCGCGTCTGTCCGGCCCGCTGATCACGCATGCGCATCGTCGACGTCGCCGCTTTTTACACGCCTTATGGCGGCGGCGTAAAAACCTATATCGACCGCAAGCTGCTCGCTGGCCCCGCTGCCGGGCATGAGGTGATCTGCATTGCGCCGGGTCCTGGCTACCGGACGGAAGAGCGCGGGCCCAATGCCAAGGTCGTCTATCTTGAAAACCCCCAGTTCCCGCTGGACAGGCGCTACCATTACTTCCGGGACGTCGAGACGCTGCATGCGACGTTGGACCAGCTCCAGCCCGATGTCGTGGAGTGCTCCTCGCCGTGGCGCAGCGCGCGCTATGTCGGCGAATGGGCGGGCCGGGCGCCGCGTGCGCTCGTCATGCATGCCGATCCGATGTCGGCTTATGCCTATCGCTGGTTCGACCCGATCTTCTCGCGCCCGATCATCGACCGGATGTTCGGCATGTTCTGGCATCACCTGCAACGTATGGACCGGCTCTTCGACGGAGCCGTCACAACGGGCGAGGACCAGACCAACCGGCTTCTCGCTGGCGGCATGAAGCGCGTCGTCACCAATCCCATGGGCGTCCAGCCCGGAATCTTCTCGCCCGAATGGCGCGACGAGGGACTTCGCGCCCGCCTTCTTGAACGCTGCTCGCTCGGGCCTGACGCGACGTTGCTGCTCGGTGCCGGGCGCCACGGCCCGGAGAAGCGCTGGCCGATGATGATCGAGGCCGTGACGCTGGCAGGCGTCAAGGCGCCGGTCGGACTCGTCATCGCAGGCGACGGGCGTGATCGCGCCCGGGTCGCGCGTGCGGCGGCTGACAACCCGCATGTCCACCTGCTGACGCCGGTCTCGGACCGACATGAGGTCGCGCGGCTCTTCGCCAGCTGCGATGCGCTGCTTCACGGTTGTGAGGCCGAGGTGTTCTGCACCGTCGGCGGCGAGGCGCGCGCGGCCGGTCTGCCACTGATCATGCCCGACCGGGGCGGCGCTTCGGATCACGCCAAGCTCGCGCATGGCTGGATCTACGAGTCCGCCAATCCGCGCGCCGCCGCCGATGCCATTCTCGATTTCATCGCCACGCCGCGCGAGGCCGTCCGCGCCCGAGCCGTCGAAATGGCCAAGCACGTGCGCACGATCGACGAACATTTCGCCGATCTTTTCGCTTATTATGAGGCGCTGATCGCCAATCCGGTGGTGCAGCGCCGCTCTGTCCAACCGGCGCCACCCCCGGTGTCCAGCCTCAGTTCTTTGCCAGACCCAGCCTGAACAGGCTGAAATACTGCATGGGCACGGTCACCGCCTGGGGCGAGTTGCCCACCGAGACCGCCACATCCGCCGCCTTAGGCTTGTTGCGGCCGAGATTGCCGATTCGGGGGAAGCCGGCGCCCTCATTCCCATATTCGAACTTGCGATTGGAATTGCGGTCCTGGATCACGCTGAGCGTGTAGGTACCGGGCCCCGGCGCACGGATGCAGATCGAGACGTCACCCTTCTGCGGGAGCGGTTGCGCGACGCGCGCAAACGCCTTGCCTTCCATGACAAGGATATTGTCGTCCGCCAGGAAATCCTTGTCGTTGTTCGGGTAAAGCTCAACGCGCAGCATGCCTTTGCGGTCCTTGAGGCCGGTCACCGAGATGATATAGGCCGGGCCACTCTCGTTTGGACGGCACTTGCCTTCGGCCATGCCAAGATCGGGCGAGGACGGGATATAGCCGGGCTGGCCGGGCTGCGGAATGGCGGCGGCGGCAATCAACAGCAGGTTCGACATCGACATCGGCAGCTTAACTCCTGGCTCCGTTCACTGGTGCCTCGCGGCCAGCCGCTAGGCGATGATTGTGGCCGCAAATGGACAATGCAAAATTAGCAATGCACCGTTGCTGAACGAATGACGGCAGAAATGGGGCATAGCCGCACTTAACCGAAACTGCGCTTCACTGTCAGGTACAGAGTCCGGTGGCCGTTGCGCTCGCGATATTCCTGCTGGAAAGGGTTGGGCATACTGCGGCTGGGCGCATAGAAATAGCGCCAGCGCTTGCTCGGGCTGTCGAGCAGATTGTCCGCGCCGAAGGTGACCGTCGTGCGCGCATTGGGCCGATATTCCATGAAGGCGGAGATGCTCGGCGAGGCATTCTGGCTGGTGTCCGTCTCGCCCAGCCGGAAGAACGTCGATCCGGTATTGCCGGACATCGAGACACTCCACGCGAACTTGCCGAGATCCTGCCGCAGTTCGCCGGTGTAGAAGAACAGCGAATTGCCCGAGAATGCCCGGTCCTTGAGTGTATACGGATCGCGCACCGACGTGCTGACATAGGAACCGTAGAGGCTGATCCGCATCCCCTTGAGGCCCACGCGCCCGAGTGGCAGATTTATGTTAGATCGTGCGATCCACGTCTCGCCATTGCCGAGATTACCTGGCGCATCGAACCCGCCCGAGACCGGTACGCGGTCCTGCACCTGCGCAACCCAGTTGTGCCCGAGCTCGACTTTAATGCGCCCGTCGCCCAGCACGGCGCGATCCGCGCTCAGCAGCAATTCCCAACTTCGCTGCGGTACCAGTTCGGCATTGCCGCCATTGCTTTGATTGGCCTCGAAGTCGGCGGCGCTCACGAAATCGCTGAAATTGAGCTGGCTCACGGTGCGCTTGACGCTGAGCTGCGCATGCCAGGCGCCCGGCGTCCAGTCGAGCGACGCCTTCGGCTTCAGGAATTTGAGCGTGCGCCGCGCGTTCGCATCGCCGGTCACCTTGAGCCGTGAGCCCTCGAAATTGACACCGATGTCGAGCCGCAGATTGCTCGCGATCTTGCGCCCGGCATTGGCGAAAACCTCACCGCGCACTTCCGAGACGATGGCGTCGGCGATCGGCAGGTTGATCGGCGTCCGCGCACCGTTCGGGGTGACCGAGAAGAGGTCGAGGTCGCTTTTGAGGCGATTATACGCGGCCTCCGTACCAAGCTCGATCGTCCAGCCGGCCACATTCGGGTGGCTCCACGCGACGCGCCCCACGCGCTCGGTGCGCCAGTCGTCGAAACGCTGGAAGAAGCCGTTCTGCGGGCTGCCAACATGGACCACGTTGCTCAGTTCGTCACTGTTGCCGCGATGGCGGTGCGTGGCCAGCGCATTGAACTTGATCGCGCCGCCGCCCAGCGGTCGCGTCATGTCGCCGCTCAGTTCCCAAGTCCGCCAGAGATGGTCCTCATAATAGACGCTGTCTCGCGTCAGTGTCCCGCCATTATAGACATTGCTGGTCTGCAGGTACGTCCACTTGTCCCAATTGGCCTTGCCGTTGATGTGGAAGCTCTTGTCAGGCGCCTCCTCATAGGCCCAGCCGAGCGCGACATTGGTAAAAGGCTCAGTGTTGCGGCTGAAGACGTTGCGGAACTCGCTCTCCGTTCCCGACGGCAGGTTCCGTAGCCGGTCAACGCCATCTTCGGTGACGGCGCTGTAGAGCTGGTAGCTGGCTGATGCGCTGAAGGTCGACGCCCCTTTGCGCAGCACTGCCGAGGCGGCAATCTTGGGCAGCACGCGCTTAGTGAACTCGCGCTCCAGCCTGCCCTCAAGATTGCCCGCGAGCCCGCCCGCATTTGTCAGGATGACGTTTGCGACCTGCGCCTTGCCAGCATAGTCGGACCCGAATGCATTGCCCGAGGTGAGCTCGATACGAAGGACGCGGGATGCCGGGATACGCGAGAGCACCGTGTCGATCGTGTCGCTCTTAGAACTCGGCCGCTGGCCGTTGATGACGACATTGCCTGCAGCCTGCGCGAAGCCACGCACTTCGGTGCTCCCGCTCTCCAGCTGGAAACCCGGGAGGCGCTGGACCATCTGCAGCGCGTTGGAGGGCGAGAAGGTCTTGAAGAAGTCGGCTTCGAAGACGTCCTTGTGCGGAACGTTCGCGTCCTGCGCCATGACCGGCTGCGTCAACGCAAGACACAGACTTCCCAGCAAATAACCCGCACGCTTCACGCTGTTTCCCCGTCCTGAGAGCGCCGCTCTTCCGGCGGCCACGCCTGACCGGTAGCGGGACGGATAGGGGATGTCACACCCTTTGATACGCGAGGCTTTTTCCTCGCCGCTTCAGCGGAGGAAATGCATCAGTCCACTTTCGCGGCCTGCCGCTCCGGCATTTTCGTCGTCGATGGGCCGGTATTGATGCCCTGCCCGCCCGCGCCTGCCGGCCCCGTGACCTTTACGAACGGCTCCGCGTCGCCCGGCCGCAGCTTGAGGCCGAAAAGCGAATGCATGCCGGGATGCCGCCCAAGGCCGCCGAACAGGTCGAAGCCCCGGTCAAGCCAGTCGCGCAAAGGGTCATCCTCCGTCAGCGGCGGCGTGGTCGCGACCGACGCGCACCAGAGGAAGCTCGACATGGCTGAATAGTCGGCGAAATTGGGCTTGTCACCGCCCAGCCATTTGGTTTCGCCGAGGATCTTGCGCAACGGCTCCAGCGTCGGCGGCACCAACGGCAGCCGGTCCTGGCGGCCGGCCTGCACGTCCTCGAGCGTCTGTCCACCCAGGAACCACTGCTCCCGGCTCCAGCGCACATAGTCCCTGTCCTGCGGCAGCGAGAGATCGTGATAGTCCTGGATATAGCAGCGGAACCAGGGACCGACCGCCGTCGACCAGATCCAGTTATCGAGGAACTTCATGAGGTTCTTCTGGGTTTCGCCCTCAAAGAGCATCGGCCGGTCGGGATATTTCTCATCCAGATATTCGGCGATCACCCAGCTATCGAGGATCCACTCGCCGTCATCGACGATGACGGGACAGCGCGCGGACTTACCGCCCGTCCGCTCTTCGATGCCGGTGAAGCCGCCGGGCACGATGTCGATGTCGAAGCCCTTGTGCGCCAGTGCATATTTGGTGCGCCAGACATAAGGGCTGATCGTGCATCCGCTTTCGAGCTGCAAGTCATAGAGGGTGATGGTGTTATTTTTGGCCATGGCTCAGCGGTCCTTCAGCAGCTCTTCGCGCTTGGCCTCGGCGAACATCTTGGCGATGGCCGGACGCGCCCTGATGCGGTTCAGCCACGCGATGAGGCCAGGCGTGTCTTTCTCGTTCACGAAGTCGTTGAACCAGCCACCCGGGCGATCAAGCCCGCTCGCAATGGCAAAGTTGCAGATGTCTGCGAGGCTGAACCCGCTCTCCACCAGATAATCCTGCTTCGAAAGCGTCTCTTCCAGCCGCTGTGCAGAGACGCGCACCTTGCGGAACTCCTCGTCGAGCAGTTCCTGCGGGAAGCCGTTGCGCGCGTGACGCCACTTCACCTTCTGCTCGGGAATGGGAACATTCTTCAGATGCTCCTCAAACTCCGCATCAGTCATCTTCTGGGCGATCGGGCGGATGCCGTAGTGCCAGCCGATGGTCGAGACACACCAGCAGAAATATTCGTCCACCCATTTGGTCCAGATCCGCATCTGCGCACGCATATAGGGGTCGGCGGGGCGCAGCGGATTCTGGTCGGGGAAGACGTCCTCGAGATATTCGCAGATCACGGTGGATTCTGTGACGATCTTGCCGTCATGGTCGAGCGCCGGGACCTGCCCGCGCGGATTGATTTTCTTGAACCAGTCGGAATGCTGCTCGAACTTGGACGGGTCGACGAAGCGAATCTTGAAGTCCAGCTCCTTCTCGTAGAGCGTCGCCATCGGCTTCATCGAATTCGCACCGGGGCCGAAGCTGTAAAGAGTCAGCATTGGGTCGTCTCTCCTGGCATCCGACCTGTCAGTCGGTCTCTTCGTTGAAGACCTTGCTACGCGCGGCACGCCAATTCGCAAGCGCTTCGACGCGCTGACGCGCGCCTTCCGGATCGCTTTCGAGGGGTGCAACGCTGTCGACGATCTCCTTGAAGTGTTTCTCGAGCTCTTCTCGCACTTCCGGATAGGGGATGATGTAGGCCGCATTGTCCTTGATGCCTGTCAAGATCGCCTCCGCCAGCGCCTCGGGCTCAAGTCCATGCTGGTGGATCGATTGCAGCGAAGCGATCGACTGCGCATTTTCGACATAGCCGGTCTGGCCGAACTGTGGCGGGCGGAGTTTGCTCGCCTCGGCAATGTTCGACTTGATATTGGCGGGGCAGACCACCGAAACGCCGATGCCGTATTTCTCGAGCCCCTGCCGGTAGCTCTCCATCAGGTTTATCACCGCTGCCTTGGCGGCTGCATATGGCGCAGCCATGAAGGTGCCCTGCAGGCCGCCCATCGATGAGACCGACACGATATGACCGGGTTTTCCGCTCGCGATCATGCGTGGGACGAAGGTCACGCAGCCATTGATGACGCCACCCAGGTTGACCCCGACGATCCAGTCGAAATCATCATAGGTGCTGTTTTCGATGGGACCGAAACTGTTCACGCCCGCGGTATTTGAGAGGATCGTGGGCGGACCGCCGAAGACGCGCTCCACCTCGTCCGCCGCAGCGGCATAGGCCGCACGGTCCGTGATATCGAGCACAATGCCATAGGCCGTGATGCCCTCGGCGCGCAGATCGGCGAGCGCCTGATCGACGGCTTCCTTGCGAACGTCCGCGATCACAACCGAGGCGCCCGCGCGCCCGAAGACCTTGGCTTGCCCCAGGCCGGCGCCCGAGGCGCCGCCCGTGATGAAGGCCAGCTGGCCCTGCAAATCCTTCATGAAACCCCTCTCCCGTCTGCTCGTCCGCCGGACCGGATCGACTCTCTGGAACGCCCGGACCGACCATGCACGTCTGGACCGTCTGCCGGAAGGCCGGAAAAGCGCATGCAACAGTAATTGCTATACTTTTTTAAAGGGTCAGGTCTCGCAGACTGACTTGACCAGGCCGATTTTCACTCATTCGGAACCTATGTCAACAAAGACACTTTTTGCATTTCGATCCACTTTGAGACGGAAGCGCTTGCCGTCGCCCAGGACGGATTCATAGGTAACAACCTCACATTCGGGCGACTCCCAGTCGGCGACCGTCATCGGCGCGCCATCGAGCCGCGTCCACACGCCGGGCTCGGGAAATTGGACAAAGGCGGCAAGCGCTTCGGCGCGCGCGTTCGAAAGCCGCGAGACGAAATCCTCGAGCGCCGTGTCGCGTCCTGCCCAGGCCACCCAGCCGATTTCATTGTCCTGCGCATAGGCATTGTTGTTGCCCCGCTGGCTGCGGCCGAACTCGTCGCCAGCGGTCAGCATGATCGTGCCAGTCGAGGCGAAAAGGGTGGCGAGCAGAGCGCGCAGGTCGCCCGCGCGCGCCGCAGTGACTACCGGATCGTCGCTCGGTCCTTCGATTCCATTGTTCCAGCTGCAATTCTCGTTATGGCCGTCGCGATTGCCCTCGCCATTGGCCTCATTATGCTTGGCCTCGTAGGCGACCGTGTCGGCGAGCGTGAACCCGTCATGGGCGGCGAGGAAATTGACCGTGCGGCTCGGCTTTCCTAAGATGTCGGACGAGCCGCAAAGGCGTGTCACGAGTGACCCGATACCGCCGTCACCGCGCCAGAAACGACGCACGTCGTCGCGGAATATATCGTTCCATTCCAACCAGTTATCTGGAAATTTTCCGAGCCGATATCCGCCCGGACCAAGGTCCCAGGGCTCGGCAATCAGGACGCGATCAGCGAGCCAGGCATCGTCTGCGATCGCTGCAAAGATCGGCGCGGCAGGGTCGAATGCAGGCCCGCGCGCCAGCACTGGCGCGAGGTCGAAGCGATAGCCGTCGATGCCGGCGTGCCTGACGAAATGGCGCAGGCTTGCAAGAATGAGGTCGCGCACCGGCTTCTGCGAGAAATCGAGCGTGTTGCCGGTGCCGGTATCGTTAATCAGGCGTCCGTCCGGCTCCCTGGCATAGGCGGCATCGTCGAGCCCGCGCAGCGACAGGATCGGTCCGTGATCGTCGCTTTCGCCGGTATGGTTGAATACCAGGTCGAGGATCACGCCAATCCCCGCCGCGTGGAGCGCCGCAACCGTCGCGCGCAACTCGGCCATGCCGCCGGGGCACAGCTGCGGATCAAGTGGCATCGGCACGACGGGGTTGTAGCCCCATGCGTTGGAAAGACCGAGCGGCGGCAAGTGTCGCTCATCGATCCAGGCGACAATCGGCATGAGCTCCACCGCCGTCACGCGCAGCTTCTGGAGATGCGAGATGATGGCGGGATGAGCGAGTGCTGCCACCGTGCCACGCTGCTCCGGGGCAATGTCCGGATGCAGCATCGTGAAGCCGCGTACGTTGATTTCATAGATCAGCCCGCCGCGCGTGAAAACCGGCGCTGCGCGCTCGACATCCGGCAGGGTAGCCTCCAGCACTGACCACGGCACCAAAGTCGCCGTCTCGACACCATATTGATTAAGCGCGGGATGCCAGCCGAAGCGCTGGTCGACCGCGGTCGCATAGGGATCGACAAGCAGCTTGGCGGGATCGAACCAATGGCCTCGCTCCGGCGCCCATTCGCCTTCCGCGCGATAGCCATAGCGCTGTCCAGCAACGACGCCGTGCACCTCGCCGCACCAGTCGTCGCCGCGTCGGGCCATGGCATGACGCCGCTCCTCTTTCCCGTCGAAGAGGCAGAGCGTGACAGCCTCTGCTCGAGGCGCGCGCACAGCGAAGATCGCGCCTCTCTCCGTCAGCCGCGCGCCGAGCTCCATCGTCAGGTGATCACGTCCGGCGCGGTCCGGCCGGTATGGCGCGCAATGCCGGCAATAGCGTCCGCCGCCGCCGCCAGATCGGCCAGCATGGCCCCCGTCTCTTCATCGAGAGCGCCTGTTCGGTCTTCGTAGCGTTCAAGATAGACGCGCAGTGTGGCTCCCTGCGTGCCCGTCCCTGAAAGCCTGAACACGATCCGCGAACCGCCCTCGAACAGGATGCGCAGGCCCTGGTTGCTGCTCACCGAACCATCGACCGGATCGGTGTAGGAGAAGCTGTCCGCCTCCGCGACGACCAGCGGTCCGAAGGCCTGGTGCGGCAGGTCGTCGAGCGAGGCCTGCAACTCGGCGATCAGCGCCTCGGCCTTGTCGGTCTCGATCGCTTCATAGTCGTGGCGCGCATAATAGTTCCGGCCGAACCGCGCCCAATGGTCGCGCGCCAGCGCATCGGCGGAAATCTTCCGCACGGCCAGGATATTGAGCCAGAGCAGGACGGCCCAGACCCCATCCTTCTCGCGGACATGATCGCTGCCGGTTCCCGCGCTTTCTTCGCCGCAGATCGTCGCCATGCCGGCGTCGAGCAGGTTGCCGAAGAACTTCCAGCCCGTCGGCGTCTCGTAGCAGGTGATGCCAAGCGCCTGTGCAACCCGGTCGGCGGCGGCGCTGGTCGGCATGGAGCGGGCGATCCCCTTGAGGCCGCTCTTGTAGCCCTTGGCGAGGTGGGCATTGGCCGCCAGCATGGCGAGGCTGTCCGACGGCGTGATGAAGCGGCCCTTGCCGATGATCAGGTTGCGGTCACCATCGCCGTCCGAGGCCGCGCCGAAATCCGGCGCCGCATCGCTCATCATGAGGTCGTACAGCTCTTTGGCATGGACGAGGTTCGGATCGGGATGATGATGCCCGAAATCCTCGAGCGGCGTGCCATTGCGCACCGTGCCCGGCGCAAATCCGAGCCGCTTTTCGAAAATCTCATGCGCGTAGGGACCGGTCACCGCGCTCATCGCATCGAAGGCGAGCGTGAAGCCGCTTGCCGCCATGGCCCGGATCGCATCGAAGTCGAACAGCGTCTCCATGAGCGCCGCATAGTCCGCGACGCTGTCGATCACCTCGACCGCCATGCCGCCAACGTTCGTTGCGCCGATCGTGTCGAGATCGATGTCCGCTGCGTCGACCGTCAGCCAGCGGTTGATCGTCGCCGTCCGCGCGTAGATGGCGTCGGTGATCTTCTCCGGTGCCGGGCCGCCATTGGCGACATTATACTTGATACCGAAATCCTCGTCCGGTCCGCCGGGATTGTGGCTCGCCGAGAGGACGAGGCCGCCGATCGCGCTATATTGGCGGATGACATTGCTCGCGGCCGGCGTCGAGAGAATGCCGCCCTGCCCGACCAGGACCTTCCCAAAGCCGTTCGCGGCCGCCATGCGGATCGCCTGCTGGATCACCGTGCGATTATGGTAACGCCCATCGCCGCCAATCACGAGCGTGGCGCCATCCTTACCTTCGACCACGTCAAACACTGACTGGACGAAATTCTCAGAATAATTGGGCTGCGCGAAGACCTTCACCTTCTTGCGCAGGCCCGATGTGCCCGGCTTCTGGCCATCGAAAGGGGTCGTCGGAACGGTCCGGATCGTCATGCATGCTCCTTGAGGCGGGCATAAAGTGCCGCATAAGTCTTTCCACTGCGCGTCCAGCTGAAGTCGGCGGCCATGCCCCGCTTCTGGATACGCACCCAGGCATCGCGGTCTGCGTGCAACCGCACCGCGCGCGTAATGGCCTGGGACAGCCCCTCATAGTTGAGCGGCGAGAAGAGGATGCCGGTTGCCGCATCAGCGCTCACCGCAGCGAGATTGGCGTCGACGATGGTGTCGGCGAGGCCGCCGGTACGCGCCACGACCGGCACGCAGCCATAAGCCAGCCCATAGAGCTGTGTGAGGCCACAGGGCTCGAAACGCGACGGTACCAGAATCGCATCACCGCCACCCTGCATGAGATGCGAGAGCGCCTCGTCATAGCCCGTGCGGATGCCGATCCGCCCGGGATGCCGCCCCGCCGCCTCGCGCAGTCCGGCCTCGATCGCCGCGTCGCCCGATCCCAGCAGCGCAAGTCGCCCGCCCAGTCCGACCAGATGATCGAGCACTTCGATCAACACGTCCATGCCCTTCTGCCAGGTAAGACGGCTGATCACCACGAAGAGCGGGCCGTCGCCTGGCTCGAGACCGAAGGCGGCCTCGACCGCACGCTTGTTCTTGCCGCGCTTCTTCAATGTTTCCGCGGTGAAGGTCGACGCCAGCGCCGGGTCCGTCGCCGGGTTCCAGATCGCCGGGTCGATCCCGTTGACGATGCCGGAGAGGCGATCCTGCCGGCCCAGGATCAGTCCTTCGAGCCCCATGCCGAACTGGGGCCTGCGGATTTCTTCGGCATAACTCGGGCTCACGGTGGTAATGGCGTCGGCAAGGCCTACGCCCGCCTTCAGGAAGCCCACCCCGCCATGATATTCCACGCCTTCGATCGACCATGCCGGCTGCGGCAACTCCAGTCGCGGAAAGAAATCCGCGCCGAAAAAGCCCTGGAAGGCCATGTTGTGGATGGTCATTACCGTGCGCGGGCGATTGTCTCCCGGCGTCGCATAGATCAAGTAAGCCGGCGCGAGACCCGCCTGCCAGTCATGCGCATGAAGGATATCGAAAGGCTTGTGCCCCGCCAGGCCTGCGGCGAGATCGGCCGCCGCGCGAGAGAAGGCGGCGAAGCGGAGGCCATTGTCGAGCCAGTCGCGCCCCATTGAATCCGAATAAGGACCACCGTCGCGTTCGAAAAAGCCCGGGGCGTCGAGCACCAGGATCGGCTGCTCGCCATGCTTTCCCGCGAGAATGCGCGCCGGAGAACCGAGCAGTGATCCATATTTGTGCAGCACACGCTTGCGCCCCAGCGCCTTCATGACCGCAGGGTAGCCCGGCATGAACGGCGTCATGCTCACGCCATGCGCTGCCACGGCTGCCGGCAGCGCGCCCGCCACATCGGCAAGCCCCCCCGTCTTTACGAGCGGCCAATATTCGGATGCAACGGAAAGGACGGAGATATCGGGCACGCGGGCACCCTAATGGCAGTTTCCGGGAAATAAAGCCTATCCTCGGCGGACCGCGATCAGTGGCTTATTCACCGCCCGGCGTCAGGTCCGCCACGAAGATGGTGATCGTGCCGTCGGGCGCAATCTCGATGCGGTACGATGTCAGCCCGGCTTCCTCGGCGACGGCAATCGCCCGCTTGAGATCTTCGTCACGCCAGCCCGCGTCACGCGCGTCTTCGTTCGGATCGGCAGTTGGATCGTCACCCACGGTCGCGCGCCCCTGCTGCATATCGAAGGGTGCAGATGGCTCCCAGCCACGGAGAATGTCCGCCCGGATCTGGATGGGCTTGGGCCCTTTGGAATCGTCCTTGGCGATCAGCGATCAAGCCTTCTCTTGCCGGGCGTCCGCTTAATGATGCGGCATCCTCTCCTGTGCATTTTATGTCCGGGCGCCGCGGCACGAACAAGCGCGCTCACCAACAGCGATTTCGCACAGCGGAATATTTCAGAGGGAAGCCTCTGATTTCACGAATGAAACAAAAAAGATAATAGAACGGTCTACCCATTAGACGACGCGAATCCACAAATTCCGCACCAGAGGCATCGTGCACCCGCAATTTCTTTCGACCTGCACGGCTGGAACAGGATCGCGGGCCGGGGCGGTACTCTGGCGAGTCAGGCCGAGTCGCGCTCGGCGACAAATACCCATATTCGCGGCACGGATGACATGGCCGATCGTGATCTAGCCAACGCCCTTGCGCTGGTCAGCCAGATCCAGCCCGCGCTTGAGCGCAGCGATCGCGTGGCGGTGTGCAACATCATCAGCCAGCTCGTCGCCCTGCGCGCGCCGATGGGCGATCAGTGGCAGCAGCTTGCACAAATGGCGGCAGGGTACGGCGAACACCGGCTCGCCTTGCAGGCGATCGACCTGTTCGTCGCCTATTGGAACGGGCGCCCGAGCGCGCAATTCAAGAAAGTCGAGTTCCTGACGCTTTTGAACAGCTGGCAGGAGGCGGACGAACTGCTGCGGACCATTCCCGAAAATATCCCGGACCCGGCGGCCAACATCTACAGGCAGGGCACCGCCGCGCTCAACCTCGGCAGGATCGACGAGGCGCGAGGCCATCTCGAGCGGCTGACTCGCATGCGGCCGCAAATGGGTTTCGCATGGTTCTCGCTCTCCATGGCCGTCGATTTTGCACAGCACCCGGAGCTTGCGGAACGCCTGATCGAGGGCGCCGCCAGCATGGAACGCTCCGCGCCCGAGCAGCGGGGCCCCTATTTCTACGCGCTGGGCAAGGCGCATGCAGATCGCGGCGACCATGCACTCGCTTTCGACGCCTTCGCGAACGGCGCTCGTGTGGCCAAATCGATGATCCACTATGACCTGGGCGCGGATCGGGCAACGGCCGCGCGCGCGATCGATGGTTACACGGCCGACGGCATCGCCGCTATTGCTCGGCAGCAGCGCGGACCAACCGCGCGGACGATCTTCGTGACCGGCCTGCCGCGGTCGGGGACGACGCTCGTGGAGCAGATCCTCACCAGCCATAGCGCCGTCAGCGACGGAGGCGAGACCGCCCGGCTTTACTTGCTGGCCGACGAAGTGGGCGGTACGGACTGGGCGGCGCTTGCCCGCCACGTCGAAACCCGGGGCGCCACCTCTCCCGCCCGCCTGTGGAACCATTGGCTGGCCGAGCTCTATCCTGCACCGGGGCGCATCGTGGACAAGACACTCGAGGCAAGCCGATTCCTCGGCCTTGCCGCGGCCCTGCTGCCCGAAGCGCCGCTGATCTGGATGACGCGCGATCCGCTGGACTGCGCCTGGTCGTGTTTCCGCACGAGCTTTGCGGGCGCCGCCATGCCCTGGAGCTATGATCTCAAGGATATCGCCGCGCATTTCCGCATCGAGGACCAACTGCTCGCGCGATGGCGAGAGATCCTCGGCGACCGCCTCCTGGTCCTCCCTTACGAAGGGTTGACGACCGATCCAGGCAAATGGATTCCGCGTATGCTCGCGCATTGCGGCCTCGCACAAGAGCCACAGGTCTTCACGCCGCACGAAAACAAGCGACCGGTGATGACAGCCAGCATGGTTCAGGTGCGTCAGCCGATCCATCGCGGCGCAATCGGCGCGGCCGAGCCATATCGGACGTTTCTCGAGCCGTTCATCAATGCTTATTACGGCTAGGGTCGGGCGACCTCTGCAGCGGCGGGATCGGCCTCCATTGCCTCTCGCTGCGCCTTCTCGGCCTGCCTGCGGATACGGAGAAGCTTGCTGACCGACGATTCCGTTGCCGCTTCCCAATAGAGGCTGCGCAGATAGCCGACATCGAAGCTGGTCAGTTCCGGAATGTCGCGATCATCCCGCGCGAACAATCCAAGGATCGTCGGCATCGGCTCATTGCCGCTCGCGTCGCGGGTATGGGTAAGACCGCGCATCGTCGCATAGTCCGCAAGCTGGACATAGGTCATGCCCAATATGTCTTCGCGGTTGAAGACGACCAATGCCGCGAGAATGTCTCGATGGAATTTGACGAACCACCGGTTCGTGTAGCCCCACACGCTGGGCAACATTTCCTTGCCGTCCGCCGCCCGCGGGATGGGAATGCCGTCGTCACGCAGCGTGACGATATTGCTCCACACGCGCACCGGTCTGGTGTCAGTCAGGAGCTCCGCTCGCTCCGAAGCAGAAATCAGGCTGAAAATCTGCGGTCGCGTCCGTTCGAGATTGGACAACAACGTCCCGCCGTCGTCGACGATGGCAACGATGAGATTGGGCGAGCATTTTCCCTTGGCCTGCTTTACCCCGACGCGGACCGCATTGGCGCGGATGCGTTCGATGATGACGTTGGCGGCTTCGGTTTTGAAGCCCAGGACGCCGGGACAGACCGGCACCTGGAACCGCGCGAGATTCTCGTCATATTTGCGGCTCGCGCGGCTCAGGGCCAGTGCCTGGTCGTAGACTTCCTTACGGGTCGGCGGCGCGCCCTTTGTTACAACGATCTCCTCGTCGCCTGCACCGCCATTTTCCGGCGGAGCGGACTGCGCCGGAGCGAGTGTCGCCGAACAAAGCGCAGCGATTGCGAGCGGCCATTTTACGCTTGCTGGCCGCCCCATGGACCCTATCCCAGCCGCTCGATCATCGGCTTGGTGATCAGGCAGATCCCGCTCTCCGTCCGCCGGAACCGCCGCGCGTCCAGATCCGGGTCCTCGCCCACCACCAGTCCTTCGGGAATGCGCACGCCGCTGTCGACGATCACGCGGTTGAGTCTCGCACCCCGGCCGATGTTGCAATAGGGCAGGATCACGCCTTCGTTGACGCTCGAATAGCTGCCCATCTTGACGCCGGTGAAAAGCAGGCTGCGGCAGGCAAGCGCACCTGAGACGATGCAGTCCTGCGAGATCAGCGACGAGATCGCATGGCCGCGCCGCCCCTCCTCGTCATGCACGAACTTTGCAGGCGCGGCGATGATCTGGTCCGTCCAGATCGGCCATTCGCGGTCGTACATGTTGAGCTTGGGAACGACGTCGGTGAGGTCGATATTGGCCTCCCAATAGGCATCGAGCGTGCCCACGTCGCGCCAATATTCTCCGATCTCCTCGGCAGCACGGATGCAGCTGGAGGAGAAGAGGTGCGCGACGGCCTTCCCGTGCTTGACGATGTAGGGAATGATGTCGTTGCCGAAGTCGCGCCTGCTGTCCGGCGTATCGGCGTCCCGACGCAGCTGATCGAACAGGAACTGCGTGTTGAAGACGTAGATACCCATCGAGGCGAGCGCCATGTCCGGCTTGCCAGGCATGGCCGGCGGGTCCTTGGGCTTCTCGACGAAATCCGTGATGCGACCTTCATCGTCGATGGCCATGACGCCGAAGCCCGTGGCCTGCGCGAGCGGCACTTCGAGGCAGCCCACCGTCACGTCCGCGCCCTGGCGCACGTGCTGCTGGAGCATCAGCTCGTAATCCATCTTGTAGATATGATCGCCGGCGAGGATCACGATGTAGCGCGGGTCGTGCGCGGCGATGATGTCGATATTCTGGAAGACCGCGTCCGCCGTCCCCTCGTACCAATGGAACTCGTCGATGCGCTGCGAGGCGGGCAAGATGTCGAAGCTCTCGTTGCGCTCCGGGCGCAGGAAGTTCCACGCGCGCTGCATGTGGCGGATGAGGCTGTGCGCCTTGTATTGCGTCGCGACGCCGATGCGCCGGATGCCCGAGTTAAGTGCATTGGAGAGCGCGAAGTCGATGATGCGGGACATACCGCCGAAATAGACCGCGGGCTTGGCGCGCCCGTCGGTCAATTCCATCAGCCGGCTGCCGCGGCCACCGGCCAATACATAGGCCATGGCGTCGCGCGCGAGGGGCTGGAATCGTCTGTCCACGCCTGTCACCGAACCTTGTTCCCTTCGATCCCGGCGTTCCCGGGTACGCCGATCAACCTTCATATTGCAGCATGATCGTTGCGAGTGGCGGTAAAGTGAGTACCGCCTTTCCATCCTTCGCCATCACCACTCCCATATTGCCGACGCCGCTGCCGCCATATGTGGTCGCGTCGCTGTTCAGTACTTCCTTCCAGCTGCCGTCGTGCGGCAGCGGTACACCATAACCCGAATGCATCATCGGCGTCATGTTGGAGATGACCGCGACCGGCCTCTCGCCCGGCGCCTTGCGCAGCCAGGCAAAGACCGAATTGGCCTGGTCGTCCACGATCAGCCACTCGAAGCCCTCGCCCTCGCAGTCCCGGGCATGAAGCGCGGGCAATTCGCGGTAGAGACGATTGAGGTCACGCACGAGATTGCGGACGCCTTCATGCGCCGGGGCATCGCGCAGGTCCCAATCCAGCGCCCGCTCCTCGCTCCATTCGCGCCGCTGCGCGAATTCCTGCCCCATGAACAGAAGCTTCTTGCCGGGATAACCCCACATAAGCCCATAATAAGCCCGCAGATTGGCAAATTTCTGCCAATCGTCACCGCTCATCTTGTTGAGGAGCGATCCCTTGCCATGCACCACCTCGTCATGGCTGAGCGGCAATACGAAATTCTCGGCAAAGGCATACATGAGCCCGAAGGTGATCTCGCCATGATGGTAGCGTCGATGCACGGAATCACGGCTCATGTAGTTCAGGGTGTCGTGCATGAAACCCATGTTCCACTTGAATCCGAAACCTAGCCCTCCCTCATGGGTGGGTAGCGTGACGCCCGGCCAGGCCGTCGACTCCTCGGCGATGGTGACGGTGCCGGGATGCTGCCCGTAAACCGCCTTGTTCATCGCGCGCAGGAACTCGACCGCTTCCCAGTTTTCGCGGCCGCCTTCCTTGTTGGGGATCCACTCTCCAGCCTCGCGGCTATAGTCTCGGTAGAGCATCGACGCCACGGCATCCACGCGCAGGCCGTCGACATGATAGACTTCCGACCAGAAAAGCGCGTTGTTGACGAGAAAGCTCGAAACCTCGCGCCGCCCGAAATTGTAAATTGCCGTGTTCCAGTCGGGATGAAAGCCGAGGCGCGGGTCTTCATGCTCGTAGAGTGCCGTCCCGTCGAAATGGGCAAGTCCATGCTCATCGGTCGGGAAATGAGCGGGCACCCAGTCGACCAGCACCGAAACCCCCGCGCGATGGGCGCCATCGACGAAACGCGCGAACCCAGCCGGAT
This sequence comes from Sphingobium sp., assembly GCA_036404995.1. GTDB lineage: Bacteria > Pseudomonadota > Alphaproteobacteria > Sphingomonadales > Sphingomonadaceae > Sphingobium. The sequence continues at coordinate 13,110 of DASWYL010000004.1, read as the reverse complement.
CGCCAAAGCGTGCGCTTGGTGCATAAAGGCCGGTGGTCTGGTAACCCCAGCTTGGATCGTAGGGATGCTCGGAGACTGGCAGGAACTCGATATGGGTGAAGCCCAGATCGACCACGTAGGGAATGAGCCGCTCGGCCATTTCGTCCCAGCTCAGAAACCATCCGAAGCCGTTCCGGTCCCATGATCCGGGATGCACCTCATAGATGCTGATGGCTTCGCGGCGGGGATCGATCGAGCGCCAATGGGCGCGATGCGCCTCGTCGCCCCAGTCGGCCTTTCCGGGCCGGGCGGTCATCGATGCCGTCTTCGGCCGCACCTCGGACGCGAACGCGAACGGGTCGGCCTTGAGCGGTAGCGTCACCCCGTCCGGCCCGACGATCTCATATTTGTAGGCGCGCCATTCGCCGATGTCGGGAATGAAGATTTCCCAGACGCCGATATCCTGCCGGTTGCGCATCAGGTGCCGCCGGCCGTCCCAGTCGTTGAAATCGCCGACGACAGAGACGCGCCGGGCGTTGGGCGCCCAGACCGCGAAATGGACACCACTCGCGCCTTCATGGTCGATGAGATGCGCGCCCAACTTGTCGAACAGGCGGAAATGCGAGCCCTCCGCGATGAGCAGGTCGTCGACCGGCCCCAGCACCGGCCCGAAGCTGTAGGCATCCGCGACCCACCAGTCGCCATCAGCATTGCTTGCATGATATCTGACGGGTTGGCGCCTGCCCTTGATCGCACCCTCGAAGAGCCCCCGCGGATCGGACTGCTTAAGCGCGCCGAGTTTCTTGCCCTTGAGATCATGCACCTCGACCCTGTCCGCCCCGGCGATGATGGTCCGCGCGAAGCAGCCCTCGGGTCCTTCATGCACGCCCAGGAGCGAAAAAGGATCGGCGTGGGTTCCGTTGAGAAGCGCGTCGATGGCCGATCCGGGTGGCTTCACAACACTCCCCAGATCTCGCGCGCATATTCCGAGATGGTCCGGTCGGACGAAAACCAGCCGACATTGGCGATATTGTGAATGCAGGCTGCGTTCCAGCCCGCCGCGTCCGTCCAGCGCTCGTCGACCGAACGCTGGGCGAGCGCGTAGCTTTCGAAATCTGCCGCCACCATGAACCAGTCATGGTCATAGAGGCCGCCCATCAGGTCGCGGTACCGATCTGGATCGTCGGGCGAGAAGACCCCCGACGCGATGGCATTGACCGCCTGCTGCAGCTCGCGCGAGCCCTCGATCAGCGCACGCGGATTATAACCCCCGCTGCGCTTCTCGGCGACCTCCTCGGCAGTAAGGCCGAAGATCACGATATTCTCGTCGCCGACATGATCCTTGATCTCGATATTGGCGCCATCGAGCGTGCCGATCGTAAGCGCGCCGTTCAATGCAAACTTCATGTTGCCGGTGCCAGAAGCTTCCATGCCGGCGGTCGAGATCTGCTCGGAGAGATCGGCGGCGGGCATGATCTTCTCGGCCAGGCTTACATTATAATTCGGCACGAACACGACCTTGAGCAGCCCACCGACGGACGGATCGCTGTTCACGCGACGGGCGATATCGTTCGCAAGTTTGATGATGAGCTTGGCGTTGTGATAGCTCGGCGCGGCCTTGCCGCCGAAGATCTTGACACGCGGCGTCCAGTCCCGCTCGGGATGGCTGCGAATCTGGTCGTAGAGCGTCACCGTCTCGATGAGATTGAGTAGCTGGCGCTTATACTCGTGGATGCGCTTGATCTGCACGTCGAACAGGGCGGCCGGATCGACGCGCACGCCCATGTGGTGGCGCAGATGCGTCGCGAGCGCCTCCTTGTTGGCCCGTTTCACCGCCGCGAGCTTCTCGCCGAACGCCTTGTCCTTCGCGAACGGGATGAGATCGGTCAGCTTCTCGGCATCGTCCATGAAGCCATCACCGATCGCCTCCCGGATCAGGCTGGTCAGGCCCGGATTGCACTCGAGCAGCCAGCGGCGCGGCGTGACGCCATTGGTCTTGTTGTTGATGCGCTCCGGGTAAAGTTTGTGAAGATCGGCAAACACCGTCTGCTTCATGAGTTCGGTGTGGAGCGCGGCCACGCCATTGACGCTATGCGACCCGGCAAAGGCAAGATTGGCCATGCGCACGCGCCGCTCACCGCTCTCGTCGATCACGGAGATGGCCGAGACCGCAGCATCGTCAAGAATCCTCGCCGCCCGCGCCTCACGCAGCACCATCGCGTTGATCGCGTAGATGATCTGCATGTGCCGTGGAAACATGCGTTCGAACAGCGGCAGCGGCCAACTCTCCAGCGCCTCGGGCAGCAGCGTATGGTTGGTGTAGCCGAAGGTCGCCTTGGTCAGCGCCCAGGCTTCGGCCAGTTCGAGATTATGCAAATCCATGAGGATACGCATCAATTCGGCCACGGAGACGGCCGGATGCGTGTCGTTGAGCTGGATCGCAACCTTATCCGGCAGCGTCAGGATATCGCCATGATATTGCATGTGACGCCGCACGATGTCCTGGATGGAAGCCGACGAGAAGAAATACTCCTGGCGCAGCCTCAGTTCCTGTCCGGCAGCCGTCTGGTCCGCCGGATACAGCACGCGCACGAGGCTTTCGGCACGGACCTGCCCCGCCAGCGCGCCGGCATGATCGCCGGCATTGAAGGCGTCGAGCCGGATCGGATCGGTTGGAAAGGCATTCCACAGCCGCAGTGTGTTGACGCGCTTGCCGCGCCAGCCGACCATCGGCGTGTCGACCGCCATCGCAATCACTTGCTCGGCGGGCTTCCACTCGATCTTACCGTCAGCGTCGCCGACCACCTCGCCGCCGAAGCCAACGCGATAGGCGCTCTCTCGCCGCTCGAACTCCCAGGGATTGCCATGTGCAAGCCAGCTTTCCGGCAGCTCGACCTGCCAGCCATCGTCGATGCGCTGGCGGAACATGCCGTTCACATAGCGGATGCCGTAGCCATAGGCGGGGATGTCGAGGCTCGCGAGGCTCTCCATGAAGCAAGCCGCAAGGCGTCCCAGGCCACCGTTGCCGAGCGCGGCATCGGGCTCGATCTCCTCGATCTCGGACAGGTCGACGCCCAGTCCTTCGAGGGCCTTGCGTACTTCGCCCGCGCGGCCAAGATTCGACAATGTATCGCGCAGCAGCCGCCCGATCAGGAACTCCATGCTGAGATAGTAGACGCGCTTCTTGCCCGCCGCATGCGCGGCACGGGAAGAGTCCATCCAGCGCTCGATAATCTCGTCGCGCAGCGTGTAGATGGTAGCGGCAAGCCAATCATGCGGCAGCGCGGCATGTTCGTCCTTGCCGATGCGGTGAACGAGCGCCTCGACGATCTCGCCTTCAAGCCCTTCGCGCCACGCCCACTCGCCTTTTTCCATGCTCTGCCCCCGCTCTCATTCCGCTTTGCCGCAGTGCGGAATGACACTGCTTATCAAGCACCGCGAGGGTCTGCCACAATTCCCTTTCGAAAACGCAAGAGGCCGAAACGGAAAATTGCGCGAACGCTCAACGCTCAGAGAGATAATAGCGGTCGAGCGCGGTCAGGTCGTCGGCAAGCTCGTAGACGATCGGCTGACCGGTCGGAATTTCGAGTCCGGTGATATCCGCGTCCGAAATGCCGGAGAGATGCTTGACCAGAGCGCGCAGCGAATTGCCATGAGCCGAAATGAGTACGCGCTTGCCGGCCTTGAGCTCTGGCGCGATACGGCTTTCCCAATAAGGAAGCACGCGCGCGATGGTATCCTTGAGGCTCTCGGTCGCCGGGATCGCGATACCGGCATAACGGCGGTCCTTCGAAAGATCGAATTCGCTTCCCGCTTCCAGCGGCGGCGGCGGAATATCGAAGCTGCGGCGCCAGATCTTGACCTGCTCCTCGCCATGCTTGGCGGCCGTCTCCGCCTTGTCGAGCCCCGTGAGACCGCCATAATGGCGTTCGTTGAGGCGCCAGTCCTTCTCGACGGGCAGCCAGAGCCTGCCCATCGCTTCCAGCGCGATATTGAGCGTCTTGATCGCCCGGGTCTGCACGCTGGTGAAGCACTGGTCGAAGTCCAGCCCCTTGGCAGCCATCAGCTCACCCGCCGCCCTGGCTTCCGCCGCGCCCTTTTCGGTCACGTCCACGTCCCACCAGCCCGTGAAGCGGTTCTCGAGGTTCCAGGCGGACTGGCCGTGGCGGATGAGGACGAGCGTGGGCATGAAATCGGGTCTCCCTCTAGAAGTTGGCCCGCCTGATAGCGGTCTTTCATATCAGTGCAACTTGTCCGCCGACAATCAATGCGCCAAGAAACGGGCATAGCATCGCGAAACGGAGACGAGCCATGGCCATCGAGCGCAAAGTCCATATCCATGACGGCCCGGGCGGCCCCTTCGAGTCGATGTTCGTGGGCGATCCAGACGTCGGCCCACAGCCCGGCATGCTCCTCTTTCCCAATTTCTTCGGCACCAAGGAATGGGACTTCGCCAAGGCAGAAACGCTCGCCGCACTGGGCTACAAGGTGCTGGTCGTCGATTACTACGGCCAGGGCAAGCGCGGCACGGACATGGCCTCCTCGGGCACGCTGCTCCACGACTTCATGGCCGACCGCGTGGTCGTGAAGCACCGGCTGTTGAGCGCCCTGGCCGAACTCAAGCTGCTGGCCGGTGTCGATGCGAAAAAGCTCGGCGCGATTGGCTTCTGTGCCGGCGGCAAATGCGTGCTCGATCTCGCCCGGGCGGGGGGAGACATCAAGGGCGGCGTCTCCTTCCACGGCGTCTACGACGCCCCGCCCTTCCCTAACGCCGCAATCACCGCCAAGCTCCTCATCTGCGACGGGTGGAACGACCAGCTTTGCCCCCCGCAGGCCAAGACCGCGTTGTGCGAAGAACTCACCGCATCCGGCGTGGACTGGCAGTTCATCAGCTACAGCGACACCGGCCACGCCTTCACCGCCGACAACATGCCGCTCGATCCGGAAAGGACATTCGGTTTCCAGCCCGACACCAACCGCCGCAGCTGGAAGGCCATGACGGATTTCCTCGCGGAAGTGTTCGCCTAGCCCGCCGGGGCACCCGGCTCGCGGAATTCCACATGCATCTGCCGGACATACGCCACCGGCTTCCCGGCAGCATTTTTCTCCGGCATCGGCGACCATATGCTTGGCAGCTGGCCGCAGGCGAGGCGGGACAGCGTGGCATTGACGGCGTTCGCGGGCACGCCGCAATCCCGTAGCGCGCCTTGCTCGTCGACCGCGACATTCACGGCCACATATGCCGTCTTCCCAGCGCCCGCCGGCAGCTTCTTCACCTCCACGACGAAATGGGGCGGGATCGCCAGTGCATTGCGGTGCCAGTCTGCCGGCAGGATGAAGGCGTAATTCTCCTCCAGCACATAATAGCTCGAGTCTCCCGCGACGGGCCGATAGGCGAAGCGCTGCTTGATGCGCTTGCAGAAAGCATCGCGGTCCTCCGCTGCCGGCACGGTGGAGCCTTCAATTGTACAAAGTTCAACCTTGCCGGCCGGATTGACGACAGCCTTGAAGAAGAAGGCGCCATCCTTGCCGCTCTCGAACGCGCTTTTCGGAATGTCGCCGGGACCCAGCCACTGTTCGCCGCTTCCAGCACGATCAGGTATCGCCACGGCACCAGCCCCGAGGGCCATCAACGCCAGTATCGACATCGCTCACTCTCCCCCTCCTGCGCGCGTCTTCCGCCATATTTTCAGAGATCTTCTACCATCTCTGCGAGCGTGGCCAAACAGTCTCGCGCAAGCAGTGCGGACCGCTCGGGACTCCAGCCCTGTTTCGGATCGGGCAAGTCGTCATTGTCCTTGAACGGCATCTCCAGCGTCATGGCCACCGCGCCATAACGCTCGGCAATCTGCGAGGTGGCCATGGAGAGATTGGCCTTGCCCGCGGCGGACTCGGGATAGCCCAGCCGTGTCTGGAAATCGGGCGTGCGCACCGCGAGCAGGTCGCGATATTTGCGAAAGCTCGCAATCTGGGCCGGGCGGATCGACGGGATGCCCTCAAATCCGGCCAGGAAGACAGCGGCGATGGCCTCGTCGCCATGCACATCCATGCAGAATGCGACACCGGTCTGGTCCATCAGGTCACGCACGCAGAGCACTTCCGGCGACGTTTCCAGGCTCGGCGCATGCCATTCACGATTGAGGTTCACGCCAGCTGCATTGGTTCGCAAGTGACCACGAAATGATCCATCGGGGTTCATGTTGGGTACGATGTAGAGCTTGGCCGCAGCGAGCAGTCTGCGCGCATGGGGATTGGCCGGATCGGTGAGCATGTCGATGGCGCCCTCCATCCACCATTCCGCCATGCTCTCGCCCGGATGCTGGCGCGCGATGATCCAGACCGGCTTGTCGCCCGTGCCCATTTCCAGACAGTCGACTGCGCGCCCATCTAACGTCGTGCCCAGCTGGCGCAGCGTCACGCCCGGACAACTCGCCGCCTGCGCCACAAGATCGAAATGGCGCTCGATCGAATAAGGCGCGAAATAGGCGAACCAGGCCGCGTTACTCTCCAGCGTGTAGCTGATCGTCAGGGTACCGCCTTCCTCCGCTGCATCATAACGGCTCGACGCGCGCTCCCAGCGCTCCCGATCCTCCGAGACGCAGGCGGCATAGCCTGGCCAGCCGTCGGGATAGGCCGATGCACCCAGCCCCGTGATGCGCAGCGTCAGCGCGCTACCCGCCTCCGCGGAAACGCGGAAATGGAACCACTGGAAGAAGTCGCTCTCATTATCCTTGCGAATGGAGAGGGTAGCGCTCGTTCCCTCGATGGCGCGGACGACGATATTGCCGCTGTCAAAAGCTGCATTGATCTGCATGAAGTCTGCCTGTCATTGAACGGTGATGGTCTTGCCTGAAACGCCCGGGAAGCCGGCGAAGAGCGCGTCGGCGAGCTTGCCGGCCGCCATACCCGGCTGGGCAGCGGGCGATCCCTGCTTGGCGGCGGTCTCGGCGCGCCCCTCCCAGATCGCCTTGTCGTCACTAGCCTGGCGGAGTTGCACACGCAGCTGCGTCGTCACCACCGGCTTGGGTTTGCCCGAAAGGTCGATGCCGATGCCCAATCCGACACCGCTGCCATAGCTCCCCGTCGAGCCGCCGACGCCCACAGATACCGGAGAACGGGTACGCGACGGCTCGACCGTCTCCCGCCGCAGCTCGACGACAGCCTTGAAAGTCGCGCCGCTCGCGCCTTCCTCGAGCACCGTATAGCCAGTGCGCGTGAGCGCCGCCGCGACGGCATTGGCGGCGGTGCGGAATTCGAGGCTTGCCGCGTCGCGCGGATTTGCCGCGACAACGCTCACCGTTCCGGAACGGGCAACAGCGGCATCATGGAAGCGGGTCACATCGACAGACGGGATCGCGGTCATGCAGCCTGCGAGCGACAATGCCGCGATCACGGTGAGCGCGTCTCTCGCCGTCCTCCACTGGTGTCGCCTTGTCATTTCTTCGATCTCCGTTCGTCCGATGGGTCGTTCTACAACTTGTGCCCCGTGCCTGCACCCCTCATCAATGCATGAGCACGGCAGGCGACTCTCAATTCTCGGAAATCGGCCCGCCATGCCTTGACTTTCATGGGCGACCTCCATAGAGGCGCGGCTTCGATTTTCAGCCATTACACAAGATTCTGGACGTCCGATCATGAAGATCCGCAATAGCCTCAAGTCCCTCAAGGACCGTCATCGCGACAACCGCGTGATTCGCCGTCGCGGGCGCACCTACGTCATCAACAAGACGAACCGCCGCTTCAAGGCCCGCCAGGGCTGAGCGAAGCGCGAGGCCGATCGGCCTCGCCAACGTCATACGGAACGCCCGGTCAGCTTCTGGCCGGGCTTTTTGCCGTCCCGGCTAGGCTTGCGTTTCCTCGCGGTGAAACGACCCTTCTCTGACCGCGCGGGAATCACGACAACCGCCCCCTCGCAAGCGGAGCAAAGAAGCGGGAAGGGCGCGCGGCACGCCCGATTCGGCGAGAATTTCTGGCTGTATCGCCCTTAGTCCCGGGCCGCGACGAAGGGGATCAGCTAGCGACCTCGATGCCATATTGACGGAGTGACTTGTCGATCTCCGCGATCCGCTTCACCCAGTCCTGGATCTGCGCTGAATCGCCATGGTCGATGGCGGCTTCGAGCCGTTGCTCGGCCACGGATCGCAATCCGATCATTTCCTCCAACGGGCTCGGCAGGTCTTCGAACACCGCGCACTCCTTTCATTTCAATGCACAAATGCCCGGAGCCGCAAAAGGATGCCGGAAATTCTCGAAGGCCGGTCGTTAGGTTAGGCAGCCATTCGCATGCGAATTGTCATATAAAGAATTCTTTATATGTTGCTTGACATGAAGGCATGTGGCGCGTCTAAACGCCTCGATACCGCAAGCCGGAGAACCCCAATGACGTCCAAGCCCCCTTTCCACGCCGATCATGTCGGCTCCTTCCTTCGCCCCAAGTCCGTGCTTGATGCGCGCGACGCCTTCGCCGCCGGCAAGATCGACAAGGCTGCGTTGCGCGCCGTCGAGGACGAGGCGATCAAGGGCGTTGTGAAATGGCAGGAAGGCCTTGGCCTCAAATCGATCACGGACGGTGAATATCGCCGCAAATTCTTCCACACCGACTTCCTCCTGCAGCTCGACGGCATTGAGGAGCAGGGCGGCATGGAAGTGCAGTTTCAGAACGCTATCGGCAAGGACGTTCATTTCGCGCCTCCCAAGATGGTCGTGACCGGCAAGATCAAGCATGCCAAACCGATCCAGCGCGCCGACTATGAGTTTCTCGCCAGTGTCGTCACCGAAACGCCGAAGGTGACGATCCCCTCGCCGACCATGTTGCACTTCCGCGCTGGTCGCGAAGGCATCAGCGAGACCGCCTATCCGGACATGGCCGAGTTCTTCGACGATGTCGGCGCCGCCTATCGCGACGAGATCGCGGACCTGGTCGACGCCGGCTGCCGCTATCTGCAGCTCGACGACACGAACCTTGCCTATCTGTGCGACGACAAGCAGCGCGAGAACGCCCGCAAGCGCGGCCTCGATCCGGACGATTTGCCGCGTCATTATGCCAAGATGATCAACGACGCGATTGCCGACGTGCCCGACGACATGGTCACCGGCGTGCATCTGTGCCGCGGCAATTTCCGGTCGAGCTGGGCAGCCGAGGGCGGCTACGAGCCCGTCGCGGACATCATGTTCAACCATCTGGATATCGACAGCTTCTTCCTCGAATATGACGATCCGCGCTCGGGCGATTTCGCGCCGCTGCGCTTCGTCCCCAAGGGTAAGACGATCGTGCTCGGCCTGGTCACCACCAAGCTCGGCGACCTCGAGACCAAGGACGAAATCAAACGCCGCATCGACGAAGCAACCAAGTTCATCGCGCTTGACCAGTTGGCCCTGTCGCCGCAATGCGGCTTCGCCTCGACTGTCCATGGCAACGACATCGAGGTCGAGCAGCAGGCCGCAAAGATGCGCCTGGTGCTGGACGTCGCCGAAGAAGTCTGGGGCAAGGACTAAAGCTGACTCTGACCGCATAAGAAAGGCGCCGGAGCATCGCTCAGGCGCCTTTTCTTTTCCACCACGTGCCTGTCAGGCTGCGCGATAGCTCACTTTCATCCGGCGGCTGCGCATCGCACCGCCGACAAGGCCGAATCCGGCGATCATCAGTGCCCAGCTCTCCGGCTCCGGCACGCCGATCACGATCGACTTCGTGTCGAGATTGATATCGTCGATGGCGAAGTCATTACCCGCCCGAATTGTGTTGGCATTGATCAGGAACAGTTGCGCCGTCAGCGCACTGCCGCTGTTGAAGCTGTTGGAAAGGCCCGCCCAGACACCGTTGACATTCGGCGTGAAGGCGGTGTTCAAATCCACCTTCGCCCCGCCATCGAAGCTCACGCTGAACGTGAGAACGGGCGGATTGATCACCTGGCCGCTGTTGCAGCAGACGTTCATCACGAAGGCTTCAAAGAAATAGCTGGTGTTCTGCGCCAGGTTGATGACGGACGACTGCCAGACGATATCGCCGGCATTCGGCGACCCGTTGATCACCATCATCTGGCCCGAGCCAGTGGTATGGTCGGCAGCCGAAATGAAATTCCCGTTCCAGGGGAAGGGATTTGACCGAATGGTATATTCGCCTTCGGTGCTGTTCCCGGCCGGCGCATAGATATATTGGCTGGTAAAGCCGCTGTTGCCGGCTTCAAAATCGCCATTGACGACGAGGTTGGCGGCATTCGCACCACCCGACAGCAACGCTGCCGCCGCAATCAGTCCCACTAAAAGTCGCATGATGCTCTCCCCACAACCGGTGCGACCCGTAGATCAGTCGTTGCCGATCATTAACCAAGATACCATGTGCCTGGCGAATCGCCAAACGCTCGCCCGAATGCCCCCAACTGGAGCAGGCCGCGTTCAGTCCGTATGGCCCTTCAGCTCGTCGCCACGGATCGTCGCGACGTGGAGCACATTCGTCGAGCCCGGCGTGCCGAAGGGGACGCCCGCGAGAATGATGATCTTGTCGCCACCCTTGGCGAGTTCATGGCGCAGCGCCATGCGCTTGGCCTTGGCGATCATCTCCTCGAAGCTGCCGATATCCTTGGTCCGAACAGCGTGGACGCCCCACATCAGGCCCATGCGCCGTGCTGTGTCCTGGCGCGGCGTCAACGCCATGATTGGGACGGACGGACGCTCCCGTGCCACACGGCGCACGGTGCTGCCCGATGACGTGAAACACACGATCAGCTTGGCCGTCACATTGGTGCTGATCGAGTGGGCCGCCTCGGCAAGCGCGTCTGCGGTCGTCGGGTCGGGCAGCGTCTTGGTGAAGTGAAGACGGTCGATATAGCCCGGATCATGCTCTACGCTGTGGGCGATCGAATCCATCATCGCCACGGCCTGCTCAGGCCAATCGCCGGCCGCCGTCTCGGCCGAAAGCATGATCGCGTCAGCCCCGTCATAAACCGCTGTCGCCACGTCCGACACTTCCGCGCGCGTCGGAGTTGGCGCCTTGATCATCGATTCGAGCATCTGCGTCGCCACGACCACCGGCTTGCCCAATCGCCGCGCAGCCTCGACAATCTGCTTCTGCAGCGGCGGAACAGCCTGCGGCGGCAATTCGACACCGAGGTCGCCGCGCGCAACCATCACCGCATCGGCCAGTTCGACGATCTCGCTCAGCCGGTCGATTGCCGACGGCTTCTCGATCTTGGCGAGCAGATGGCCATAGCCGCCCATCAGCTTGCGCGCTTCTGCGAGGTCATCCGGGCGTTGCACGAAGCTCAAGGCAATCCAGTCGACGCCCTGCTCGATTGCGAAGGCAAGGTCGCGCCGATCCTTGTCCGTCAGTGCCGCCATGGGCACGACCACGTCCGGCACGTTGACGCCCTTGCGCTCGGATAGCGCGCCGCCGACCTCGACCCGGGTCTCGATCACCTGGTCGCTCACCGACTGAACGCGCAGCACCAGCTTGCCGTCATCGAGCAGCAGGCGGCTGCCCTCCTTGAGCGCTGCAAAAATCTCGGGATGCGGCAGGTTGACGCGATGGACGTCTCCCGGCGTCGAATCCTTGTCGAGCAGGAACTTGGCGCCCGCCTGCAGCATCACCGGTCCCTTGTCGAACGTGCCGATGCGAAGCTTGGGGCCTTGCAGGTCGGCGACGATCGTCGTTGAACGGTTGAATTCCTTCTCCAGCCCACGGATCAGCGCGACGTTGGCAGCATGAACCTCATGCAGGCCATGGCTCATGTTGAGACGGAAGGCGTCTGCGCCTGCCAGGTACAGTCGGCGGATCATCTCCTCGCTGCTGCTGGCCGGACCCAGTGTCGCCAGAATGCGGACCTTGCGGGAACGCGGAGCGAGCTTCTTCATGACGAACGACAACCTCTTGCGATGCCCGCCGACTTTCCCACATGGACTTGGCCCAAATGGGAACGGTTGGCATAGGGCCGGTGGTGCTGCGTTCCCAGCTGCACGACAAGGAAGCGACAATGGACGATCGATCAATGGCGATAGAGACGCTCGATGACAAGATAGCGGCAGCAGCTTTCCGCCGTCTCGTTACGCATTTGCAGCACCGCGCCGACGCACAGAATGTCGATCTGATGGGTCTGGCCGGCTTTTGCCGCAATTGCCTGTCAGACTGGATCCAGGAAGCCTCGGATGGCGCGCTCGACAAGGACGGGGCCCGCGCGGTCATTTACGGAATGCCGCAGAGCGAGTGGAAGGCCCGCTACCAGACCGAGGCAACGCCGGAGCAGCTTGAGCGCATGAAGGAAAGCATAGCGAAAAATCGACACTGACGCTGCGTTTTCCGTGGCCATTCAATCGAAAGAACCAACGGGCTGGTAACAGCCTGTTGATGATGACCGCATTAGGGTGGCTCCAATCAAAAGAGGTCGCCAGGTCATGCAGAATTTCGTCGAATTGTTGAAGGATCACGCGCTGATCGTATCAGCCACCAAATCGCTGACGGGCATCACCCGCAGCGCCGCGGCCGATGCTGAGGCCGCCTTTGCGTCGCTCCGGCATTTGGCGCGGCTGCTCGATAACCATCTGCGCGCCGAAGCGGAGTTCATCAGATCCGAGAATCATTTCGGCAAGGGCGATTTCGCCGCACTGGCCGAACAGCATGGCGAGCGGTTCGACGACTTGGTCGAGGAATGGGGCACCTACCTGCTCGATTGGACGCAGGAGAATATCAGCGCCGATTGGGCGACCTTCGCTGCGGCGACAAGCCGGATCGTCGGGCGCCTGATCGAGCAGATCGAGGCGGAGAACCAGTCTCTTTATCCCGCCGCGCTTCGCTATGGCCTTATCCGCTTGCTGCCGGAGAAGGTTCGGGCCTCCGCAAACTAAGGCGGTTTACTTCTTAACTTTCGGCCGCTAGAGGCCCGCCCCATGTCCAGCACGATGATCAAGCCGATTATCATTAAACCGACCCGCGCTCGCGGGGCGGTTCGGCTCGTTTGCACGGCCTGAAGGCCGAGCGAGCTGGACAGAAGCCCCGCGGAAGCGCGGGGCCCTTTCCGACCGGAAACTGACCCGCGTCCCGCAAATTTTGTGGTCGCATCGTTATAGCGGAGAGCCCGGTCCCCCCGTCCGCACGATGCTCCGAACAAGGAGACGTTTGACATGGTTGCCCGTTTTTCTGCC
>DASWYL010000003.1:0-2062 GCA_036404995.1 Sphingobium sp. | reverse complement strand
ATGATGGTCGGCAGCAGTGCCACATAGAACATCATGATCTTCGGATTGCCGAGCGTCACCGTCAGGCCGGCGAAGAACAGTTTGCCTGCCGAACTCGCCTCGGGTAGGGCAGCGCCAGCGGTATCGACGGGCGCCATCCACATCTTCCAGGCGAGATAGAGCAGGTAGGCGACGCCGATCCATTTGATGGCGACGAAGAGATAGTGGAAGGTCTCGGCAATGGCCGCCAGGCCGAGCACCGCGAGCGAGAGCCAGACCGCTTCGCCGACCCACATTGCCGCAAGGAACGGAAAGACATCGCGCGGACCGCGCGTCAGCACGCGCGCGATCAGCGCTGCGATGCTGGGTCCCGGCGAACCGGCCGCAATCAGCAGGGCGCCGGCGAAGATGGCGAGCGATGCGAGGGTCATGTTGTCCTCCCTGGTAATCGATCCGATCAAGCGCAAATCGGCGGAGCTTGCAAGCGCTATTGTGCGGACGTGTTTCGCTGCGACGTCTCGACCAGCACGCGGGCCGCAGCCCCGGCGGATTGCATGTAGCTCGGATCCCGATGCAGCATGACGACGGCGAAGGCGCCATCGATCAGCAGGACGATCTGCCGGGCGATGTCGCCGGAATGGTGGATGCCATCGGCGGCAAGGCAGCCCGCCAGCCAGGCCTCGATCTTCTTCTTGTGCGCGGCACCGCGGACAATCGCGGGATGACCGGGCAGGTTGGCGAGCTCCGCGGAGGTGCGCAGAAAGCCACAGCCCTTCCATTTCGGATGCGACGCGGCCTCGAGCAGGCCTTCGAAGATCGCCTCTATCTTCTCGGCCGTGCCAGCATCCTTCTCGTCGAACCAGCGCCTGTAGGCATCGAGATTGGGCTGGTCGCGATAGGCGAGGTAGGCCTCGATCAGGTCGTCCTTGCTCTTGAAATGGTAGTAGAGCGATCGCTTGGTGATGCCTGCTTCTTCGGCCACGGCGTCGACGCTGACCGCGCGGATGCCCTCCCGGTAAAACAGCCGGTTGGCAGCGGCGACGATGCGTTCGCGGGTCGAGAGCGGTTCCATATCCTATGTATACCGACTAGTGAGTATACTCAATCGGGATCTTGGGAAAAATGTGCCGCAAAGCTCTTCGCGAGATCGCCATGTTGAAATCTGCAATCGATATCGCCTGCGCCGACGGCATTGTGCTGAAGGGGCATCACTGGTCCGCCGCCCGGCCCGACGTTTTGGGACTGGTCGTGATCAATCCCGCCACGGGGGTGAAGGCAAACTACTATCACCATTATGCCCGCTTCCTGTCGGCTCATGGCTTCGAGGTCATCACCTTCGATTATCGCGGCATCGGCTTGTCGCGTCCGGAATGTCTGACGCGCGCAGGTTGGAACTGGCGGTGCTGGGGCGAGCAGGACGTGGAGGCGGTTCTGGCTCGGGCGCTCACCTCGGGTTTGCCGGTGTCGGTCGTCGGCCATTCCATCGGCGGAATATTGCCGGGCTATGCGCCGAGCGCCCCGAAGTTGCAACGCATGCTCACCATGGGCGCGCAATATGCATGGTGGCGGGATTAGCCCGATGCCTGCCGCCGCGGAATGTTCCTGAAGTGGCATGTCGCCATGCCGCTTCTCACCCGGCTGCTCGGCCATTTTCCCGGTCGACGCCTGAACTGGCTCGAGGATCTGCCAGACGGCGTCGCCTATCAATGGGCTCGAGGCGGTCCGGACCTGGAGGGGCGTCTCGATCCGGCGTCACGCAACGCGATACTCGCGCGCTTCGGCGACATTCGCAGCCCGATCCTGGCCCTCGGCGTCACGGATGACCCCTTCGGCACCCATCGTGCGATTGCGCGTGCGCACGGATACTATTCGGGCGCCGGCGTGACCAAGGTCATGCTGGCGCCCGATGATCTGGGCCGGTCAAGAATCGGTCATTTCGACCTGTTCCACGCCCGGCATGCCAGCGGTTTCTGGCTCGAAACGCTGCTCTGGCTGCGGGACGGGATCAATCCCTGGCCCGGCCATCGCTTCGCGTAGATCCGTCAAATCAGAACGGGAACTTCATGCCCGGCGGAATCGGCAG
>DASWYL010000002.1:0-73978 GCA_036404995.1 Sphingobium sp. | reverse complement strand
ATGCCGAAGCCCGGCAGGATCATGATGTACACTTCGGGGTGACCGAAGAACCAGAAGAGATGCTGGTAGAGAACGGGGTCGCCGCCGCCAGCCGCATCATAGAAAGTGGTGCCGAAGTTGCGGTCGGTCAGCAGCATAGTGATCGCCGCTGCGAGAACCGGCAGCGCCAGCAACAGCAGGAAAGCGGTGACCAGCACGGACCAGACGAACAGCGGCATCTTGTGCAGCGTCATGCCCGGCGCGCGCATGTTGAAGATGGTCGTGATGAAGTTGATCGCGCCCAGGATCGAACTTGCACCGGCAAGGTGCAGCGAGAGGATCGCGAGGTCGACCGCTGGCCCGGGCGAACCCGAGGTCGCGAGCGGCGCATAAACCGTCCAGCCGGTGCCGGCACCGTTGCCCGAACCGCCCGGCACGAAGGTCGAGGTCAGCAGCAGCGTGAACGCCGGAATGAGCAACCAGAAGGAGATGTTGTTCATGCGCGGGAACGCCATGTCCGGTGCGCCGATCATGATCGGCACGAACCAGTTGCCGAAGCCGCCGATGATCGCGGGCATGACCATGAAGAACACCATGATCAGGCCGTGCGCCGTGATGAGCACATTCCACAGGTGATAGGCTTGCGCCTCGCCTGCGCCCGGCTCCATCATCCCAGCCCAGGTCTGGAGATATTGGATGCCCGGTTGGGCAAGCTCGGCGCGCATCAGGCCCGAGATGCCGCCACCGATGATGCCGGCGATGATCGCGAAGATCAGGTACAGCGTGCCGATGTCCTTGTGGTTCGTCGACATGAACCAGCGGGCGAAGAAGCCCGGCTTATGATCGGCATCATGATGATCGTCATGGGCATGGCCATGGAAATCATCTGCGGTTGTCGTGCTCATGTGAACTACCCTTTAGGACTTGGCAGGGGCCGCGGCGGGCGCGGCTTCATTGGTTGCGGCAGCGGCGGGTGCGGCGGCAGGCGCAGCAGCGGGCGCGGCTTCGGCCTCGCCACGCATCTTGCCGCCCTGCGAATGGACCCACTGCGCGAACTTTTCCTTGCTCACCACCTCGACGGCGATGGGCATGAAACCGTGACGGTCGCCGCACAGTTCGGAGCAGACGCCATAATAGACGCCTTCCTTGTCCACGGTGAAGGTCTTCTCGTTTAGACGACCGGGAACGGCGTCTTCCTTGACCCAGAAGGCCGGGACCGAGAAGCTGTGAATGACGTCGGCGCCGGTGATGATCAGCTTGATCGGCGTGCCGACGGGCAGGACCAGGCGGTTGTCAGCTGCAAGCAAGCGGGGTTCGCCGCGCTCCTTGGCCTTGGCGTCCGGCAACATGTTGGACACATATTCGCCAATGCCGTTGTCCGGATATTCGTAGCCCCAATACCACTGGTAGCCGGTCACCTTGACGAGCACGGCATCCTTCGGGGCGGGCTTGAACTGCTTGGCGAGCAGGTCGATCGACGGAATGGCGATACCGATCAGGATGAGGACCGGCGCCAGCGTCCAGATGATCTCGATCAGCGTGTTATGCGAGGTCTTCGAGGCGACCGGGTTGGAGGCGCGCCGATACCGGACCATCGCAAACAGCATCAGGCCAAGCACGAAGATCGAGATGGCGGTGATGACCGGCATCAGGATGTAGGTATGCATGTTCCAGGCATATTTGCCGGTGGCGGTCACCTGATCCTGGAAATAGGTCTCGCCGGCTTGCGGCTGGCCCACCGTGGCGACAGGCTTCGAATATTCGAAGGCAGGCGCGCTCGCATTCGAAGCGGCGGCCGGGGCGGCCTCATTCGCTGCGGCAGCCGCAGGCGCCGCAGCGTCCTGCGCGAGTGCCGGGCTCTGGCCGATGGCGCTCACCGCGAGCGCCATAGCCATGATGAAGGCATTGATCGTCTTGTTCATCCGGTCGACCTGTTTTCCGTCAGTTTGCGCGTCGCACCCTCGCGGGAACACGCGTCCCCCCATGGGATTTGGTGTGTGATCACTGGCCCCTATACGCAGGCAACCCCGACGCCTCAAGCACTGATATCGGCCTTTTTGGCGGTTGCGAGAGCGGTCGCTGCCCGGCGTGCCGAAGCAGTTGCCAGAGCGGTTGATTGTCTGGCGCGCGATGGCTATCTGCGCCGCTCGACGTACAACTGGAACGGGTCATGACGGAATCGGAGATACTGGCCGAATTCAGGACAGCGGAAGCGCTGCTCCAAGGCCATTTCGTCCTCTCATCGGGCAAGCATAGCGCCAATTACCTGCAATGCGCACGCGTGCTCATGAACCCGGAGCGCGCCAGCCGCCTGGCTCTGGCGCTGGCGCAGAAGTTGCCGCGCGAACTGCGCGCACAGATCGATCTCGTCGTGTCGCCGGCCATGGGCGGTATCATCATCGGCCATGAAATGGGCCGCGCGCTCAACGTCGATGCGGTGTTCCTGGAGCGGCCCAAGGGCACGTTCGAGCTGCGGCGCGGCTTCGCGATCCGGCCGGGTCAGAAGGTGCTCATGGTCGAGGACGTCGTGACGACCGGGCTCTCCTCCAAGCAGGCCATGGACGCCGTGCGTGCCGAGGGCGGCGAGGTGATCGCCGAGGCCAGCCTCGTCGACCGCTCCGCCGGAACGGCGGACCTGGGGGTCCCCTTCTTCCCGCTGGTGAGCCTCAATTTCCCGGTCTACGAGCCGGACGACCTGCCCCCGGAGCTTGCGGACATTCCCGCGATCAAGCCGGGCAGCCGGGCCTGAGCATCATGCCGCGCCCCCTGCGGCTCGGGGTCAATATCGACCATGTCGCGACCATCCGCAACGCGCGCGGATCGGCCTATCCCGATCCTGTGCGCGCGGCTTTGATCGCCCAGGACGCCGGCGCCGATGGCATTACTGCGCACCTGCGCGAGGACCGCCGCCACATCACTGACGATGATATTGCGCGTCTTTCCGAGCAGCTCAGCATTCCGCTGAACCTCGAAATGGCGGCGACCGACGAAATGCTGGCCATCGCCCTGCGTCACAAGCCCCATGCGGTCTGCATCGTGCCCGAGCGGCGCGAGGAGCGCACGACCGAGGGCGGACTCGACGCCGCCGGGCTGCACAACATTCTCGCGCCGATGATCGACAAGCTCGGCGAAGCGGGCTGCCGCGTCTCGCTGTTCATCGCGCCCGAGCCGCGGCAGGTCGAAGCGGCGTTGCGCCTGCGCGCGCCGGTCATCGAGCTGCACACCGGTCATTATTGTGAGGTCGAAGGCGAAGAGCGTGCCGCTGAACTGCGCCGCCTCACCGACATGGCCGCACTGGCCGCCAAGAACGGCCTGGAACCCCATGCGGGCCACGGACTCACCTACGACAATGTCGAGCCGATTGCCGCGATCCCGCAGCTTGCCGAGCTCAATATCGGCCATTTCCTGATCGGCGAGGCGATCTTCCTTGGGCTGCACGAGAGCATCACCAGGATGCGCAGTGCTATGGATGCTGCACGGGGATGAAGGTGAGGCCGATCCTTTTCGGGATACTCTTCACCATCGCATCTTTTCTGTGCCTATTAATCAGCACGTCGCCCGCCAGAATCCTGTACAGCAAGGTACCGGACGCAAATACCGGTCAGTTGTTGAAGTTCGGTATACTGCCAGCTGCCTTACCCGCGTTAACCGCACTGACCTTTCTGTCCGCGGCTTTTGTCCGTTTTCGCAAAGCCCCCCCACTCTGGCAATGGTTCGGCCTTCTCCTTGTCGCGGCACCTGCTACAGCGATTGCCCTGCTGATTTCGTTTGAGCTCTTTTGATGATAGTCGGCCTCGGTTCCGATCTCTGCAACATCGAGCGCATCCAGAGCGCCCTGGACCGGCATGGCGACCGCTTCGAACAGCGCGTTTTTACGGAGATCGAGCGGGCCAAGGCCAACCGCCGCCCCTATACAAAGGCCGCGACGCTTGCGAAGCGCTTTGCCGCCAAGGAGGCTTTCTCCAAGGCGGTCGGCACGGGCTTCAAGGCCGGCGTGTTCCTGAAGGACATCGGCGTCGTTAATCTGCCGTCAGGGGCGCCTACGCTAGCGCTCACCGGCGGCGCCAAGGCCCGACTCGACGCCTTGACCCCGCAAGGGGCCACTCTATTTGTGCATCTCACTTTGACCGACGATCATCCCTGGGCTCAGGCGTTCGTCATATTGGAGGCCCGCTGGCCGTGACGGACGAGACTTCCCCCAAGATGCCTGGCCCAGAGACGCTTGGGCCGCAGACCGCTGGTGCCGAAGCCGCCGCAGCGCCCGCCGAGGCAGCCGCGATCAAGGATGCGAGCAGCAAGGCCAAGAAAGAAGGCACCGACTGGCTGGCGGAAATCCGCAGCATCGGACTGCTCATCCTCGCCGTGCTCGGCTTTCACAGCTTCATCGCCAAGCCCTTCTACATTCCCTCGGAATCGATGATGCCGACGATGCTGGTCGGCGACCGGCTGGTGGTCACCAAATATGCCTATGGCTGGTCCTATGTCTCGCCGACCATCCCCAATCCGGCCGCGATCTTCCGCAGCCTGTTCCTGCGCAGCGGCGAAGCCTGGGGCATCACCCTGCCGGAGATGAAGGGCCGAGTCTGGGGCAAGCTGCCCGAGCGCGGCGACATCGTCATCGCGACTCCGCGCAACAAGAGCGAAGACTATATCAAGCGCGTCATCGGCCTGCCGGGCGATCTGCTCGAAGTGCGCGATGGCGTGGTCGTCCTCAACGGCAAGCCGGTGAAGCAGGAATGGCTGCAGCCGCTGCGCCTCGCGGTGGATGCCAACGCGCCCTGCAATCCCGACCAGTTCTTCGGCGCGCGGCAGTACAACCCCGACGGCTCGTCGGTCTGCGTATTGCCGGTCAAGCGCGAGACGCTGCCCAACGGCCGCACCTACACGATCATCGACATGGGCGAGCGCCCGGACGTCGACTGGTATCCGCCGACGCGCATCCCCGCGGGCCATGTTTTCCTGATGGGCGACAATCGTGACAACAGCGCCGACAGTCGCGTCGGACTCGACAAGCAGGGACTGGGCGGACCGGTACCCTGGGAATCGATCGGCGGCCGCGCCGAGTTCATCACCTTCTCGCTCAACGGCTCGGCGACACTCAATCCGCTGAGCTGGTTCCACGCCTTCCGCAGCGGGCGCGCCGGCAGCTCGCTGCACGCGCCGGTCGCGAAGAACTGAGGCGTAGCGCTGCCGCGCGAGCCGTTCGGTCAGAATGCCCAGACCTGTATATTCGTCACGTCGGGTTCGACCTGCGGGCCAGCTTCTTATTCATGATCGTGCAAGGCAGCGCTCGGGCGAGTCGCGCACCTCTCCTGAACCCGGTTCGAGCCCGGGGTGACGCGACAAACTGGTCGATGAAAAGGTGAGCGCCCTTCCCGCCGCGGGACAATCCCGCTTTACTGCGGCGTGGCGCCTTCGGGCTGGGGGACTGGCTGGCCGGGCGCACCACCCGGCACACCGCCCCGCTGCAGCATTTGCTGCATCTGCATCTGCCGCTGCATTTCCATGACTTCGGCTCGCGACCTGAAGTCGTGAAGCGTAATTTCGAAGATGAGCGTGGCGTCAGGCGGGATCGTTTCGCCCTGGGCCTCATGGCCGTAAGCGAGCTCCGGCGGAATCTGCACGCGCAGACGACCGTTCTTGCGGAGCTCCATCACCGCGCCGCTAAAGCCGGGAATCATGGTCGCTCCAGGCGTCTGGCCGCCAAGGTCGAGGACGACGGGCTGCGACGATTCGTCGAACTTGGTGCCGTTCGGGAGCGTGCCCTTGTAGGAGACTTGAGCGAAATCGTCGCGGCCGGGCTTCTCGCCCGTACCGGGCTCCAGGATCTGGTAGCTTATCCGGAGGAGCTTGCCGTCCTTGACGGCGATCACACTATGGCCGAACGGGCGCAGGCCATTCCAGGTGAGCAAAGCTGCGGCGGCAGCCACGACGGCCACACCGAACCACAGCCTGCCGACCGATCCCTTCTTGATGGGACGCAACGGGACTGCGGTAACCGACATGGGCTGACCCCCTTGTATCGGGCCAGCCGCGGCGCGGCCGGCCGCTAATTTCATGGATTCTTAGCGGGCGCCGTCGCGCTCGACGCGCTTGCGCTCGAGCTTGCGGGCACGGCGGATTGCAGCCGCCTTTTCGCGCGCCCGCTTCTCGGACGGCTTCTCGTAGTGACGACGGAGCTTCATCTCGCGATACACGCCCTCACGCTGCAGCTTCTTCTTGAGCGCGCGCAGTGCCTGGTCGACGTTATTGTCGCGAACGATGATTTGCATAAGCCCGTCAGTCTCCAATTCTAAGCTGGTTCCACGCGATCCGGACGCGCGGCTCACCAAAAACAATATGCGCCGCGACGAATCCCATCGCGGCGTAACCGGCGCGCCACTAACAGACACAGGTTAATCGATCAAGTGCACATCGCCGTCAAAACGCGACGATTGCCCCATATCTTCCCGCGCCGGCGTCGTCATCCCGCCGCTTGCGGCATCTTCACGGGCAGCTTGAGGTAGCGCACGCCGTTATCGCTCGCTTTCGGAAAGCGCCCGGCCCGAATGTTGACCTGGATCGACGGGAGGAGGAGCTTCGGTGCCGCAAGCGTCGCATCACGGGCATTGCGCATGAGCACGAACGTCTCCTCGTCGACTCCGTCATGGACATGGACGTTCTCCCGGCGCTCGGCTCCGACCGTCGTCTCCCAGCGATAGTCCTCGCGCCCCGCCGCCTTGTAGTCGTGACACATGAAGAGGCGCGTCTCGTCGGGCAGGCTGAGCAGCCGGCGGACGGAGCGGTAGAGCGTGCGTGCGTCGCCGCCAGGAAAATCCGCCCTCGCCGTCCCGTAGTCCGGCATGAATAGCGTATCGCCCACGAAGACCGCATCGCCCACACGATAGGCAATGTCGGCCGGCGTATGTCCGGGGACATGCATGACCTCAACATCCAGCGCGCCGATGGGGAAATGCTCGCCATCCTCGAAGAGGCGGTCGAAATCACTGCCGTCGACCTTGAGGTCAGGCATGTCGAACACCGGCCCAAAGATCGCCTGCACCTCGCGGATCTGCGCGCCGATGCCGATGACGGCACCGGTTTTGGCCTTGAAAAAGGGCGCGGCCGAAATGTGGTCCGCGTGCGCGTGGGTCTCAAGCACCATGACGATCCGCCAGCCGCGCCGGTCGGCTTCCGCCAGGATATGCGCCGCCGAGCGCGTATCGGCCGTGCCGCTCGCGAGGTCGAAGTCGAGCACAGGATCCACGACGGCAGCCTCCCCCGTGTCGGGATCAACGATCAAATAGCTCACCGTGTTGGTCGGCTCGTCGAAAAATGCTTCGATGATGGGCTTCTGCGTCATTTGAGTCTTTCCGGATTCCTTTTCGTGCTTGACTATATATTAGTATAATCTAATATATCAACAGCAAATGATGGAGGCGACATGATGCAGAAGCACTGGACGGAGCTCGCCGCGTTAGAGGCGAAGATGGCCGATCACGGCTTGGCCGCTGCCGCTCGCACTGCCGCGCCGCATCGGGGCCTGCGTTGCGTATGACCGCCATTGAAATCCTGAGTGCTCTGGCGTCCGGTGGCCTGATCGGCGTCGTCCTCGGCCTGGTGGGTGGCGGCGGGTCGATCCTCGCCGTGCCGTTGCTGATCTATGTCGTCGGCGTCCGCTCCGCACATGAAGCGATCGGCACGGCGGCCGTGGCGGTCGCGGCCAATGCGCTCGCGAGCCTGGCTGGCCATACACGTGCAGGCACCGTCAAATGGCGCTGCGCTTGGTCCTTCGCACTCGCCGGCGTCGTCGGCGCCAGCATGGGCGCGGAGATCGGCAAGGCAGTGGACGGCAAGCGCCTGCTGCTGCTCTTCGGCCTGCTCATGATCGGCGTCGGCCTGTCCATGCTCCGCAAGCGCCGCAAATCGGAGGCGCCGGACGTGCGGCTGACGAGGGAGTCGGCCGCCGCGATCCTGCCGCGTCTGATCCCTATCGGCTTCGGCGTCGGGCTTGCCGCAGGATTCTTCGGGATCGGGGGTGGTTTCCTCATCGTGCCCGGCCTTATCGCCGCCACGGCCATGCCCCTCGTCAACGCTGTGGGCACGTCGCTCGTCGTGGTTGCCGCGCTGGGGCTGACGACCGCCTCCTCCTACGCACTTTCCGGCTATGTTGACTGGGGTGTCGCAGGCCTCCTGGTCGCGGGCGGTGCCGGCGGCGCGATGGCCGGGATCGCACTCGGCAAACGCCTAGCCACGCGCAAGGGTCTGCTGGAACGCATATTCGCGATCGTCGTGATCAGCGTTGGCGCCTATGTTGCACTCCGGGGCCCGGGCGGCTGAGGCCGCGGCGCTCTCGACTTTCACGGCCTTCGAAGGCATGATTGCCGTCAAAGAGACTTAGGAGATCAGCCATGGCCACCGCCTTCAAGAGCAAATCCATGACAGACGCCGAGTGGCAGGCGCGCCAGCAGCTTGCCGCCTGCTACCGCATCTTCGCTCATTATGGCTGGGACGAGCTCATCTACACGCATATCTCGCTGCGCGTGCCGGGCGAGGACAATGCCTTCCTGATCAATCCCTTCGGCCTGATGTATTCCGAGGTCACCGCCTCGAACCTGCTCAAGATCGATATCGACGGCAACAAACTGTGCGACAGCAACTATCCGGTCAACCGTGCCGGTTTCGTGCAACATAGCCTGTTCCACCGCCATCTGCCTGACGCGCACTGCATCATGCACACCCACACCACGGCCGGCATGGCCGTCGCCTCGACCCAGGAGGGGCTGACGCCCACCAGCTTCTATGCCGGCTTCTTCATTGGCCAGGTCGCCTATCACGACTTCGAGGGCGTCACGATCAACGAGGGCGAGGGTCCGCGTTTTCTCAAGGATCTGGGCGACAAGCGCATGATGATCCTGCGCAACCACGGCCTGCTGGTGATGGGCGAGACGGTACCTGAGGCGTTCTTCCGTTATTTCATGCTGGAGCGCGCCTGCCAAATCCAGCTCGCCACCCGCCAGGCCGGCACGCCGCTCAACATCCCTCAGTCCGTGATCGACGTCCACCAGGGCGACATGATGGGAGCTATCCCGCCGGGCGGCTTCGGCACCACCGAGTTCGCGGCGCTGACCCGAGTGATCGACAAGATCGATCCGAGCTGGCGGGACTAGACCGGCTCGTCGGCAGCGGGCATCACGGCGTGCATGACCAGTTTGCGCACGCTCTATCCGCCCATCGAACCCTATGAGACCGGCATGCTGGATGTCGGGGACGGGCACCGAATCTATTACGAGCGTTGCGGCACACCGGGCGCCAAGCCTGCAGTGTTCCTGCACGGCGGTCCGGGCGGGACGATCTCACCGAAGCATCGCAGCCTGTTTCATCCCCAAGCTTATGATGTCCTGCTCTTCGACCAGCGCGGATGTGGCAGATCGCTTCCGCATGCCAATCTGGACGCGAACACGACCTGGCATCTCGTCGCCGATATCGAACGGCTGCGTGGGCTCGCAGGCGTCGACAAGTGGCTCGTCTTCGGCGGTTCCTGGGGCTCGGCGCTCGCGCTTGCCTATGCAGAGACGCATCCGGAGCGCGTCAGCGAACTCGTCCTGCGCGGCATTTTCACTGTCCGCCAGTCGGAGCTCGACTGGTATTACCAGTTCGGCGCTTCGGAAGTGCATCCCGACAAATGGGAGGATTTTGTTGGACCGATCCCGCCCGGGGAGCGCGACAATATCGCAGCCGCCTATCGCAAACGCTTGACCGGCGAAGACGAAGCCGAGCGACTGGAAGCGGCCAAAGCCTGGTCGCTCTGGGAAGGGCGCACGATCACACTGTTGCCGTACCCCGAAAACGATCATTTCGGAGATCCGCATTTCGCCCTCGCCTTCGCGCGGATCGAGAATCATTATTTCGTCCACAAGGGCTGGCTCGAGGATGACCAGCTGATCCGCGACGCCAGCAAGCTCGCCAGCATACCGGGCACGATCGTTCAGGGCCGCTACGACATGGCCTGCCCGGTGCGCACGGCATGGGATCTGCACCGGGCCTGGCCCCAGGCGGAATTCCACCTCATCGAGGACGCGGGCCATGCCTTTTCGGAGCCCGGCATCCTGGATCGGCTGATTCGTGCGGCCGACCAATATGCAGGCATAACAGTGCCATGAGCCTTTGCATCGCGCACGGCCGCGCCTAACGTCGCCGAGATGACCAAGTTCACCGTCAACGACCGGCCCGTCCAATATCATATGGACCCGCAGACGCCCCTGCTCTGGGCGCTGCGCGACGCTTCCAATCTCACCGGCACCAAATATGGCTGCGGCACGGGCGACTGCGGGGCCTGCACCGTCGACATCGACGGCATGGCGATCCGCAGCTGCCAGGTGACGATCGCGGCCGTCGAGGGGCGGTTCGTGACGACCATCGAGGGGCTTTCTCCCGATCGAAGCCACCCCGTGCAGGAAGCCTGGGCAGCGCAGAATGTCCCTCAATGCGGCTATTGCCAGTCCGGTATGATCATGACTGCCGCTGCTTTGCTGCGTCGCAACCGCGATCCGAGCGACGCCGATATCGATGCAGCAATGACGAACATCTGCCGCTGCGGCACCTATCCGCGTATCCGGGAGGCCATCAAGCAGGCGGCACGGATCATGCGTGGCGACGAGCGCGTCTCGGCGGCGCCGGCACCCGGCATCTCGGCCGCAGACGCAGCCAAACACGTCCCAGGCATGAGCGCGCCGCGCAGACCGGCCGGCAAATAAGGGCTTGTTCCTGCTTGGGTGGCCGCTGCCGCCTCAGCGGACAAGGACGGCGAAACCTTTCGCGTTGCTGAAAGTA
This sequence comes from Sphingobium sp., assembly GCA_036404995.1. Lineage (GTDB taxonomy): Bacteria > Pseudomonadota > Alphaproteobacteria > Sphingomonadales > Sphingomonadaceae > Sphingobium. The sequence continues at coordinate 63,187 of DASWYL010000002.1, read as the reverse complement.
CCATTCAGAGTGGTGACAGCCCGGTTGAGATAGACAGGTCTTCGAAGTCGGCGCTGGGTCGCCGGATGAGAGGATCAAGATGTCTATCAAGTCGATCATCAAGGCAGGCCTGCTGACCGCGTCACTGGTTGCCGTTGCGGCACCTGCGCTGGCGCGGCCCGACGACGATAGCCGCCCCGAGCGCGGCGAACGCGGCGGTGGCGGCGGCAACGAGAATCGCGGCAATCGCGGTGGCGGCGACGATAGCGGCAATCGCGGCCGCGGCGAGTTCCGCCCGGCGCCTGCCCCGGTCGCAACGCCTGCGCCCGCCCCCGTCGTGCGCGCGGCGCCGCCCGTTGCGGCAGCGCCGGCCGACAATCCCCGCTTCCAGCGTGGCGGCAATGAGCAGCCTCGCCCCGGCACCCCGCAATGGTATGGCCAACGCGGTGTCACGCCGCCCCCGCCTGCAGCGGAGCGCAACAATGCCGCCGATAACCGCGGCCGCAACCAGGGCAGCTGGCAGGCCAATGGTGGCCGTGACCGGGGTAATAATGATGGCCGTGGCGGCAACTGGAATCGCGATAACGACAACCGGAGTCGCGACAACAACTGGAACGGCAACCGGGATCGTGACGGGCGCGACAACAATTGGAATCGCGACCGGGATGGGCGCGATAACAGCTGGAACCGTGACCGCGACGGCCGCGACAACGATGGCCGCAACTGGAACGGCAACGACAACCGCGGCAACTGGAACAACGGTCGACCGGGCACACGCCCGCCCGTCGCCAATCGCTGGGACGGCATGCGTCGCTGGGACAATAATAGCTGGCGTAACGACCGCCGCTATGACTGGCGCGACTGGCGCAACTCGCATCGCAACATCTTCCGCATGCCGAGCTACCGGGCGCCCTATGGCTGGAACCGCGGATATTTCAGGTTCTCGATCGGCATCTATCTCGACAGCATCCTGTTCGGGCCGAGCTACTGGATCGACGATCCGTGGACCTACCGCCTGCCGCCCGTCTACGGCACGCTCCGCTGGGTGCGCTATTATGACGATGCCGTCCTGATCGACATTCGCGACGGCTATGTCGTCGACGTGATCTACGACTTCTTCTGGTGAGCGTGGCTCACCAGAGGATCCTATATTCCTGAAAGTCCCCCTCAGGAATTTCTGGGCTGGCCGCGGTTCTCCCACCCGGCCAGCCCTTTTTCTTGCTCCGCCCTGCGCGCAATGGCAGGAGGCAGCTCGCAATGAGCGAGACTCTTCCCGACGATCCCGAAATCGCCTCGCCCGCCCGCGCCGAGATCGGCGAAGCGGTGCGCAAGCGGCTGGCGCGCAACCCGATGGTGAGCCGCATCCCGACCGACAAGGCCGAGCTGTTCTTGCGCCACGGGCTGATGAGTCCGCAGGAATGCGCGCAGATGATCGAGCTGATCGACGCCGAGGCCCAGCCGTCCAAGCTCTTCTCCGGCAGCGCCAACAGCGATTATCGCACCAGCTGGAGCTGCAACATGCGGATCGAGAATCCGCTGGTCGCAGCGGTGACGAAACGCATCGACGCGCTTTTGGGAATCGACCCAAGCTGGGGCGAGCTGCTGCAGGGCCAGCGCTATCATCCAGGCCAGGAATATCGGGTCCATTGCGACTATTTCCCGCCCAGGGTCCATTATTGGCCGGTGATGCGCGCGGCCGGCGGGCAGCGCGTCTGGACGACGATGGTCTATCTCTGCGATGTCGAGGAAGGCGGCGAGACGGAATTCCCGCGTCTCGGGCTCAAAGTGCCGCCGCGGCGCGGCACGCTGCTCATCTGGAACAACATGCGGGCCGATGGCAGCCCCAATGGCGAGACGGTCCATGCCGCCCTGCCGGTCGTGCGCGGCGTCAAATATGTGCTGACGCACTGGATCCGCGAGCGCAGCTGGATCTCAGTGCCAACTCCGTGAACGGCGCCGTTGCGCGACAATTTGCGACACAAATGACTGATTTCTGACGGTTGCATTCCCGTGCCGTTCAGCGCCGGTTCTCCATAACGACTCTTGTCGGGCGAGCACGGTTCCAAGGCCAAGCTCCCTCCCCCACCGGCCCCGCGCCGCCCGGCATGACTTCAAGGAGACGACCCATGAAGAAGTTTGTCATCGCCGCCATTGCCGCCGCCACAATCCTTCCCTCGGCGGCCATGGCACAGGGTTTCGAGCGCCACGACACCAAGGTCGTGGTGATCGACCGCAGCGATCATCGCGGTCCAGGCTGGCATCGCCCGGCTGTCCAGCGGCTGACCGTCGGCTCGCGCCTCGACCCCGGCTTCATCGCCCGGCACGATGTGATCAAGCATCCGAAGCAGTATCGCCTGGCGAAGGCTGGCGGCGGCAATCGCTGGCTAAAGGTCCGCGACGAGGCGGTGCTCGTGAACCTGCACACCGGCCGCGTTCTGGACATTGTCCACCGTCGCTTCTGACGAGGCAGATGGACGCTTCTCAACGACGGGACGGCGTTTTCGCCCGGTGGACAGCCTCCGCCGGGCGAGCTCATATTCTTTATTGCAATTCATTTGCATTAACATAAAATGGTCCGACAGCAGGGATTCACGGGCAGGATCGCTTCATGTCAGACGGACTCGATCGGACATTCGCACTCAGGGATTTGCGGGAGCACCCGCTGGTCGCCATGCATGTCGTGATGGGAACGCGGCTTTCGCTGCTCTTCGCCCGTGCCGGGCGCGACCCGCTTCCGGATCTTGCAGTCCGCCTGCGCAGCGTGCGCGCCGCCCGCGCGCAGCAGGCGCTGACCGCTGCTGTGGGCCACTACTGGCCGGACATGTTCACGCTCCGCCGCCCGTGCTGCATGATCCTGAGCCCGGACGAGATGGTGCTCGCCGACGTCGCGGTCGCAGCGATGCGCGGCGACCGGGCAAGCGCCATGGACGCGATGCGCGATTTCCTGCCCGGGCGGGCGCGCGACCTGCTGTTTCGCGAGATGGTCGAGCTGGTCGACGCGATCCGTTCGGCACAGACCGAGCCGGCCCGGAACGAAGGCTGATCAGATCAACGCCGTCTCCAGCGCCTGCGCGATCAGCTTGCGGCTGTTCCCGATCCCGTAGAGCGCGATGAAGCTGCCCATGCGCGGGCCTTGCTCGGCGCCGAGCAGCGTCTCGTAAAGGGCCTTGAACCAGTCGCGCAGCTGCTCGAACCCATAATGCGGATCCTTGCCGATCTCGTAGACGATGTTCTGGATGTCCTCGGCCTTTGCGTCGTCGCTAAGCGCGGCAAGCTGTGCGTCGAGTTCGCGCAGGGCCATGGCCTCATTGGCTTCCGGCGCGCGGCGCTTGAGGGTCGGCGCGATGAAGTCGCGGTTATAGGCGAGGGCGTTGCGGACTAGCCCTGCGAGGCGCGGATAGGCCTCCGGCGAGGCGTCGGGCGCATAGTTGCGCAAATAGGCCCAGACCTGGTTCTCGGTCGTGTCCGCACCCATCACGCCGACGAGATTGAGCAACAGGCCGAAGGTCACCGGCAGTCCGTCCGACGGCACCTTGCCGCCATGGACATGATGCACCGGGTTGCCAAGCTGCTTGTCGACGGGCTGTGCGGCATAGCTCGCGCGGAACTGCTCGTAATCATCAACCGCCCGCGGGATCACGCCGATGTGGAGCTGCTTGGCGGCCTTGGGCTCGCGATAGATGTAGAAGGCGAGGCTCTCCTCGGTGCCGTAGGTCAGCCACTGGTCGATGGTCAGGCCATTGCCCTTGGACTTGGAGATCTTCTCGCCCTTCTCGTCCAGGAACATCTCGTAGTTGAAGCCTTCGGGCGGCTTGCCGCCGAGGGCCCGGGCGATCTTGGACGACTGGATGACGCTGTCGATCAGGTCCTTGCCGGCCATTTCATAGTCGACGCCCAGCGCGACCCAGCGCATGGCCCAGTCGACCTTCCACTGGAGCTTGGCGCCGCCGGAGAGGATCGATTGCTCGACGATATCGCCATAATCCTCGAAGCGGACGATACCGGCTTCGGCCTCAACAACTTCGACCGGAACTTGCAGAACGATTCCAGTCTTTTGGCTGATGGGAAGGACCGGAGAATAGCTCCGCTGGCGCTCGGCGCGCAAAGTCGGCAGCATGATGTCCATAATTGCTTGATAATTAAGCAAAATAAGGCGCAAGGCATTGTCGAAATGGCCCGCGCGGTACATGTCGGTCGAGGACATGAACTCATAGTCGAAGCCATAGCGATCGAGGAAGGCGCGCAACATCGCATTGTTGTGATGGGCGAAGCTCTCATACTTGCCGAACGGATCGGGCACCTGGGTCAACGGCTTGCCGAGATGCGCCGCCAGCAGCCCCTGGTTGGGCACATTGTCCGGCACCTTGCGCAGGCCGTCCATGTCGTCGCTGAACGCGATGAGCCGCGTGGGCGCGCCGGTCATTTCCTCATAGGCATGACGGACCATCGTCGTGCGCTGCACTTCGTTGAACGTGCCGATATGCGGCAGGCCCGACGGACCATAGCCGGTCTCGAACAGGATCGGCGCAGCGCTGCCGTCGGCGCCGCGCTTGCCGTCGGGATAGCGTTTGATCAGCTTGCGCGCTTCCTCATAGGGCCAGGCCTTGGAAACGCGCGCCGCCGCACGCAGCTCATCCGATACATCCGTCTTGCTCATGGCCGGAGCCTGTACCGCCGGAAACGCCCGCGCAACAGCCACAAAATAGCCTCACCCAAAGCCTGCCATGCTTGGTTTCCCGAATATTTACCAGTTCATGCAAAAGTATGAGTGAGCGTCCGTTATAGGGAACACAGGTCGCCAATAAATCTGGGGAAGCAAGAACAATGCAAGTCGAACGGCAGCATAAGCGCATCGAAGTCGAAATTCCTGTGACGGTCATCACCGTCCTGGAAAGCAGTGAGGCATTCATCGTCGACTTGACCGAGAACGGTGCGCAAATCACCGGCCATTCTGTTCCTGAAGGAACGCGCTTCCAGGTCGAATATATGGGACAGACGCTGTTCGCACAGTGCCGCTGGGCAGAAATCGACCGCATGGGCATCAAGTTCCTCTTCCCGCTGACCGACGGCCCGCTCTACGAGCGCCTGCTGATCGCGCGCGCATCCAGCTTCGAGAGCGAAGGCATCAGCGGCGTCAGCGTCGCCATGGCCCCGATTCACAACGGCCGCGTCACGCTCGGCGCGCGCACCTTCAGCCGCGTCGCCACCGGGGGCTTCGGCCGCAGGAGCTGAGCCCGCACCCGGCGGAAAACCGCCGGACGGCGTCCCTCAGGCAAGCACGCGACCGGGCAATCGCGATCCGGTTAACCCAGTCACAACCCTGGCGCGGCTATCGTGTCCGCAATGACAAAAGAGTCCCGTCGCCATCGCCCGCCATGGGTGGACCGCCTGACCAAGCCGGTTTTTGCCGGCCTGGCCTATGCGTTGCTGGCCTGGACATCCTCCAAGATTTCAGCTTCCGGCGTGCATATTGCGGTGATCTGGCCGGCCAATGCCATGCTGCTTGCCATGCTCCTGCGCTACCCGCGCGCGCAATGGCGCGGCATCCTGATCGGCGCGTTCATCGGCAATTACGCAGCTGCGCTGATTTACGGACATCACCTGATCACGCCGATCTTTTTCGGCGTCGCCAACCTGATCCAGGCCGTGATCGCAGCAATCGGGCTCAGGGCGTGCGCCGGCGAGCCCTGCGGCCTGCGCGACAACAAGGCCCTGCTGAACTTCCTGCTCTGGACAGGATTGGTGGCGCCGGCGGCAAGCGGCATCCCGGCTGCGTTGACTGTCTGGATCGCCCATGGCCAACCCCTGTTTCTATCGTTCCTGCGCTGGGTTTCGTCCGACGCGCTCGGCCTGCTTATCTTCACGCCCTTCTTCTCGGCCCTGCTGAACAACGAATATGGGCGCTATCTCCGGACCGCTCGCAGACGGAAAATCGTGGAGAGCATCGCCCTGCTCGCCCTGACCGTGGCAATCGCCTATGCATGCTTCTACCTCCTGCGGGTGCCGTCATTCCTGGTGCTGATGGTGCCGCTGACGCTGGTCACCTTCCGCATCGGCCTGCTCGGCGCCAAGACCGCCCTGATGCTCGCCACGGTGATCGTCTGCCTGGGGACCAGTTCCGGCCACGGCCCGATCGTGCTGCTTCCCATCGACCCGAGCGCGCGCGTCCTCATGCTCCAGCTGATCGTGGCAGCGCTCTACGCCATCGTCATTCCGATCTCGACCTCGCTCACGGCACGCGACGACCTGACCGCAAAGCTGCGCGAGAGCGAAAAGTCACTGCGACTCCTTGCGGCGCAATCTCCGGTGCTGATCCTCGCTTTCGATCTTGAGGGCATCTGCCAGCGCGTCATCGGCACGGCGGACCTGTTGCTTGGCCGGGACCCCGCCATGCTCGCCCGCAAATCCTTCCAGGACATTTCCGAGGAAGGCCAGTTCGAGCTGCGGCGGGCGCATGATCGGGCACTGGACCACATCGACAGCAGCCATGCCGCCGAATTCAAGGCCTTCCTGGTCAATGACCGGTGGCTGGAAGCGGTGTTCCGGGCGAATTTCGACGCAGAGGGGCATTGCGTCGGCACGCTGGCGACCTTGCACGACGTCACGGCGCGCAAGCAGCACGAACTCGACCTTTCACGCTCGGCCTATACCGACAGCCTGACGGGCCTGTGGAATCGCGCCGGCTTTCGCGCAAAGCTCGAGCAGGCGCTCAAGACGACCGGGCAGGGCTCGATCAGCCTCGCCCTAATCGACGTCGACAGGTTCAAGCTGGTCAACGACAATCTGGGTCACCAGGCAGGCGACGCCGTACTGCAGGAAATCGCGCGCAGGATCGCGGGCGAGGTTCGCGTGAGCGACGTGGTCGGCCGTCTGGGGGGCGACGAATTCATCATCCTCCTTGCGACGCCCAACTGGAACCAGGTCCAGGAGATCTGTGATCGCGTCGTTCGCGCCGTCGCCGCCCGTCCCATCGACCTGCCTTCGGGCGGCAGCCTTGCCACCGCCATCAGCTGCGGCGTGGCCCGCCATCGCGTCGGCCTCGACGTCGACGGCCTGATCCACGAGGCCGATGTGGCGCTCTATGACGCGAAGCGCGGCGGCCGCAACCGCGTGGTCGCGGCCTGAGAGCAAGCCCCAGTCAGGGGAGGCGCGCGATCAGGATCCCGACAGTGGCGTCCTTGCTGCCCTCGACCTGGAGGACATGCTCGCCGGCTTTGAGTGGGAAATCGACCATCTTGACGATGCCCGAGCATTCCGCGCCATGGCCATGCGCGGATGAGGCGACGGCCTTGCCGCTTTCCAGGACATCGACCCAGCCGCCCGATCCGAGCGCCACGCGGTAGGTGCCGGGCTGGTCGACGGTGAAAGCGAACATGCCGGCATTGTCGCCGACATCCTTCGCGCGGCTCGGCCCATCGCCGAAATGCACCTTCGCCCCCGGCGAAAGCTGCGCGTCGATGGCCCTGCCGAGCACGATCCGTGCGGCGGCGAGACCGGCGGGTTCGACAGCGGCTGTCAGCCCGGTGCGACTGGGCCACGGCGTGAGCTCGGGGGGAAGCATGAGCGCCGCGCCGGTGCATGTCCTGGGGTGAGCGGGCACAGGGGCCTGACCGGCGGCGGGTGCGGCGACGGCGAAGGCTGCGAGGATGATCAGTGTCTTCATGGCGATGTTTTGGCATCATTCGTTATATTTTACTATATATAATGTGGATCGTTCACGCCCTGTTCCAGTTCTCGGCAAAGCCCGCTAAGGGAGGGTCATGGCCCTCCCTTCACTGCCGCCCGCGCTCCATGCGACTCATGCCGGGATCTGGCTGGCGCGGGAGGACGGGACGCTATCGATCCTGCAGCGCGGAGAGGCGCTGAGCCTGGCGGCGAGCACGCCGCTGCTGCTCGTCAATGCGCCGCTGATCGGCGCGCGGCTCGGCAATCCGGACCTGCACGGGCTCGACCTGCTGGAGCTTTTTGCCCTGCTCTTCCCCGCGCAGTTCGCCGTGCCGACCGTGGCGGGGCTGTCACGAGCAATGGGGCTGGCGCCGCCATCGAGCGACGAGGAGGCCGCGCGCGGTATCGCGGCGATTGCCGCCGAGATGCTGGACTGGTGCGGCCGGGCCGACTGGGCCGAGCGCGAGGGGGCCTGGACGGCGCTGAAGCAGCTGGAGCGGCTGCGCTGGAGTTGGGCACCGCTGCTGCAGGGGCGGATCGCCCAGCCGGAGCGGGCCGAGCGCTGGCTGTTCAGCCGGCTGCCGCAATGGGAAGAGGAGCCGCCCCGCCCGCAGCCGCGCACGATCGTATTGCCGGAAGAGGCGGTGCTCGACAGGCTCGCCGAGCTGACCGGCAGCGGCGCGGAAAAGCGCCAGGGCCAGCGCGACTTCGCCCGCGCGGCCGCCCGGGTGTTCGATCCGCGTCCGGCGAACCGGGAGCCCGTTGTCGTGCTGGCCGAGGCAGGCACGGGCATCGGCAAGACGCTCGGCTATCTCGCGCCCGCGACGCTCTGGGCCGAGGAGGCGGGCGGTACTGTCTGGGTTTCGACCTATACCAAGGCGCTGCAACGCCAGCTCGACCGCGAGACGCGGCGCCATTATCCGAGCGATGCTGACTTTCGCCGCCATGTCGTCATCCGCAAGGGGCGGGAAAATTATCTCTGCCTGCTCAATCTCGAAGACGCGCTGCAGGGCGGGTTTGCCGGGCGGGCCGCGGTGCTCGCGCAGTTCGTAGCGCGCTGGGCGGCCTATTCGCGCGACGGCGACATGGTGGGCGGCGACATGCCGGGCTGGCTACCCGCGCTGTTCCGCCGCGCAGGGGCGACCGCGCTCACCGACCGGCGCGGCGAATGCGTCTATGCCGGCTGCCCGCATTTCCGCAGCTGCTTCATCGAGCGCGCCGCGAAGGCCAGCGAGCACGCGGACGTCGTCATCGCCAATCATGCGCTGGTGATGATCTCGGCGGCGCGCGGGCGCGAGGGACATGGCACGCTGTCACGCCTGGTTTTCGACGAGGGCCATCACCTGTTCGACGCGGCCGACGCGACCTTCGGCGCGGCACTGACCGGGCGCGAGGCGATCGAGTTGCGGCGCTGGGTGATCGGGCCGGAAAGCAGCGCCCGCAAGGGGCGGCGGCGGGGCCTGGCGGCGCGGCTCATGGACGTCTCCAGCTATGACGCGGAAGGCGCGGAAGCCATCGACGCAGCCTGCGAGGCGGCGCGCGCCCTGCCGGCGGACGATTGGCTCAAGCGCATCGTCGACCGTGCCCCCCATGGCAGCGTCGAACAGCTGCTCTCGGCGGTGCGCGACACGGTGTATGCGCGGGCCGAGCGCGACGGGAAGGATACCGATCCCGGTTATGGCCTGGAGATCGACCTGACCGAGGCGGACGGGCCGCTGATCGATGCGGCGACCGACGCGGCGCGGGCGCTGGAGGCGCTGCTGGCGCCGCTGCAGCGGCTCGGCAAGCGGCTGACTGCCGTGATCGAGCTGGCGCCGGACTGGCTCGACGGGCCGGCGCGGGCGCGGATCGACGGGGCAATCTCCGCGCTTGGCTGGCGTTGCGACCTGCTGATGAGCTGGATCGCTTTGCTGCTGCGTATCGGCGGGCCAGCCGATCCGGACTTCGTCGACTGGCTGGCGGTCGACCGGGTCGAGGGCCGCGAATATGATATCGGGCTGCATCGCCACTGGCTCGATCCGACGCGGCCGCTCGCCCAGACGGTGCTGAAGCCGGCGCATGGCGTACTGGTGACGTCTGCGACGCTGCGCGCGGGTGGCGACTGGGAGACGGCGATCGGGCGCACGGGCGCCGCGCATATGGACAGCGCGCCGCGCGTCTTCGATGTGCCCAGCCCGTTCGACTATGGGCGGCAATCCGAGGTGCTGATCGTCACCGACGTGAAGCGCGGCGACCTGGCGGCGCTCGCCGGGGCTTATGCGCGCCTGATCGAAGCGGCAAATGGCGGCACGCTGGGGCTGTTCACGGCGATCCGCCGGCTGCGATCGGTGCAGGCGCGCATTGCCGACCGGCTCGCGCAGATGGGGCTGCCGCTCTACGCCCAGCATGTCGACCCGCTCGACCCGGCGACGCTCATCGACATGTTCCGCGACGATCCGCGTGCCTCGCTGCTCGGCACCGACGCGCTGCGCGACGGCATCGACGTACCGGGCGAATCGCTGCGGCTGGTGGTGCTGGAAGGCGTGCCCTGGGCCAAGCCGTCCGTGCTGCACAGCGCCCGGCGGCAGGCGAGCGGCATGCCCACAGATTTCGACGACCGCCATGTCCGCGCGCGGCTGGCGCAGGCGTTTGGCCGGCTGATCCGCCGCGCCGACGACGCCGGGCAGTTCGTGATCCTCTCCGCCGCCATGCCGAGCCGCCTGCTCAGCGCGTTCCCGCCCGACACGCCGATTCGCCGGGTCCCGCTGGATGAAGCCATCGCGTCCGTGCGCGATCGCCTTGGTTCGGCAACCCGAACTGGTCTAGACTCGCGCGAACCGATGCCGGACCCGGGGATCAACGGAGAGACATGAAGACGGTCATCCTGCTGCGCCACGCCAAGTCGGACTGGAGCGACACAACCCAGCGCGACTTCGACCGGCCGCTCAATGGCCGCGGCGAACGCGCCGCGGCGCTCATGGGACAATGGGCGAGGCGCGAGGCATTGACGTTCGATGCGATCGTCGCGTCACCCGCGGCGCGCGTGAAGGATACGTTCGGCAAGTTCATGGAGTCTTATGGCGCCGTTCCCGAGCCGGTCTGGGACAAGCGCGTCTATCTCGCGTCGGCCGCGACACTCGCCGACGTGATCGCCGAGGCCGATGACGACAGCGAGACGCTGCTGCTGGTGGGGCACAATCCCGGCCTCGAGGACTTCGTGCTCGGCCACATCCCGGACGACGGCCGCTCGCAGCTGCGCGACGATGTTGCCGAGAAATTCCCGACGGCGGCCATTGCGGTGCTGGATTTTCCGATCGATCATTGGCGCGACCTTGTCGGCGGCGGAGCCGGAAGTGCGCAATTGCGCCGCTTCATCCGGCCGCGCGACCTCGACCCCGCGCTGGGGCCGGAGCGCGGCTAGGCCGATGCGCCCTAGCCGGCTTCGATCGCTTCCTTGAGATTTTCCCGGATGACGGTGAGCCGCGCGATGAGCAGGGCGAGATCCGGACCGTCGGCCGGCGCAACGGCGCTTCTCGCGGCGGGCGATTCACCCAAAGCCAGCTCCGGCTGAGCAGGCCGGGGGCCGACGGGCGGCGCCACGGCAGGCTGAGGCGGGGACTGCATGGCATACCCGGCCTCCTCGGCATCGCCCTTGCCCTCGAGAACGCGCTGCGCGCCCCGGACAGTAAAGCCCTGCTCGTTCAGCAACCGGTTGATTCGCTTCGCGATGACGACATCGCCGGGGCGATAGTAGCGGCGATTGCCCGAACGCTGGAGAGGCTTGAGCTGGGGAAAGCGCGTTTCCCAGTAGCGCAGGATATGCTGCGCCACGCCGAGTTCCTCGGCCAACTCGCCAATGGTCAGAAACGCGCCGTCAGCCTTGTCCATGCCTCATAGTGCACCGGTTGCGCCGCACCGGTCAACCGGCCCGCTCAGTTGCCCGAAACCCGTTCGCGCAGCGTCTGGCTCGGCCGGAAGGTCAGCACCCGCCGCGGCGTGATCGGCACTTCGATGCCGGTCTTGGGATTGCGGCCGACGCGTTCATTCTTGTCGCGCAGCACGAACGTTCCGAAGCCGGAGATCTTCACGTTCTCACCGGACACCAATGCGTCGGTGACCAGGTCGAGCACCTGTTCCACCAACTCCGCGGACTCGGCCCGCGACAATCCAATCTGCTTGTTCAGTAGTTCCGCGATATCCGCGCGCGTCAATGTTTCGTCCGAGCTCATTTTGCCCCCAAATGCTCAGTGTCGAACGTTTGGCCCCCGCCCGTCCGACCCGCCGTGTCTGCGGCAGATTCTTCACCTTTGCAATATCGGTCGCGTACCTTTGGAAACCATCCCTAGCACTGATTCGGGCGCACAAATATAAGTGTTTGCTTTCCGGTCAGTATCTCAGAATGGACGCACCCCAGGTAAACCCGCCGCCCATCGCTTCCAGTATGACGATGTGGCCGGGCTGAATCCGCCCATCCCGAACAGCCGTATCGAGCGCGAGCGGAACGGACGCGGCCGAAGTGTTGGCGTGACGGTCGACCGTGACGACGATTCGTTCGGGCGCGAGACCCAGTTTGCGGGCGGTCGCATCGAGAATGCGGGCATTGGCCTGATGCGGCACGACCCAGTCAACAGCGTCCGCAGCGATGCCGGATGCTTCCAGCACCTCGCCCATCACGGAGGCGAGATTGACGACGGCATGGCGGAACACGTCCTGCCCCTTCATGCGGACCTTGCCGACCGTGCCCGTGGTCGACGGGCCGCCATCGACATTCAGCAGCTCATTGTAGCGGCCGTCGGCATGGAGGCGATTGGCGAGTATGCCCCGTCCGGTCTTCTCGTCGCTCTCCTGGATCTGCATCACGACAGCGCCGGCGCCGTCGCCGAACAGAACGCAGGTCCCGCGGTCCTCCCAGTCGAGAATGCGGCTGAAGGTCTCGGCGCCGATCACGAGGGCCGTCTTCGCCGCGCCGCCGCGCAACATGTTGTCCGCAACGGTCACGCCGTAGAGGAAACCGGAGCAGACGGCCGCGACGTCGAACGCGATGCAGTCGTTGATCCCGAGCGCGGCCTGAACGGTCGTGGCGCTGGCCGGGAACGTCTGGTCGGGCGTCGCGGTTGCCAGGATGATCAGGTCGATGTCGGTCGCGGTGATCCCCGCCATCTCGATCGCCCGGCGCGCGGCGTCGGTGGCGAGCGTGCTCGTGGTTTCGCCTTCGCCGGCAATGTAACGTTCGCGAATACCGGTGCGCGCGACGATCCACTCGTCGCTCGTGTCCACCATGGTCGCAAGCTCGGCATTGGTCATGCGGCGGCGCGGCAGGGCCGAGCCGGTCCCGAGAATCACGGAGCGAAGCGTCATTTGGCGGCCAATTCCTCGCGTCCTACAGGCCCCATGCAGGCCAGGTCTTCGGCGATACGGGCCGAAAGATCATCCTCGACCAGCCGTGCCGCAACATGAATGGCATTGGCAATGCCTTTCTCGTCGGCGCTGCCATGGCTCTTCACGACAATGCCGCCCAAGCCCAGGAAGACCGCGCCATTGTGATTGTTCGGATCGAGATGATGCTTGAGCAGATGCATGGCCGGCTTCGAGATCAGGAAGCCAAGCTTGGAGCGCAGCGAGCTGGTGAAGGCACGGCGCAGCACGTCGGTCACGAAGCGAGCGGTGCCCTCGGCGGTCTTGAGCGCGACATTGCCAGCAAAGCCCTCGGCGACGATCACGTCCGCCTCGCCATAGCCGAGCTTGTCGCCCTCGATAAATCCATCGAAGCGCAGCGGCAGCGTGGTCGCGCCGCGCAGGATCCCGGCGGCGTCGCGAATCTCGTCCGTGCCCTTGAGGTCTTCGGTGCCGATGTTGAGCAAACGAACGCGCGGCTTCTCAAGATCGAGCACGGTCCGCGCATAGGCTGCGCCCATGATCGCGAACTGGACGAGATTGCGTGCCTCGCACTCGGTATTGGCGCCAAGATCGAGCATGACGACGTCATTGTCGCCGAGGGTCGGCAGGAAAGCGGCGAGCGCGGGGCGGTCGATCCCCGGAAGCGTGCGGAGCGCGAGCTTGGCCATGGCCATCAACGCGCCGGTATTGCCAGCCGAGACTGCGGCCCCCGCCGTGCCGTCCTTCACCGCCTGGATGGCGAGGCCCATGGAACTGCCGCGCGACTGGCGCAGCGCCTGGCTGGGCTTGTCGGTCGCGGCGACCACGAGATCGGTGTGGACGATCTCGGCTACGGCCGAGAGATTGGGGTGATTCTTCAGCGCTTCGCGAATCTGCGCTTCGTCACCGTAGAGCGTATAAGTGAGTGCTGGATGGCGGCGACGCGCGAGCGCGACGCCCGCGACCATGACGCGCACGCCCTCGTCACCGCCCATCGCATCGATCGCGATCCGCGGTGCAGTCAAAGCTTTATCCCCCTATCCGGGACTCAGGCGCCGATGGCGACGATTTCGCGGCCGTTATAATGCCCGCAGGACGGGCAAAGATTGTGCGGGCGCTTAAGCTCGCCACAGTTGGAGCATTCCTGGAATGCTTCCACGGCCAGCTTGTCATGGCTGCGGCGCATGCCGCGCTTGGAGGGCGAAGTTTTTCTCTTAGGGACAGCCATGCGGGCACCTGTTCAAATTCGTCAAAAGTTCAAAGCCATATCGCTTAGCTTGACCGCTGCGTTACGCATCAACGGCCACGAGGGGCCGCAGCCAGCGCGGCCGGGGCATTTGCGAGAGTGTGCGCCTATAGCGTTTTTTGTCGCGGGCGCAACCCGATTCATTTGCAGAAAAGCGGGACAATAGGCGGCTTAGCCGCTCAAACCGGTCGCACGATCACCGACATAGGGATTCGTCGCGCGCTCATGGGCGAAGCTGCTCGGCTGGCCATGGCCGGGCACGAAGATCGTGTCGCCACCCAGGGGCCAGAGCTTCTTCGTGATTGAGGCGATCAAGTCGTCATGATTGCCACGCGGAAAGTCGGTGCGGCCGATCGAGCCCTGAAACAGCACGTCCCCGACGATGGCGAGCTTGGACGCGGGATGGTGAAAGACGACATGGCCCGGCGTGTGCCCAGGGCAGTGAATCACATCGAGCGTGAGATCGCCGACCGTCACCGTGTCGCCGTCGACGAGCCAGCGATCCGGCTCGAACGGCTCGCCGGACAGGCCCCATTTGCGGCCATCCTCCTCAAGCTTCTCGATCCAGAAGCGGTCGTCTTCATGCGGCCCCTCGATCGGCAGGCCGAGCTCCCTGGCGAGAACGCCCGCCTGGCCGCAATGGTCGATATGACCGTGGGTGACGAGAATCTTCTCCAGCGTCACGCCCTGTTGCTCGACAGCTTTCTTCAGGCGCGGCAGGTCGCCGCCCGGATCGACCAGAGCGCCGCGCATCGTCTTAGTGCACCAGATGAGCGAGCAATTCTGCTGGAAGGCCGTCACCGGGATCATCGCGGCGCGCATTGGTGGATGGTCGGTGGTCATGCGGGGGATGTGGCAGTCCGCGCGCCCGCCTTCAAGCGAGCAGTTCGTCGACCCAGGCGGGCACGAGCGCGCTGGCGGGGCCATGGCGGCACTCGTCGAACCAGCTGCTGCCCTCCGATGGCTCGAGATTGAGCTCCAGCGTCTGTACGCCACAGGCGCGCGCCATGCGCACGAAGCCGGCGGCGGGATAGACCGCGCCGGAGGTGCCGATCGAGACGAATAGATCGGCCTGCGACAAGGCCGTCTCGATCCGGTCCATATCGTAGGGAATCTCGCCGAAGAAGACGATGTCCGGCCGCAATGCAGGGGTGCCACAGGCGCGGCAGGTCGCGCCGACGGGCATATCGCCCTGCCATGGCGACTGGTCTCCGCAATGGGCGCAGAGCGCGGAGTTCAATTGCCCGTGCATGTGAAGCAAGCGGCGCGCGCCAGCGCGTTCGTGCAGGTCATCGACATTCTGGGTGACGATGAGCAGATCACCGGGCCAGGCAGCGTCGAGCCGGGCGAGCGCATCGTGCGCCGGATTGGGCTTCACCGTCGCAAGGGCAGCGCGGCGCGCATCGTAAAAGCCGTGCACAAGCTGTGGATTCTGCGCGAGCGCCTGGGGCGTGCAGACATCCTCGATCCGGTGCTGCGCCCACAGGCCGTCGCCCGAGCGGAAGGTCTCGAGTCCGCTCTCCGCCGAAATTCCGGCGCCAGTCAGGATGACAAGTCCGCGCGAGTCTGGCATCGGCGCTCTGTGACAGCGCGAGCCAGGGGGACGCAAGGGCCATGACGTCGATCGGAATCTTCGGAGCGCGCGGGCGCATGGGCCACGCGATCGCTCAAGCGGCCGCGGAAGCCGGGCTCGACGTTGCCGGAGGCACCGATGGATCCGCGGGCGGCACGATCGGCGCGCAAGACGCCCCGATCACGACCGACCCCACCGCACTCGCGCAAAAGGCCGACATCCTCATAGACTTTTCTGTGCCGGCCGCGCTCAAGACCAATCTCGCGGCCTGCGTCGCCGCCGGAAAGCCGCTGCTGATCGGGACGACGGGGCTTGCGGCCGAGCATCATGCAGCGATCGACGAGGCGGCCAGGTCGATTGCCGTGCTGCAGACCGGCAATACCTCGCTCGGCGTCAACCTGCTCGCGGCGCTGGTGCGCGAGGCGGCACAGCGGCTGGGCGACGACTGGGACATCGAGATCCTCGAGATGCACCACAAGCACAAGGTCGATGCGCCGTCCGGCACGGCATTGCTCCTCGGCGAAGCTGCGGCGGCGGGGCGGAACATCGACCTTGCGCATCACAAGGCGAGCGGCCGGGACGGCATGACCGGACCGCGCAAGGCGGGCGACATCGGCTTCGCGGCGCTACGGGGCGGATCGGTCGCGGGCGACCATATGGTCATCCTCGCCAGCGAGGGCGAACGCATCGAGCTGGGTCACCGCGCCGAGAACCGCACGATCTTCGCCAGGGGCGCGATCAAGGGCGCGCAGTGGCTGAACGGGCGGACTGCGGGGCGGTACAGCATGGCGGATGTGCTCGGACTCTGACCATGGCCGCGAGGCAGCTTAACCGCGACCAGATTTTCGAGTTGTTCTCGCGGCTCGCCGAGGGCAACCCGGCGCCGAAAACCGAACTCGAATATGGCAATGACTATCAGCTGCTCGTCGCCGTCGTGCTTTCCGCGCAGGCGACGGATGTGGGTGTCAACAAGGCGACGCGGCGGCTCTTCGAGACGGTGAAGACGCCCGCGGACATGGTCGCGCTGGGCGAGGCAGCGCTCAAGGAGCATGTAAAAACCATCGGCCTGTTCAACACCAAGGCCAAGAATGTGATCGCGCTTTCGGAGATCCTGGTCCGCGACCATGGCGGCGAGGTGCCGCGCGACCGGGATGTGCTGACGCAGCTCCCCGGCGTGGGGCGCAAGACGGCGAACGTGGTGATGAACACGGCGTTCGGCGAGGAGACGTTCGCGGTCGACACGCATATCTTTCGAGTCTGCAACCGCACGGGCTTGGCGCCGGGCAAGACTGTTCTCATTGTCGAGAAGGGCCTTGAGAAACGCGTGCCACAGCCGTTCAGGCGCGATGCGCATCACTGGCTGATCCTGCACGGACGCTATGTCTGCAAGGCGCGCAAGCCGGAATGCTGGCGCTGCCCGATCGCAGACATCTGCCTGTTCAAGGACAAGACGCCGCCTCCTTCAAAATGAAGTCCAGAACGGACTAAAAGCCCCTGTCCTATTCCCGGCCTTCCTTGGCCTAGGCTTGTCGGCGGCGCTCGGGCCGCGACCAGCAACAGCCAGGGAGGCGCCAGCCCATGTCCGACAGATTCGAAAATGTGAACGGCCTCGCCGACCCCGCGCGCATGGCCTTCGCGATCACGCCGCACGGCACCAACGAAGTCGATCCGCTGCCCAAGGCCATCTATGTCGGAACCGGCGGCGACCTTGTCGGCCGCGCGGTCGGCAGCAGCGTGGACGTGACGTTCAAGAATCTCGCCAGCGGACAGATCCTCGACGTGCGCCTGCAATATGTGCGCGCTACCGGCACGACCGCCGCCAACATCCTGGGCCTGGCATGACGCGCGCGTTCGGTTTCGGCTCGACGCTGCACCGCCGGATGCTCAGCGGTGCACCGGCACCAACGCCTACGCCTACGCCCACTCCGACTCCGACTCCGACGCCGACGCCGACGCCGACCCCAACAGTCGGTGCGGAATATTTCGACCTTTCCGACGATTTCAGCGCGCCCGCCGGTGTCAATCCGATGACCGGCCGGGCGCACTGGTCCGGAAGCCTGTCCGCCTGGTCCACCGACAACGGCAAGGCACATCAGAATGCCCTCTACGGCGGCGAGGTGAGCGCCCTGTTCGGCGACAGCAATTTCACCGACACCGACGTCACCTTCGACTATGAGACCGGCGGGTCGGACGTCGACGGCGCCTTCCAATATCATCGCCAGTCCTTCCGCGTTTGGCAAAAGGATGAGAGCAATTTCATCCAGATCATGCTGGATACCGACAACAAACGTGTCCAGCTCGGCATCACCGTCGCCGGATCGAACAGCAACCATGACTTTCTCGACCGGCACGGCGCGGCCGGCGGGGTCGGCAATGTAGCGATCCTCGCGGCCGGCAAGCTGCGCGTCCAGATCAAGAGCAACCGGCTCAAGATGTGGATCGACGGCACGGCGCTGGCGCCGGTCGTCTATTCGCCGCCCTGGGACAGCCTCGACCTGACCGGCATCCCGGCCGGCAACCGCCAGGGCCTGGCCGGTGCCGCGCAGGGCACCTACCGCTGGCCGGTGCTGAGCGCCATCGCCGTGCGCGGCGCTGACATCGTCTGCGATGCCATCGATGGCGCGGTCGGGCGCAAAGCTTATGCGGGCGCAGGGGCAAGCGTCGGGACGGTGACCTACTCGGGGCGCTACACCGGAAGTCCCGTCACCTGGATCTCGCGGCTGCTCGACGCGTCCGACCCGGACGGAACGCCCGTGCGCGACTGGCAGGCGGTGGCGGCCACAGCAGGCGGTGGGGTTTACAGCATCGCCGAAGACCTGCCGATCGGCGGCCCCTATGTGGTTGAGCACGGCTATCTGGATGGGGCGGGGCTGCGCCACAGCTGCTACTCGCCGCCCACGCTGGTCGGCTACCGGATCGTGACCTATGGCCAGAGCACCAGTCTCATGCGGGGCGGAGGCGGGAGCCAGACCTTCACGCCGCTCGCGTCCGGCGCCATTGCGGCCGACCCCTATAATGCGAGCAGCGCCTATCCGGCGGGATATATGTCGAACGGCCGCGACCCCTATGTCGCGACCACCGAACGCCAGGGCTGGGGATTTGCAAATCCGGCCCAGCAGATCACCGGCCTCCCCATCGTCTTCGAAAGCTATGGCGTTCCCGGCGCGACCATTGCCGGGCTGAAGAGCGGCACCAGCGCCTGGACGGATTTCGTGAATGCGCTGGCGACCCGCAAGGGCGTGATCGAGTGCCTGATCTGGGACCAGGGCCAGGGCGATGCCGATGTGGACCCCGCCACGTTCGCCTCCAATCTTGCCGCCTATCCCACTAGCTTCAGCGGCGGGATCGTCGCGCCATTCCGCACGCTCGCCGGCCATGCAACGCTGCCAATCCTCGTTGCCCATATGGGCCGCTGGGCGGCCTCGTCGCCGCCAGCCGGGCTCAGCACGGCCGCCCATGACAGCCAGCGCGACCAGTTCCGGCGGATGCAATATGCGCTCACCACGCAAGGCGGCGGGCCAGACGCAAACATCCACAGCGCCGAGCACCACAACGGCGTAATCTATGCCGACAACTACCATCCCACAGGCAGCGGCGCGGGCGGCGCCGACCGGGTCAACGAGCGATCCGCCTGGTGCGTGGCGAAGCATGTGTTCGGACTGAGCGTGCATTCCGGGCGCGGGCCGACGCCAGTGAGCGTAACGCGCAGCGGCGCCAATCTCAGCATCGCCATCGCCATGAACGGCGCGGCCTCACTGAGCGAGGCGACCATCCCGACCAACGCCGGCACCGCGGTCTATCCAACGCAGCCGGTCAACCGCTTCAGGGGCTGGGACTTTTCGACGACGAGCGACTTCGCGTCGCTGCTCGCCGTAACGTCGATCACCGTCAACGGCAGCGGCCTTGATGTGGTGCTGGCCGCCAACCCCGGCGCGCCAGTCTATGTGCGCCACCTCCACGGCGCGAACTACAGCGACAATGTCCTGTTCCACGGCGTCTACTCGGGCGGGGTCCATGACCACAGCATCCCGATCGAACCGGTGATGGCCGGCAACGGCTATCTGCTGTCGAACTGACGCCGCCAATGTGGACCTACAGGCAATCGACCGGTGAGCTGTTCCGGGACGGCCGCTACCAGGCGCGCGGCTATAGCGGCCATGAATGGGGCAGGAACAACCCCCGCGCGCAAACGGCACCGGGCATCGGCCCGATCCCAGCCGGGCGCTGGCGCATGGCCGGGATCGAGGACAGCGTCCGGGTCGGCCCGCGCACCATCATCCTGCATTGCATCGATGCGACGCCGGGCGACGACCGGCACGATGCCACCGGCCGCGGTGCCTTCCGCATTCATGGCGACAGCATCCGCGAACCCGGCGAGGCAAGCCATGGCTGCATCATCCTGCCGCGCGCGATGCGGATCGCCATGTGGCAATCGGGCGACCATGAGCTCGAGGTCGTGCCATGACAGTGCTGGCCTACCTGAAGGCCCGGCTTTCGGAGCGGACCAGCTGGGCCGGCATCGGCGCAGCAATCGCCGGCGGGTCGGCCCTTTCGGCGCCATTCAACTGGCTGGCGGTGAGCGCGGGCGTGATCGCGGTGCTTATCCCGGCAAGCGGGGAACGGTGATGCCGACAGCATTGCTCCGGCTGCTGCCCCATGCCGGCTTCGCCCTCGCGCTGATCGCCGCGCTCTGGTGGATCGACCATCGGGCCTATGCGCGCGCCATGGCCGACCGCGATGCACGCGATGCCCGGATGCTGCGCGAAATCCACACGGCACTGCGCGTCAGCGAGCAAAGGCTCGCCACGTCGATCGCCGGAATCGAGGGCGACTATGAGGCCAGGCGCAGCGCGCTTTCCCATGCCGCAACAGCCCTGCAACAGACCATCCTCAAGGAGGCCGCACATGATCCGCGCCTGTCCGATCCTTCTCTTGGCTTGTCTCCCCGGCTGCTCGACACGGTCAACCGCGCCCGTGCGGCTGGCGCCTGTACCGCCGCCGCTGCCGGCCGCATTGGCTGCGCCCTGCCCGCCCCTGCCGCCAGTGCGCAGCCCGGCAATCGCTGACCTGGCCCTTGCGGACGCCCATGCGGCGCTTGCCTATGCCGACTGCGCCGCGCGCCACGCCGGCGCGGTGAACGCCTATCGGGCCGCGCGCGACACGGCGCTCGACTGGAACCAAAAGCCCAACAACGCAATACGTTGAACGGCCACCACGGCGATCATCCACGCAATCTTAACCGCGCGCGCCTATGTGCAGCCGGACAAGCTGGCAAGCGGTACGTTTCACGCCGCCCAAGGCTTGTTTCAGCCAAGGGCGCACTGTACAAGGTCGCGCATAAAGTCTGTCCGTCGGCTGGGGATCGACCCGTGAATGAGAAGGGGAGTTCATCATTCATGCCGTCCCTATGCAGGAACAACTACGGACGACGACAGGAAAGCCCGACCTCAATGCCAGCCCATTCCATGCTCGGTTTAGCAGAGTGCGCCACCCGGCGCGCGCTCGCGGGACTTCGCAGCATCTGTCCGCCATCTTTCGCTCATATTTGACCCCCTTCGATTCAACACATTTTCCGGAGAGAATTCATGTCCAGACTGACGAGCGTTTCCCTGATCGCGCTCACGTCGCTTTCCCTGGCCCTGGCGGGTTGCCAGAAGAAGGCGGAAGGCCAGGTTGTGGCAGTCGTCAACGGCGAGGAAATCACATCGAACGAGCTCAACGCTGAGATCGCCGAGCTCAATGTCCCGGCCAATGCCGACAAGACGCGCGTCCGCGCCGAGGTGCTGCAGACGATGGTCAAGCGCCGCCTGCTGGCACAGACCGCCAAGGATTCCGGCCTGGATCGCGACCCGACCTATGTCAGCCAGGAGCGCCGCATGAAGGAGCAGCTCCTTGTCAGCATGTATGCCAAAAAGACGTCCGATACGGTCGCGGTGCCGGACTCGGCCAAAGTCGACCAGTATATCGCTTCGCATCCGACGCTGTTTGGTGGCCGCACGCGCTACAAGCTCGACCAGATCGTGTTCGACCCGCCGGCCGACACCAAGAAGCTCCAGCCGCTGACGGGCCTGCACAGCATGGCCGATATCGCGGCCTGGCTGAACAAGGAGGGCATCAAGTTTCAGCGCGGCGGCAACACGATGGATTCCGCCGGCGTGCCGCCGGACGTCATGGCGCGCATCAAGGCGCTCCCTGCGGGCGAGCCCTTTATCGTCCCGAGTAACGGCAAGGTCGTCGCGAGCGTGATCACCGGCAGCGAGCCGGTGGTCGTGCCAGCCGACCAGGCGCGCCCGCTCGCCGTCCAGGCCATCCGCCGCGAGGAGCTGAACAAGATCGGCGAGCAGCGACTCAAGGAAGCCGAGGCGAAGGCCAAGATCGAATATCAGAAGGGCTATGAGCCGCCGAAGGCGCCGGCTGCGGGTGCCGCGGCCACACCGGCCGCGAAATAGGAACACCGGACAGGGCTTCTGCCCATCGAAGAGGGGCTGCCGCACCCGGCGGCCCCTTTTTTCTTGAACGGCACAAGTTGATCGAATGACCGATATGTACGGCTTGCTGACCTTCATTGCCTGGTGCGCCGCGCTGCCCCCGGTCCTGCTGCTGCTCGTCTTCCTGGCCGAATTGCTGGCCGGCACGTTCGGCGCTCGCCGGACGGGTCCGTCCGCCCAGGCGCTGGCGCACAGGGTCGCGATCATCATGCCGGCGCATGACGAAGGCGCCAGCATTGCCCGCTTCATCGAACCCTTGGTGCCGCAGCTGGGCGACCGGTTGCGGCTGGTCGTCGTCGCCGACAATTGCTCGGACGACACCGCCTCGGTCGCGCGGGCCGCGGGCGCGACGGTGATCGAACGCCACGACGCGACGCGGCGCGGCAAGGGCCATGCGCTCGCCTTCGGGCGCGACTGGCTGGCGCAGGATCCGCCCGAGGTGGTCATCGTGCTGGACGCGGACTGCGAGCTTGAGAGCGACAGCCTCGCGCGGCTCGCGGACCATGTCGCGGCGACGGGACGGCCAGTGCAGAGCTGCTATCTCATGCGATCACGGCCCAGCGATGCCGCGATGGTGCAGATTTCCAACTTCGCCTTCCTCATCAAGAACCTGGTTCGCCAGCGCGGCGCGAGGCGGATCGGCGCGCCGGCCATTCTCGGCGGAACCGGCATGGCCTTCCCATGGACCCTGTTCAAGGACGCGCCGCTGGCAACCAGCCATCTGGTCGAGGACCTCGTGCTGGGCATCGACTTCGCCCGGGCTGGCCACGCGCCGCTGTTTCTGGAGCGCGCGCGCACCTGGAGCAGCCCAGCGGCCAAGGACGCGACGCGAACGCAAAGAACGCGCTGGGAGCATGGCTATGTGCAGACGGCCGCGAAGGTGGCGGTGCCGCTGGTCGGCGAAGGGCTGGCACGCGGGCGCTGGGGGCTGATCTGGCTTGGCCTGAGCCTTGCCGTGCCGCCGCTCGCGCTGCTGATGATGCTCGGGATCGTGCTACTGGGGGTGGCGGGAGCGCTCGCCCTGCTGGGAGCGTCGTGGCTACCCGCGGCCATGCTGTTCACCGTCATGACGCTGGCGACACTCGCACTCGGCATCGCCTGGGCGCGCGAAGGCCGCATCGCGATCAGCGCCGCGACGCTGCTGCGCATCCCGCTCTACCTGCTCTGGAAGCTGCCCGTGTATCTCAAGCTGGTGCGCGGCAAACAGAGCGAATGGGTGCGTACCGAGCGCACCAGCGAATAGCGCTGGACGCGACGGGTTTCGATAAACGCAATTTTCCGAGCCGCCGGAAGTTTCCCGGCTTGAAAATGCCCAGGCGATTTCCCGCTTGCGTCGCCCCGCCCTGCCCGGCTCTAAGAACGCGGGTTCGAGGAGGGACGCAACATGGCCGATCAGACAAGGCAGATATCGGCTGGACGGAGTTGGCTCGGCTTTCTGCTGGTCCTGCTCTCGCTGGTGGTCGAGGGGTTCGACCTGCAGGCCGCCAACATGGCCGCCCCCAACATCGTCTCCACATTCGGCATCACGCGCGCCGACATCGGCCCACTGCTGAGCGCAAGCCTGTTCGGCGTCCTGCTCGGCGCGATGTTCCTGGCGCCGCTCGGCGACCGCTTTGGCCGGCGCACGATCATCATCGGATCCTGCGTGGCCTACGGCCTCATCTCGCTGGTCGCCGCTATCGCGACCAGCATCACCCAGCTCGTCCTGTTGCGCTTCCTGATCGGCATCGGCATCGGCGCGGTGCTGCCCAACGCGCTGGCGCTGGCGGGCGAAATGGCGCCGCGCAAGTTGCTCGCGACGGCAACAAGCCTGATCGGCATCGGCATCACCTTCGGCGGCACGCTCGCCGGTGCGACGGCGGCCGTCCTGTTCAAGATGGGTTATGGCTGGCGGGAAGTGTTCATGGCCGGTGGCGTCCTGCCGCTCGCCATCGCCGCGCTGCTCTGGCTGGGGCTTCCGGAGAGTCCAGCGCTGAAACGGAACGAAAAGCGCGCCAAGGGAAACGTGCTGACGCTGCTCGCCGCGGGCGAACGGAACAAGACGCTCGCCATCTGGTTCGCCTTCGCGCTCGTGCTGATGATCAACTATCTGCTTACGGGCTGGATCCCGCTCATCATCAACGCACAGGGTTATTCGGAAAGCGAATCCGCCTGGATTGCGACGGCGGGCCATGGCGGCGGCATGATCGGTGGCGTCATCGCCAGCCTCGCCCTTGCGCGCTGGCGCTGGCCGGTGGTCAGTGCCTTTGCAGTCATGGCAGCTCTCTCGATGGTGATGCTGGCCGGCGCGGACTGGGGCGCCACGGCACTGACAGTCTTCATCGTGATGCAGGGCGCCTTCACCGTCGGCACGCAGAATGCGCTCAACGGCTCAGCCGGCGCGACCTATCCGGCGGAGACGCGCGCGCTCGGCCTTGGCTGGGCGCTGGGCGTGGGCCGCATCGGCTCGGTCATCGGCCCGCTCGCCGGATCGGCCGCACTGATGCTGGGCTTCAGCGCGCCGCGCGAATTCTTCTTCCTGCCGATCATCCCGCTTCTCATCGCGGCCATGCTGGCCGCCTATCTGACCCGCGCCACGAGCGCCGACAAAATCGCCGAAGGAGAGTGACCCCATGAAAGTCCGCAAGATCGCCACCGAGGAAGCCTGGACGATCCCCGAGGTCGCGGCAGAGCTCAAAAAAGTCTCGAACGGGCCGTCGCAGAGCCTCGACAAGCTGCTGGTCAAGGGCATCTACGACCAGGCGGGCGGCGGCGCCCAATATGCCGGAGTGAATTTCCTCGACGGCCTGCTCGACGCGGAAGATATCCGTCTCAAGCAGATGGACGAGCTGGGCATCGACATGCACCTGCTCGCGCTGACCGCGCCCGGCGTGCAGATGTTCGACGCCGACACGGCGATGGAGCTGGCGATCCTCTCCAACGACATCCTCGCGGGCCTCTGCAAAAAATATCCGCTGCGCTTCGCCAGCCTCGCCAGCTTCGCGCCGCACAGCCCCAAGCGCGCTGCCAAGGAGATGGAACGCGCGATCAACGAGCTCGGCATGAACGGCTTCATGATCAATAGCCACACCTATGACGAGTATCTCGACGACCCCAAATTCTGGCCGATCCTCGAAGCGGCGGAGGCGCTCGACCGCTGCATCTACATCCACCCGCGCGCCGCATCCTATGGCTTCAAGGGACCGCTGCAGGACTATGGGATGGACAGCGCCATGTGGGGTTACGGCATGGAGGTTGGCACCCATGCCGTGCGCATGATGGCGGGCGGCGTGTTCGATGCCTTTCCCAAGCTCAAGATCTGCATCGGCCATATGGGCGAGGCCGTGCCCTTCTGGCTCTGGCGCCTCAATTTCATGAACACGCGCTCGCAGAAGGCAGGTCGCTCCAAGAAGACCAAGCGCAGCATGGCGGAATATTTCCAGGACAATTTCGTCATCACCAACAGCGGCGTCGAGGACAATCTCGCGATGCGCTATGCGATCGACAAGCTGGGCATCGACAATGTGATGTGGGCGATCGACTATCCCTACCAGCCGATGAAGCCGTCGGTGGAGTTCATCAACAACTTCCCCTGCACCGACGCGGAGCGCCATGCGCTCTGCCACGGCAATGCGGAGCGAATCTTCCACATCGCGCCGCTCGCCGACTGAGCCGCGGACGATGGCACAGCAAGCCGATCGCGCCGGCCTGATCGACATGATCACCGGCTGCTGGAAGACGCAGGTGATTGGCCAGGGCGTCGCTTTCGGACTGTTTGACGGGCTTGCGGGCGGGCCCCAGACCGCAAGCGCGCTGGCGGGAGCGGCGAGCATCAACGCTGGCGGCGCGATGCGCCTACTGCGCGCGCTCGCCGTGCTCGGGCTGGTCGAGCATCTGCCGGGCGACCGCTTCGCACTGACGCCGACCGGTGCGCTGCTCTGCCGCGATGTGCCGGATTCATTGAACGGCATGGCGGGCCACTGGGGCGAGCGCATTTGGGACGGCTTCGGCCGGCTGGGGACAAGCGTGCGAACCGGCGAAGCATCGATCCCTTCTGGACCTGAGCATTTCGCGGTCATGCAGGCCGATCCGGCGGCGGCCGATATCTTCAACCGCGCCATGGCCGAAGGCAGCCTGCGGGTCGGCCGTGCGCTCGCCAGCGTCTATGACTTTTCCGGTTTCTCGCGCCTGATGGACGTCGGGGGTGGCTATGGGGCGCTGCTCGTAGGTCCGCTGGAGGCCAATCCGGCGCTGGCAGGGCAAGTCTACGACCTGCCTGCGCTAGCCGAGCCTGCCAGGACATGGCTCGGCGAACAGGGAATCGGCGATCGGGTCGACTATCTGGGCGGCAGCTTCTTCGAGACCGTGCCGCCGGGCGCAGACTGCATCCTCGTCAAGTTCATCCTCCACGACTGGAACGACGCGCGCTGCGAAACCATCCTCAATCACTGCCGCGCAGCAGCCGACGGCGGCACGATCCTCATCATCGAGCGTATCGTGCCCGAGACCGTCTCGCCGGCCGACACCGACGTGGTCCGCGGCGACCTCGTCATGCTCGGCGTGGGCGGCAAGGAGCGTACGGAAGCGGAATATCACGCGTTGCTCGGCCAAGCCGGCCTGCGGATCAGCCGCATCGTCAATATCGACGGCAATTTCTCGGCAATCGAAGCGCAGACTGTCTAGCACGGCTATCCGCGACGAAAACTTCGTCGCAGCCGGGAACCCTCCGCTGCCCAGCGCGTTTGAACTCGAATGGCGTCGCGTGGCGTCATGACGCCGGGCTTGGGGGACGAAAGCCAGATGCCGAATCTGCCAGGCAGCGCAGAAAGATATCGCGCGCTCTTCGAAACGATGGACGAAGGCTTCTGTGTCATCGAGTTTCTCGATGGACCGCACGGGCCGCTCAGCGACTATATTCATGTCGAGGCCAATCCGGCCTATGAACGCCACACCGGCATTCCCAATGTCGTCGGCCAGAAGGTACGCGACATGGTACCCGACGAGGCGGACGGCTGGGTGGAACTCTATGGCGAGGTGCTGAGAACCGGTAATCCAATCCGTTTCGAACGCGAGCTAATCGCAACCGGGCGCCATCTGGAAGTGTCCTCTTTCCGCACCGGACCGGCCGAACGCAAGCAGGTCGCCGTCCTGTTCAAGGACGTCTCGGATCGCGTGCGCGCCGAGCGTGCCCTCAAGCAACTCAACGAAACGCTCGAGACCCGCATCAGCGAGGCGCTGAAGGAGCGCGAAGATGCCGAGGCCGCGCTGCGACAGGCCCAGAAAATGGAGGCGGTCGGCCAGCTGACGGGCGGCCTCGCGCATGATTTCAACAATCTGCTTGCCGGCATATCGGGATCGTTCGAACTGATCGCGCTGCGGCTGGCGCAAGGGCGCACCAGCGAGATCGAGCGTTACGTGTCATCGGGCCAGTCCACAACACGGCGCGCCGCTTCGCTGACGCACCGGCTGCTCGCCTTTTCCCGTCGCCAGACGCTCTCGCCCCAGGCCATTGTCGTCAACCGGCTGCTCACGGATTTCGCGGAGCTGGTGCGCCGGACGGTAGGGCCGGCCATCCAGGTGGAAACGATCGAGGCCGGCGGGCTGTGGTCGACGCTCGTCGACGCCAACCAACTTGAAAACGCGCTCCTCAACCTGTGCATCAACGCGCGGGACGCCATGCCGGACGGCGGCCGAATCACCATCGAAACCTCCAACCGGTGGCTCGACGATCGTACCGCACGCGAACATGCGCTGGAGCCGGGGCAATATGTGACGGTCTGCGTCAGCGACACCGGCGTTGGCATCGAAAAGGACGTTCTCGAGCGCGTGTTCGACCCCTTCTTCACCACAAAGCCGCTCGGAGAGGGTACGGGCCTGGGCCTCTCGATGGTCTACGGCTTCACGCGGCAGAGCCACGGCCATGTCCGCATCTATTCCGAGGTCGGCAAGGGCACGACGGTCTGTCTCTACCTCCCCCGCCACGACCGCGAGGATGAAACTGATGAAACCCGAACGCATCACGAGCCGGAGCACGACACCAGCGACGCGCGGATCCTGGTTGTCGACGACGAACCGACTGTCCGGATGCTCATCACCGAGTCGCTCTCCGACCTGGGACATGTCTGCATCGAGGCTGGCGATGGCCCCCAGGCACTGGCAATCCTGCAGTCCGGCTCACCCATCGACCTGCTGATCACCGACGTGGGCCTGCCCGGCGGCCTCAATGGCCGGCAGGTCGCAGACGCGGCGCGCAAGCTGCGCCCGGACCTGAGCGTGCTCTTCGTCACGGGCTATGCCGAAAATGCCGCGCTCAATCATGGTCATATCGAGCGGGGCATGGAAGTGCTGACCAAGCCCTTCGTCGTCAAGGAGCTCTTGCGGCGAGTGGCGCGACTGCTGAACGGCGACGCCTAGCCGGCGGCTTCGATAATGTCCGCAGCGTCGGCAAGGCCCCGGTTTCGGGCGATTTCGGCCGCTGTCTCGCCCTTGCTGTTGCGGGCACCCGGATCGGCGCCATGTCGCAGTAACAGCTCGGCGGCCTCCACGGCTGCGACTTCGTCATCGGGCAGTAAAAAGAGCGGGGTCGCGCCGTGCATGTCGCGCGCCGATGCCAGCGGCGGGTCGGCACGAAGCACCGCCTCTGCCCGCTCGAGCAGGCCATCGCTGACCAACCCGAACAGGTCGCAGCTCAGTGGTGCGAGCAGATCGACCATTGCCTGCTGACCGAAATGAAGCGCGAAGCCGAGCGGGGTGCCCTGATAGGCGCTGCCGCGCGCGTCGATGCTCGCTCCGGCATCGATCAGGATTCTGGCGACCCGCACCGATCCGCACTGCCCGCACCAATGGAGCGCGCGCTTCTTGTCGGGCGGCGCCAGGTCGACAGGCATTCCGATCTCGAGAAGGAACGCCGCGAGCGCGTCATTGTCGCGCTGTGCGGCGACGATCAGCGGCCCCGGGTCCGAAAGAAAGGCCGGCGTTCTCCTGGCCATGGCACGCGCGGCCGTAAAGTCGTGACGCATGCAGGCCGCCTGGAACGCCAGCAATCCGGTGAGAGGAGGCGACGACGCCCCATGGCGCTCCAGCAGGGCAACCAGATCCAGACGCCCTTTAAGCTGGGCATGCACGTGTAGGGAAAAATGACTGTAGCCGTGGCGGGCATCCGGATCAGCGCCATGCGCAAGGAGCCATTCCGCCCGGTGAAGGTGACCGCGATCCACCGCATTGCCGAGAAGATAGTCGAGTGTGTTGAGCGAATTCTTGGCATAGCGGCGCTCCTGCCAACGCGCAGGATCCGAACGCGACCAGAGCAGGTCGAGCCAGCGCGTTTCATCGGGCCCGAGTGAATCGTCATAATGAACCTGGGTGTCGAACCCGTCCTTGCCGGCGTCGAGGAAGAGGAGCGCGAGATCCATCGCGCGGGGATGCTCGCTGCGGCCCTGCTCGCCTTTACCGACGACGCCATTCAGGAGCGTGAAGGGGTTCTCCCAGCCGTCGTCAAAGGCGACATTCGGATCGGCTCCGGCGTCCAGCAACAGACGGGCAATTTCGACGGCATGAATCTCCGCACCGGGCAGGCGACCATAAGCGAGATATTGCAGCGGCTCCCAGTCGAGCGGGCCGCCTTTCTGCTTCGCGGAAGCCGGTTCCTGCGCGAGACGACGCTTCACTTCGTCAAGATCGCCGAACATCGCAGCGGCGTGGATCGAGTGGCGCGAGAGACCCGGCATGCGCGCGGAAATGCGGGCGAAGATGCGCGCAGCGCCGGGCTTGTCGCTGTCCCAGGGCTTCGCGGACCGGAGCAGCAGGTCGGCGAGCTCGGCATGGCTGCGCAGCGCGAGCGCGAGATCCTCGAGTGCTTGCTTGAGGTCCGCCCAGCCGGGCAGGCCGAATTCGCGCGCCAGGGCGAGCTGGACATGGCGCAGGCCAGGCTCGTCAGGGCTGTCGGGCAAAATATCGAGCAGCCGCCGACGTGCTTCGGTGTCACCGGTGCGCAGGGCCTTGAGCCAGGCCTTGGCTTCCTTCTTCAGGCTTTCCAGCGAGGATTGCGGCGTCAAATTGCGCATAGACCTTCCTTCCGTTCATAGCCCGCGTCCGCTGAACAGGCCGGAAGAAGGTTTGATCTGTCGATCAACCTGGATGATGGGTGGGACATTCCCTTGCCGCGGACAGGCGGCGCCCCAGAGCGCGCTGGGCGAATGATTGCGGGATCAAGAGGCGAGAGTCAACGCCGTCGCCTCACGTTGCGCGGCGCGAGCATCGCGCCTGCGCGTGGCGCAATTCGTTTCGGCATTCACGCGCTTTCTGGTAGCTTATCGATCGCAGCCTGCGGATCGGCACGGTCACCTCTGGAGCGACCCTTAGCCACCGCGGCCGGCAAGGGCGAAGGCGGAGGATGACGCAGGATAAGATACTTGGCCAGGTCAGTGCGAGCGAGACAGTCGATGCGCTTTGGCAGGTCATGTCGGATTATTGGGCTCGGCAAGACATCGACTGCCTGAGCTACTTCCTGCTGAAACGCGGCCAACCGGAAAGCCCCGTCGCCATCTTCCGGAGCGGCTTTCCCGACAATATACCCGACGTCTATCAGCGAAATGGCTATGCCAAGCACGATCCGGCTGCGCGATATGCCCTGACGACCGGCAAGCCATTGTTCGTCGACCAGCTCCATACTCTCACCGACTTTTCGCGCAGCGAGGCAAAGGTTTATTATGCGATGAGGGATATCGGCGCGAACAACGTGTTGATCCTACCGGTGTTCGGGCCCAATACGATCAACGGCTTCATCTGCCTCATGGCACCAGGCAACGCAGACCGTGTCCACCGCCTGGACTGCGAAGGCGCCCAGTCGATCGCACAGATCATGCATCTGAAGATGATCGATCTGCTGCCCGACGCACCGGTTACAATCCCCAATCCGCTCTCGGACCGGGAACTCGAAATTCTGCGTTGGGTTGCCCAAGGCAAGAGCAATGCCGTGATCGCCGATATTCTTTCCTTGTCGGCAGGAACGGTCGATACCTATTTGCGTCGAATCTTCGAGAAGCTGGGCGTCGCTGACCGCACGGCCGCTGCAGTGCGCGGCGTCTCGAGCGGCTATATTCTCGTCTAACTCGCCGGTTTCGGGCAGTCAAAACTCATTCGAAGAAGGCGATGCTCCGGCACTCGATGCTCTCGCGCGGCTGGGCATTGGGCAGGCTCGAATCCCAGAAGGCGGTGTGCGGTACGCGCCAGGCGCCGCTGTGGTCGCTGTCGTGGAACTTGAAGAGCAGGGCCTCATCCTTGACCATGCTTGAGAAATACCACCAGCGATGGTCGGGATTGTGGCGGAAGATCGCGGCGGCGATGGGATTGTCCTCGTCGGCGACCGGCATGGGCGCGAACAGATCGTCGGGGATCCTGTCGACCACCCAGAGCGTGTTGGGCGTGCCCTCGTCGTCGCGGACGCTGCGGCCGTCGCAAAGGGCGAGCGGGCAATCCTGCGGCGGCGGCGAATAGGTCCGCCAAAAGCTGGAGATGATATAGCGCTTGTAGCCGGGGCCATTGGGGCGAACCTTGGCGTAAGCGCGTTCGGCCGCCTTGTCCTGCCGGCCCGGATCGGTATCGACATGGACTTCGCCGGCCGGGGGCTGGACGCCCGCACGGTGCTGGTAGGACTCGCCCTCCGAACGCTGCTTCTGGCGGCTGGCGACGTCGCCTGAGGTGCGGATCATCCAGCCCATCGCCCAGACGACGTCCGCGCCCGTTGCCTCCTGCACGTAGCGCTCGACCTCGGCTGAGTATTTGGCCTCGACCTCGTCGGCGTTGGTGAAATCGGCCACGGAAGAAGGCGCGTCGAGCAAGGTGAAGCCGTGCGAGTCCAGGCTGAAATGATCGCGGATCGAGCGCGCGTCGCGGATCGTCATTTCATAGGGGCCATATTTGCCGGTGTTGACCTCGACGCCTGCCGAGACGAACCGGCGGTTGATCGGCGTGCCCGGCAGCAGATATTTGAGATCGGCCTGGACTGAGCGCACGCTCTCTTCGATGTCCATAGTGTCGACGGCCACTGGCGCACTCTCCTTCTTTTCGCACGATCGTTTGAACAGCAATGAAGAGCAATGTGCCGCGCTGTCAATAATCCCAGTCAACGCGGCGCAATGGAAGGCGAAATAGGCCGGCGTAATAAAATTACGCGAGGGGCTTTGCCCTGTCCGGGCTCGGGTGTAGAGCGTGCGAAGCGCGGCATCCCCTCACTCGCCGCCCAGGACCTGCCATGGCCGCTATCGACTGGGACAGCCTCGACGACATCAAATATCGCGATGAAGCGGACGCCGTGCGCGCGCTGCTCGATGCGCAGCCGCTCGACAAGGCGGAGCGCGTCCATATCGTCAGGCAGGCGACGGCACTGGTCACCGCCGCGCGCAAGTCGCGCCGCAAGCAGGGCGTGGTCGAGAGTTTCCTGCAGCAGTTCTCGCTCGGCACCAAAGAGGGCCTCGCGCTCATGTGCCTGGCCGAAGCGCTGTTGCGCACGCCCGACGCCGAGACGCGCGACCGCCTGATCGCCGAGAAGATCGGATCGGCAGACTGGGCGCGGCACCTGGGCGCTTCGGATAGCCTGTTCGTCAATGCCTCGACCTGGGGCCTCATGCTAACCGGCAGGCTGGTCGACGTCGACGAAGAGCAGCGCGATGATCCGGTTGGCTGGTTCATGCGTCTTGCAGGGCGCATCGGCGAGCCGGTGATCCGCCAGGCTGTGACCACGGCGGTCAAGATCATGGGCGAGCAGTTCGTGCTGGGGCGGACGATCGAGGCGGCGCTGGCGCGGGCGAAGCGCGAGGACATGCTCTGCTCGTTCGACATGCTGGGCGAAGGCGCGCGCACGGCGGACGATGCCGCGCGTTACGAGCGCATCTATGCCGACGCGATCCGGGCGGTGGGCAAGGCCGCGAAGGGCGGCGGACCGGAATTGGGTCACGGCGTGTCGGTCAAGCTCTCCGCGCTTTGCCCGCGTTATGAGGCGGTGCAGGAAGCGCGGGTGTGGGATGAGCTTTATCCGCGCATGCTGCGCCTTGCGGAAATTGCTGCGCAGCATGATTTGAATTTCGCGATCGACGCGGAAGAGGCGGACCGGCTGGTCCTCTCCCTCAGGCTGTTCGAGCGGCTGGCGCATGAGCCGAGCCTGAAGGGCTGGACCGGTCTCGGCATCGTCGTCCAAGCCTATCAGAAGCGCGGCCAAGCCGTGCTCGGCCTGTTGCAGCAACTGGCGAAGGACAGCGGCCGGCGGATCATGGTCCGCCTGGTGAAGGGCGCCTATTGGGACAGCGAGGTCAAGCGCGCGCAGGTCGCGGGGCGGCCGGACTATCCGGTGTTCACGACCAAGGCGGCGACCGACCTGAGCTACCTCGCCTGCGCCCGCATCCTGATTGCCGCTGAGCCGGATCTCTATCCGCAATTCGCGACGCATAACGCGCATACACTGGTCGCCGTGCGCCACATGGCGGCGGAAGCGAGCGTGACGATCGAGCATCAGCGGCTGCACGGGATGGGCGAGGCGCTCTACGAGGCGGCCGAGTCCCGCTACGGCGAGCTGCGCCTGCGCGCCTATGCGCCGGTGGGCGGTCACGAGGAGCTGCTACCCTATCTGGTGCGACGGCTGCTGGAGAACGGCGCGAACACGAGCTTCGTCCATTCATTGCTCGACGATGATGTGCCGGCGAGCGACGTGGTCTCCGACCCCGTTGCCGCCGTCGAAGCCCATCCCCAACGCCATGCCAAGATACCGCCGCCAAGCCTGCTCTATGGATCGGCTCGCCCCAATCCGCCGGGGCGCGACTACAGCATCGCCTCCGAACGCGCCCATGCCGAACAGGCCAATGCGGATGGCGCGGCTGAGCACCTGACCGGCGGACCGATCGTCGGCGGCAAGCTGCTCGATGACGG
This sequence comes from Sphingobium sp., assembly GCA_036404995.1. Classification (GTDB taxonomy): domain Bacteria; phylum Pseudomonadota; class Alphaproteobacteria; order Sphingomonadales; family Sphingomonadaceae; genus Sphingobium. Next base: position 28,983 of record DASWYL010000002.1, on the reverse strand, counting down.
CACCGACGAGACGCGCCGCAATCCCGCCAACCAGTCCGAAATCATCGGCACGGCCTTCACCGCCACACCCGCCGATGTCGAGGACGCGGTCCACCGGGCGCGCGCCGCCCAGCCCGGCTGGAACGCGCTCAGCGGTACGGGGCGCGCCAAGGTGCTGCGCGGCATGGCTGACGCATTGGAACGCGAGACCGACCGCTTCATTGCCCTATTGGCGCGCGAGGGCGGCAAAACCCTGAACGACGGCGTTTCGGAAGTGCGTGAGGCGATCGATTTCTGCCGTTACTATGCTGGCCTTGCCGAGGCGCAGTTTGGCGGGGCCATGCCGCTGCCCGGCCCGGCGGGAGAAACCAATAGCATCGAACTGGCGGGGCGCGGCGTCTTCGCCTGCATCAGCCCATGGAACTTCCCGCTGGCCATCTTCACCGGCCAGATCGCCGCAGCGCTTGCCGCCGGCAACGCGGTGCTCGCCAAGCCCGCTGAGCAAACCGTCCTCGTCGCAAGCGAGGCGGTGAGGCTCTTCCACACGGCAGGGCTCGATCCGGACCTGCTCGCCCTGCTGCCGGGCGACGGGGCCATCGTCGGCGCTGCCCTCACCGAGCATCCCGGCGTTGACGGGATCGCCTTCACCGGCGGCACGGATACGGCGGCCGCGATCAACCGAACTCTCGCAGCGCGGCCCGGTCCGATCATCCCCTTCATCGCCGAGACGGGCGGCCTGAACGGGCTGTTCGTCGACACGACCGCGCTCAAGGAGCAGGTGGTCGATGACGTCATTCTCTCGGCCTTCGGTTCGGCGGGCCAGCGCTGCTCGGCACTGCGCATGCTCTTCCTGCCCGAGGAATCCGCCAGCGAGCTCATCGAGACGCTGAAAGGCGCGCTCGACGCCCTGGTGATCGGCGATCCCGCGGATCCATCAAGCGATGTCGGGCCCGTAATCGACGCCGAGGCGCGTGAGGCGCTGGAAGCGCATGTCCGCCGCCTCAAGCGCGAGGCGAAGATCCTGCACAGCAAGGACGTCGGGGTGCTCGGTGAGCGCGGCAGCTATTTCGGACCGGTGATCGCGCAGGTGCCTGAACCAGATTGGCTGGAGCGGGAAGTGTTTGGACCGGTCCTCCACGTCTATCGCTACAGGCAGAATGAGTTCGAGAGCGTGGCGCGGCGTTTTGCGGCGAGCGGCTATGGCCTGACGCTGGGTGTTCACAGCCGCGTGGAAGGCTTTAGCCGCCGCGTGCGGGCACTCGTTCCGGCGGGCAACTGCTACGTCAATCGATCGATCATCGGCGCGGTCGTCGGCGTCCAGCCCTTCGGCGGCGAAGGACTCTCCGGCACGGGCCCCAAAGCCGGCGGACCGCATGCCCTGCTGCGCTATGCGACCGAGCGGACGCTCACCGTGAACATCGCCGCCCAGGGCGGTGACCCGGCACTGCTCAATCTCTGATCTTCCCAGATTCGGCCCGGCATTTACGCCGGCCCGGTATCGAGCGAATCACTTGAGCGCTTTCGCCTGGACGCCTCAATCAGACTGGCGAGCAATTTTGTTACGCAACAAAGTGGCGCAATTTCAAAGTTCCGGGAAGGAAGCGCCTCGCTCGATCGGGCCTGTTCCTACTGGGTAAAGCTAAATTAACCCCCTGCCGCATAGTCAGACAGCGAATAGTACCGAACAAGAACAGGGTCGCAACATGAAGAAATTTTGCCTGCTTCTGGCAGCCACTCCGCTTGCCTTCGCCACACCGGCATGGGCCGATGAGGCTGCTGCCGATACCGCAACTTCGACCAAGCCCGCCGAGAGCGCCGACGCGCCCAAGGCCAAGCAGCCGGCTTTCACGACCGGCGTAGCCAAGGGCCGCGACATGCTCGACACCGCGATCTCGGCCTCCTCGCTCGACGGCGACGAGATCACGAAGCTGGGCACCCGTTCGCTCGGCGAGACGTTGCGGAACATCCCCGGTGTCCGTGCCGAGTATCAGGGCGGTGAGGGCAATGCCAGCTACTCAATCCGCGGCCTCCCACTCGCCGCGAGCGGCTCAAAATTCCTGCAGTTGCAAGAAGACGGCCTGCCGGTGCTGGAATTCGCCGACATCCAGCTCATGTCTTCGGACCTGTTCCTCCGCACCGATTCCAACCTCGCCCAGATCGAGGCGATCCGCGGCGGCTCGGCATCGACCTTTGCGTCGAACTCGCCAGGCGGCGTGATCAACCTCATCTCGAAGACGGGCGAGCAGGAGGGCGGTTCTATCGCCGCTGGCTTCGGCGTCGACTTTGGCCTGTATCGTCTCGATTTCGATTATGGCGGCCGGATTAGCGATACACTGCGCTATCAAGTGGGCGGTTTCTACCGCCAGGGCGAAGGTCCGCGCGACATCGGCTATACCGCCTACAAGGGCGGCCAGTTCAAGTTCAATGTGACCAAAGAACTGGGCGGCGGCTTCGTCCGCCTGTACGGCAAGTATCTGGACGATCGGACGCCGTCCTACCAGCCGGTTCCTATCAAGGTTACCGGGACCGATGCCAAGCCGAGCTTCGAAAATCTTCCGAGCTTCGACATGAGCCGGGATTCGCTGGTTTCGCGGAACATCAACAGCATCCCTTCGCTCGACGAGAACAACAATGCGAAGCTCTACGATGCCCGCGACGGCATGCATTCGATGAGCAAGGCCGTGGGGCTTGAGGCAAAGTTCGATATCGCAGGGTTCACGATCAGCGAGAAATTCCGCTACGCCCATAATTCCGGCAGCGTATTCGAAAATCTCCCGCTGGCCGTCGCGCCGGCAATCGGCCTTGCAATGGCAAATGGCGGCCTCGGTGCCACGCTCAACTATGCCAACGGCCCCTTGGGCGGACAAACCATCAACCCGCTAACTGTGAACGGCAATGGCCTGCTGATGCAGTCGCTGTTCATCAATGCCGACCTCAAAAGTCTCGACAACGCCACGAACGACCTGCGCGCCAGCCGCGTTTGGAACATCGGCGGTGGCGACCTGACCACGACGCTGGGCTTCTACAAGGCCAACCAGTCTTTTGACTCGTTCTGGACCTTCACCACGGCCCTGCAGGACGTGAATGGTGCCGGAAATTCGGCCCTCGTCAACGTCAAGACCGCGACGGGCGTCACAGTGTCTCAGGACGGCGTTTTGTCTTACAGCACTGTCGGCAGCCCTGCCTATCACCGCAACTATGACGTCGCGTATGACATCAACGCGCCCTATGGCTCGGTGAACTACCATATCGGCAAGATCGCGATCGGCGGCAGCATCCGCTATGACACGGGCAAGGTCAGGGGCACCCTCACCGGCGCCGAACTCGGTCTGAACAGCGCCACCGGCCTTATGTCTTACGACTTCAACCGTGATGGCGTCATCTCGCCCGCGGAGAGCAAGACGGCCTATCTGCCGGGCGTCTCGGGCCTCGTCGACTATGACTATCACTATGTGAGCTATTCGACAGGCATCAACTACCGCATCTCGCAGTCGCTGGCGGTCTTCGCCCGTTACAGTCGCGGCGGCCGCGCTGCGGCAGATCGCATCCTTTTCACGCCCGCTATCGACTATCGCACCGGCGCGCTGAAGGATCCGAAGGACGGATATGACCTGGTCAAGCAGACCGAGGTGGGCGTGAAGTATCGCGGCAAGAATCTGGCGCTCAACGTCACCGGCTTCCTCGCCGACACGGGCGAACGTAACCTGCAGGTGAACAGCAAGCCCGACGGTTCGGTCCAGGTCGAGCACATCATCCGCGGTTATCGCGCCTACGGCGTGGAATTCGAGGGTAGTGTCAGCCGCGGCCCGTTCAGCCTGACGGCCGGCGCGACTTACACCCATGCCGAAATCAAAAGCGACGCCACGAATGCGGCGGTGGTCGGCAACACGCCGCGCCATCAGCCGAACTTCATTTTCGAGGCGACGCCGCAGTTCGAAACGAAGCAGTTCACGGTCGGCGCCAATTTCGTCGGAACGACGAGCAACTACGCGCAAGACACGAACCAGCTCAAACTGCCCGGCTACACCGTCGTGAACGCCTTCGTGCAGTTCCGTCCTACGGACAATCTCGAAGTGATGCTCAACGCCAACAACCTGTTCGACACGCTTGGCGTCGCTGAAGTCACTCAGGCCTCGATCCCGGCGAGCGGACTGGTTCTGGCTCGATCGATCACCGCGCGCACGATCTCCGGATCGCTTCGCTTTCACTTCTGACGGCTCGCGGGAAGGCCCGGTCTCTCCCCCCTCCCCTGGCCTTCCCGCACCTTCCGAGCGGCTCTGATTGAGGTTATTCAAGATGTTCAAGTCGATGAAAATCCCGCGAAAACTGGGCCTTTCATTCCTCGCGATCAACGCGTCGGCGGCGCTGATGATGATCGTGTTCTTCGTGAATATCGCGATGATCCGTTCCTCGACGGACAACAACAATCTCAGCCAGAGCATCCTCGCCAAGGAACTGCTCCTCGAGACCTCGCTGCTGCGCCAGAACAGCCAGCTGCGGGGCTTCCTCGTCACGGCCGACGAGAGCTATCTCAAGTCCTATTACGAAGGCCGCGACGACTATGACAAAACCTCGGCGGAGCTCGAAAAGCTTCTGAACGATCCCGAGCGCGTGACGCTACTCAAGGAATCGCGCGACGAGACCGTCAAGTGGCGCGCCGACTGGGGCGATCGCCTCATCGACGTGGTCAAGGGCGGTGGCCGCGACAATGCCGAACAGCAAGTCCGCGACGCCGGCAAGAAGGTGCTCGTCAGTGCTGCCGTCAATCCGCTGCGCGCCCTGCGCGACGCCGAGACCAAGCTAATCGAAGCGAACAGCGCCCGCCAGGAGACGGCAATCTTCACGGCCATGGTCGCCCTGGCCGTGGGCGGTATCGCGCTCATCGGCATCGCCGTCGCGCTCTCCAGAAACCTGTCCAAGTCGATCGCCCGCCCGATCGCCGCGCTCACCGAGCGCATGGCGGAGTTGGCCAATGGCAACAACCAGATCGTGGTGCCGGATGTCGACCGCTCGGACGAGCTGGGCGATATGGCGCGCGCCGTCCTCGTCTTCCGGGACGCGGCGGTCGCCAAGCTGGCGTCCGACAAGGACCTGCAGCAGGCCATGGACGAAATCGGCAATGTTTTGCGTCGTCTCTCCGACGCCGACCTGACCGTCCGCCTTCAGGGCCTGCCGCCGGCATTTTCCGGCCTTGCCGACGATTTCAACAACGCCATGGAGAAGCTCTCCGGCGCAATGATCACCGTGCGCGGCAGTGTCGACACGATCACCCGCAGCTCGGGCGAAATCCGCCAGGCGGCGAGCGAGCTGTCACGCCGCATCGAACATGAAGCCGAGAGCCTGCGCGAATCGGCGACGGCGATGAGCAAGGTCACCGAGACGGTCCGAGATGACGCCCATATGGCCGTCAGTGCCCGCAACGAAATGGCCCAGGCCCGCAACGAAGCCGAGCAAGGCGGCAAGGTGGTCAAGCAGGCCATCGATGCCATGAACGGCATCGACCAGGCCAGCAAGGAAATCGCCGAGATCATCACCGTGATCGACGGCATCGCCTTCCAGACCAACCTGCTGGCGCTCAATGCCGGCGTCGAGGCCGCGCGCGCCGGCGAGGCTGGCAAGGGCTTCGCGGTCGTCGCCAGCGAAGTGCGGGCTCTCGCCCAACGCGCCGCCGACGCCGCCAAGGACGTCAAGACGCGCGTCCTGTCGGCCAACGAGAATGTCCGCACCGGTGTGGACCTCGTCGATGAGACCGGACGCTCATTGAACCGCATCATCGAACGCGTGTCGACGGTAAGCGACGCCATCGGCAACATGGCCGAATCCTCCGAACGCCAGTCGGCAAGCCTCAGCCAGGTCAACGCGGCGATGAGCGAGATGGATTCGACGACGCACAAGAATGCCGCAATGGTCGAGGAAACAACCGCCGCCGCGCATCTGCTCGCCAAGGAAGCCGATCAGCTGACCGACGCCTTCTCGATCTTCACCGTGGGCGGGGATACGCCCGTCCGCCGTCCGGCGGCCATCCAGCAGCAGCCTGTCGTCCCGCGCGCGATGCGCCAGCCGGCGCGCGCCGCAGGCAATCTCGCCGTGAAGCATGATGATGAGGACTGGTCCTCGTTCTGAGATCATAACCCGGCGCAGCACCGATCGCGCCGCCATCCCAAACCTTAAAAGGCGCCACCGCAAACATGCGGGGCGCCTTTTCTCTGTCTGATGTCGAAGGGATTTGCGGCGTCTCAGCCGTGCCAGTCGACCCAGTCGCCATAGGGATGACAGGTCGCGAGATGCCGCGTCTGTCCGTCGGGCCAGCTACTCAGCATGAGCCGGACTTCGCTCCGGCCCTCATTCCATTCGAAGCTGACGCGGGCGACCGGGCGGCTGCGCGTCGCACGGACACCGGCCGCGCGGATCGCGCCGATCACCGCCAGACGGTCGGCCGCATCCAGATATTGCAAAACCATCGAATGGAAGATGACGCGGCAGACGCCTTCGGCCTGCGGCTCGGCAAGACGCGCCGCGACCCACTGGACTGCATTGGCGCGGTCAACCTGCGGCGGGTTGCTGCGGGCGAGATGCAAAGCGGCCTCAAGGCGGTGCGCGCGCAGCGTCTGGTCAGCCCAAACAAAGGAAAGGAGCCGTTCAGCCGTGGCAGGATCGGCCGGATCGAGCGGACGCAGATCGACACCGCGCGCTGAGACGACCTCGACCGACTGCGGCACAGGCAGGGCACCGCGCCATTCCGGCGCTATCCGCACGGGCGAGTCGGGATTGCCGACATGAATGCCGCCCAGATCATAGGCATAGCGCGCCATATTGAGATTGAGGCCGGCACTCGATCCGATCTCGCACAATTCGAACGGCAGGCCGAACTCGGCCTTCAGCACCATGAGCGCAGAAAAGAGCGAGGCGGCACGGCCAACCTCGTTGGTTTGCGGCGTATCGTGCATCCAGTTCGCGACGAACTGGTCCCCGCGAGCCAGCGCATCGCCAATGGCGCCGTCGAAATCGTCATGCTCGCGCCGGTAGAGTGCCTGAAGCGCAGGTGGCGTGCCGCGGCGCGACAAAGCATTCAACGCTGCGTTGAAACGCATGCCGAGAGCAGCTGCCGACGGGTCGCCGGGCCATGCCGCAATCAACGCGGCAGTGCGCGGTGCGCGAAAGAGCTGGCGATGGCCGGCATCCAGAACAGAGGCAATGAACGGGGAGCCGAGAGCGCGCGCGATCCGGGCCTGACGGGCAAGCTCACCGTAATTGCCGATGTTCAGCTCAAATTTCATTCGCGACTTCCCTGATCCCGCGCAATCGCACGGGAGGGCTGTAGCTTCCGGTCAGGCATGTGAAGCGCAGAACGCGAAGCGGACCCATTTATTATCTACTTTTGGCCGGTTGGCCGGCTCTGTTCCGGCCTAGGTCACCATGCTTAAGTTCACGTAAATTCGTTTGCGGGGAACCACTAGCGTGCTAGCCATCCGGCACACGCCGGGACAAGGCGTGCTTCGGGCTGGGGCGGAGCAGGGGACACGGACATTGGCAAAGGGCGAGGGGAACCCGGCCGTCGATGGCGACCGGGGCAGGCAGGACGGCAAGCCGGACGGAAATGACCTGCTCGACGCTGCCCTCGCCATCATGGCCGAAGAGGGCTTCGGCGGACTGACCTTGCGGCCGCTCGCCAAACGGCTCGGCTATCCGATCGCGACCTTCGCACGCCAGGTCGGCTCCAAGGACGAATTGCTCGACCAACTGGCGGCGCTCGCCGCCCGGGCCGACGAAGAAGATCTGAGACCCTGGCTGCGGCTTGTCGAATCGTTCAGGACCCTGCCGCGCGACGCGCTGATCGAAATCACGGAAGAAGTGTTGCGGATGCGATGCGGATCGGGACGGCCGCGCTCGCATTTCAAGTGCGAACTGATCCAGGCAGCCGCAACAAATCCGCGTCTCGGGCCTGCCGTGGCACAGTGGATCGCGGTCGACCGCCAGCTCTGGCAGGCGCTGGCCGAGCGCGCAGAAGATCCGCCCGCATCATTCGACATGGTTGCGGCGCTCGACGCCTTCGCGATCGATGATGCCGCGCGGGCGCTCATCATCGACGAATTCGACGCCTATCGCTGGATGCGGCGTGAAGGGATCAGGCGGCTCTGGCACGGCCTCTTCGCGGGCAGGGCGAGCCAGCCAAGCGTCCTCTATGAACGCGCGCTCAGCGACCAGCCGTCGCCCAATGGAATACCGTTCTGGACCGCCAAAACGCTGACGACCGCGCGCGACCAGAATTTCGGCGCGATCATCGCATCGATCATCCTCGACAGCGGGACGGATGCCGTCACCCACCGCGAAGTCGCCCGCCGCGCCGACATGCCGCACAGCTCGGTCGCCTATCATTATCCGATGCAGGACGATCTGGTCGAACTGGGCATGAATGCGATCGTGGAGATGGTTCGATCGGAATCGGTCGCGGCGATGGACAGCAAGGCGTTGCCGCTCGTTGCCGGACAGCTTGCCTACGCGTCTTTCGCGATCGCGCTGGCGGCGGCGCGGCGGCCGAACCTGCGGCCGATCGCGCGCGAGATGCGAAGGCGGCGCGGAGAGAACCTGATGCCCTGGCTGCAGCAGAATGCACCGGACGACGTCCCCGTCGGGGTTGCGGACGTGCAGGCCATGGCATCGGTGCTGGTCGGCGCCATCCTGCTTTCCCGCGCGGGCGTCAGGAATTCAGCACCGATCACCACCCAGCTTTTTGCGCAGCTCGGCGACTGGCCGGACCTGCTGGTCCGCTTTCGCTGATCAAGGCTTCACCGTCCGGGCGACCCGACGGGCTTCCCTGGCGACAGCTACTTGAACAGGCGCGGCGCGAAGTCGGCCAGGTAGCGGCGCCAGTTGATCCACGTATGGCCGCCTTCGCTCTCGTTGTAGATGTGCTTGATGCCGTATTTGTCGAGGATGCCGCGGGTCGGCGCGACCGTGCCATGGAGGAAGTCGTCCTTGCCCATGGCATAGTAGACAAGCTTCATATCCTTCGCGTCGCGCTTGAGTGCGGCATCATTGGCCTTTTCATACTGCGTTACCTGGCTGGCATTGTTGTTCATGCCCAGGCCCATCGAGAAGATGCCGATATAGTTGAACAGCTCCGGATGGGTCAGGCCATAGCGGATGGTGTGCGCGCCCCCCATTGAGAGGCCGGCCATGGCGCGCGCAGCCGGCCGATTCACGGTGCGGAAGTTCGCTTCAACGTAAGGCATCAGATCCTGGATCAGATCATCGCCGAAATCATTGTTGTTAAGGATGTCGCCCCCGGGCCGGTCCGGCGTGTGGCCAAACGGCATGACCACGATCATCGGTCTGGCCTTTCCGGCGGCGATGAGGTTGTCGAGGATATTGTTGGCGTGGCCGACGCTTGTCCAGCTATCATCGCTATCGCCTGCGCCGTGCACAAGATAGAGCACGGGATAGGCCGTCGACACCTTCATATAGCCTGGCGGCGTGTAGACATGGGCGCGGCGCTTCGCCCCGATCGACTTCGACCAATATTCGATGGTGCTGACGGTGCCGTGCGGCACGTCCGCCTTCCAGGTCTGGAAGTCACCGGCCGGGCCTAGCACTTCGAAAGTGGAATTGGTGCCGGTTCGTTCCTCGGACCAGGTCGTACCCTGTGGATTGGGCACCTTCACGCCATCGACTCGGAAGGCGAAGCGGTAATTGTCGGCGGGAATGGGCTTGGGTGTCGTCGCGGTCCATAAGCCCATGTCATCCTTGGCCATCACGAGGCCAACGGGTGTGTCGGCGGGAAATCCCATGGGGATGACGTCGGCGATATCCGAGCTGGTTACGCGCACATCCGTCGCGCCCGGCGCGCAGATGCGGAAGGTGACGCGGCCGTCCGACAAGACTTCGACCGGCTTGTAGCTGGGCGCCGGGGCCATGAAGCCGCTCGCCTCGCAAGTCTTTGGCGCAGCCGCGGGAGGAGTTTGCGGCTGCGCCATCAAGGGAGCGGTCGTCATCAACAATCCGATCGACGCAAGGTGCAGCCCATACGTGCGGATGGCGCGGTGTAGCATGCCACTCTCCCCGAATGATTTTAATCCGGGCTAGATAGCGTGGACAACGCTGTCAAGATCGAGCGACCGACCTATTTTCCTGATTGTGAAATCAAATTCGGCATTGGATAAGGATGCGCATGGCCAGTCACGTCGATAGCTTCATCGCAGCAAACAAGAACGAAGATCCAAATGGCACGCGGATGCGGCTGATGCTGGCGACCGAGCGGCTCGTCGCGGCGCGGGGATTCGATGGCGTCTCGGTCCGGGATATCGCGGCGGAAGCGGACGCGAATCTCTCGGCCATCAGCTATCATTTTGTTTCAAAGACGAGGCTCGTCGTCGAGACGATCGACTGGCGCGGCATACAGGGCCTTGCCATGCGCGAGCGGCAGTTGGCCCCCTTCGAAGCGCAGGACCGGATCGAGGATGTGCGCGGCCTGCTGCGCGCGATCCTCGAGTGCCATTTCAACCGGCCATCCTCGCCGGGCCAGCCGACCCACATGTTCTTCCTTCGGCTGCTCATGGACGCAACACCGGAGATCGCGGAATTCTTCCGGGAAGCGTCCGTCTGGTTTCGCCACGACGTGCTCCTCCTCCAGCGCGCGCGCCCAGAGATCAGCTTCGAAGATGCCTGCTGGCGCTATTATGCAATCATGGCCCTCACTCATCTCAGCGACTTCGACGGGGAGAGACTGAAGGCCTGGTCCGACGGACGCTGCGATCCCGACGACCGTGCCTACGCCTTCGACCTTATCGTCGACAGTGCCATGGCCATCCTGATGATGCCGCCCCGGCAGGGCTGATCATACAAAGCAACTTGCTGTTTCTACGGAGATATAGCACTTAGGAGGCCGTCAGCTTGCACGGCGGGCGCACCGCCAATCCAGGGATGGAACTATGTCGATCCGCCGGTGCTGTGCCCTCACGCTGTGTCTCTTCGCTGCCATGCCCGGAATGGCGCAGGGGAATGACGCCCGGCCGGCGGCCCAGGCGTCGGGCGGAGCGCCTGAGATCCTCATCGAGGGCAGCGCAGAGAAGAAGAGCGACTGGAAACGCGCCGAGACAGAGCATGTCGTCGTCTTCAGCAATGGCCGCGAAGCGGAGCTCGTCCGCACCGCAGACGACCTAGAGCGGCTCTACCGGCTATTGTCACGCATCTACCGGCGCGGCGACCTTCGTGACGACACGGTCAAGCTGCAGATCGCGATGTTCGACTCGACCCGATATTTCCAGGAGATGGGCCTCAAGAACCTGCTTTGGGAGGAAGGCCCCTATCCCGCTGTTTTCGCTAACCAGCGATATTATGACGCACGCGACGACGGCGACGTGATTGCGGTTGCGCGCGTCGACCAGACCGTTGATCTGGATACGACGCGGGCGAATAATCTCGATTGCGACGAGCAGCTTGCCGCAGGCGCTTTCGATTGCTCCGCGCCCTTGCCCGTTCACCTTCCAACGGTGCGGCCATGGGAATCGCTGCTCTACTCGGCTTTCGCCCAGCATTTCCTGCTGACCTATACGCAGGCAGCCTACCCGCGCTGGTATCTCGACGGCGTCGGCGCGCTCTTCTCGACCACCGAGATGAGGAAGGACGGTCGCGTCGACTATGCCCGTCCGCCGGAAGCGTTTCTCCAGTATTTCCGCTCCTATGGCGATCCCGACATCGGCGAGGTGCTGAGCGGCCATTATCTGGACCCGGCGAGCAAGGCGACATGGTCGCCCTATCACGCCTGGCTGATCGCCCATTATTTCCTCTATTCGAAGCTGACGCCCGAGCGCAGCCGGCAGTTCGCCCAATATATGCGCGCGATCCATCAGGGCATGCCCATGGACGAAGCGGCCAAGGTCTTCGGCAGCATCGCCAAGCTCCAGCGCGAGATCATGGCCTATGCTCGGGACCGTACCCGCTTTGCCCGCACCGAACCGCTACCGGCGATCGAAGGCGACCCGCTGGTCACGACATTGTCGATGAGCAGCGCCGCCGCATTCCAGAAGCGCTTAGAGCTGGGCGCACGGTTGGCGGAACCGTCGGGCGCCGAGGCATGGCTTGCTCACCTGCGCGATGACGTCGCGCGGCTGCCCTTCGACACGGAAGCCTTGCTGGTCCTGGCGGAGGCGGAATGCCGCAGCGAGCATCGCGACGCGTGCCTCGCTACCGCCGAGCAGGTACTTGCAAAATCGCCGGACAATGCTCGAGCCCTCGGCTGGAAGGGCGTTGCGCTGACCGACAAGGCGATCGCGGGGCCTGCGGCCGACCGAGCCGCGGCCTTGACCCTTGCGCGTAAGACGATAGCGCGCGCCATATCGATCGATGGAGAGGCGCCCGCGCCGCTGGCCGCCTATTTCCAGAGCTTCACCAAGGCTGGCGAACGGCCGACCGAAACCGCGATGCTGGCGATGGCCAAGGCGATCAGGCTCGTGCCCGCAGCGCCCGGCCCGAGGCTGCTGCTCGGCGAGGAACTGACGCGGCAAGGTCAGGCAAGCCTTGCCCGATCGGTCCTCTACCCCCTGCTCTACGGCGCCGATAATGCGCCGGAGAAAAGGGCGGCGGCCGCGCTCTTTACGCGCGCCGGTAGTGGTCCGCCAACGGGTCTGCCCGGCGCACCTTGAAACTCGCGATTTCGATTGGGATTTTTTTGGAGGCCCGAGCCGGAATCGAACCGGCGTATACGGATTTGCAGTCCGCTGCGTCACCACTCCGCCATCGGGCCTCGGCTGGTGAGAGGGAGCGCGGCTAGCCGAATTCGGGATGGGACGCAATGCGCTTTGCTCGCTTCGACCGCCCGGCGCTGTGGCTCCCTGCCCGCATATGCGTGGCTTCCTCATCCTTTGCTTGCAAAAGACCTTTCACTGTGCACTGCAAAATGTTTAGAGAAACCCCAAATGCTTTAGTGTATTGCACGTGCAATACAGTTATGTCATGAGGATCAGCATGACCGACCAGAATTTCACGGCGATGCGGCGCGCGATGGTGGAGTCCCAGCTCCGGACCAATGACGTGAACGATCCTGTGCTGCTCGAAGCCATCCTTTCGGTACCGCGCGAAGCGTTCCTGCCTGAAGCCCGTCGCGCCTCGGCCTATATCGACCGGTCCGTGCCGCTCAGCGGCAGTCGTGCGCTCAATCCGCCGCTGGCAACGGCCAGGCTGCTCGTCGAAGCAGGGATCAATCCGGGCGACCACGTTCTGCTGGTCGGCGCTGCGACGGGCTATGCCGCCGCCCTGCTGGCGCGGCTAGGCTGTTCGGTTGTCGCGCTTGAAGAGGACGCCGACCTGCTGATGCAGGCCAAGGCCGCGCTCGCCGACTATGCAGGGATCACGCTCGTCTCGGGCACGCTGGCCAAGGGCCATGCCAAGGGCGCGCCCTATGACACGATTATCGTCGACGGCGCGATCGAGGCGATGCCCGACGCTTTGATCCAGCAGCTCAAGGTCGGTGGACGCGCAGCCTTTGCCAGTGCCGAACGTGGCGTCACGCGCCTCTGCCTGGGCGTGCGCAGCGCCGGCGGCTTCGGCGCCCGCGCTTTCGTCGACAGCGAGGCAGCGGTGTTGCCGGGCTTTGCTGCGCCGAAGGGCTTCACCTTTTGACCGGAACGGGATCCCGCATGACCGCCCCCAGACTCTCGTGCCTCACGCTCGCTGCCCTTCTGCTTGCCGGATCGGCCATGCCGGCCTCGGCCGAGACGCTCGCCGAGGCGCTCGCCGCCGCCTATAAGGACAATCCGACGCTGACGGCGGCCCGCGCAGGCCTGCGAGCAACGGATGAAACGGTCAATATCCAGAAGTCGAGCGAACGGCCGACGGCGTCGCTCAGTGGCACCTACAGCGAGACACCGCTGAGCCGCCCGGTGAGCCCCTTCTCGCCTGAGCGCAGCATCTCAAGCAGCCTGACCGCAAGCGTGCCCATCTACCAGGGCGGCCGCGTCAAGAACGGCATCGAAGGCGCCAAGCGCCGCGTCGAGGCCGGCGAATTCGACCTGCGCGGCACTGAGCTCGACGTGTTCGCAGCGGTCGTCGCGGCCTATATGGACGTGATCCGGACCCAGTCGGTCGTTTCCCTGTCGCACAATAATGTCGGCGTGCTCGAGGTGAACCTGAAGGCCACGCGCGACCGGTTCGAGGTCGGCGACCTCACGCGCACCGACGTCGCCCAGTCCGAGGCGCGCCTGGCGCTCGCCCGCAGCGACCTGCAGAGCGCCGAGGCACAGCTGATCACGGCACGCGAGCGCTATATCGAGCTGGTCGGCCATGCCCCGGTCGATCTCCAGCCGCCGCCCCCGCTGCCCGGCCTCCCCACCACAGCCGACGACGCTGTCGATATCGCGCTGGCCAACAACCCGGACCTGCTCGCCGCCCGCAAGAACCGGGAAGCGACCAAGTTTGACGTGAACGTCGCCAAGGGCGCGCGTTTGCCGACGGTCAGTGCCTTCTCGACCGGCAGTTATAATGGCGACCTGGGTTCGACCCCGGCCGGCAACCAGGCCGACACCAAGTCGGTCGTGGTCGGCGCGCGCATCACCGTGCCGCTCTACCAGGGCGGCGCGCCCGGATCGCGGGTGCGCCAGAACAAGGCCTATGAACAGCAGGCGATGGAGCGCGAGACCGCCGTGGAGCGCAATATCGTCTCACAGGCCCGTTCGCTCTATTCAAGCTGGCAGGCCAGCAACCAGGTGATCGAATCGACCAAGATCGCCGTTTCTTCGAACGCGCTATCGCTGCAGGGCGTCCGCGCCGAGAACAGCGTCGGTACGCGCACGATCCTCGAAATCCTGAACGCCGAGCAGGAAAGCTTCAGCTCGCAGGTCCAGCTCGTCACCGCGCAACGCAACGCCTATGTCGCCGGTTTCTCGCTGCTGGCCGTGATGGGCCGGGTCAAGGCGACCGATCTCGGCCTCGACGGCGGCTCGCTCTACGATCCGACAGTCAATTACAAGAAGGTTCGCAACGATTGGTCCGACTGGGGCGACGGCGCGGATCCCAGGCCGCAAAGCTCGCGCACGGTTGACTCTCCGGCCCAAAACGCGACAGTGAATGGCCCGGCAACGACAACCGGGACGCCCTGAAGCGCCGAGGACTACCATGGGAGCCATGCCCAACGAGCCGTCGATGGAAGAGATCCTCTCCTCCATCAAGCGGATCATCGCCGATGAGGACCGCGCCACGCCGCGCGTGCCGCGCCGTTCGGGCAATCGCGTCGTCAACATGGACGATGATGATGGCGATCAGATTCTCGAGCTGACAGAAGCACTTACGGACGAATCCGACAGCCAGGAGGATGAGGACGTGACCGAGATGCCTGCCGCCCGGGCCAAGTCCGCCAAACCCGCAAAGCCGGTCCGCACACGCGACAGCGCGGCCAACGGGTCGGCCCACGCCGAAGCTCCTGCGGTTCTCTCCGACATCAGTGCCAAGGCGGCGCGCGATTCGCTGGAGAATCTCTCCAAGATGCTCGTGCGCAGCGACGACAGTCCATCCAACACGCTCGAAGGGCTCGTTCGCGAGATGCTGCGCCCGATGCTGAAGGAATGGCTGGACGCCAACCTGCCTGTCGTCGTCGAGACGATGGTGAAGCGCGAGATCGACCGGATCACCGGCCGAGTATGATGGCCGGGCAGCGCGACTGACGCGCAGTCCGGCTCCATTCGCCCGCCCATGCGGAACCTGCCCGCGCCGGTCCGCCGTCCCTACCGAACCAAGCTGAGGCGCTCTGGCGCAGTGCAGCAATTGTGACTAAGGCGCTTGCCCCATGACCGAGCTCGCCAAGACATTCGATCCGGCCGCCATCGAGGCCAAATGTTACAAGCATTGGGAAGAGGCTGGCGCATTCCGCCCGTCGCGCCCCGACGCGCAGCCCTTCACGATCGTCAATCCGCCGCCGAACGTCACCGGCTCACTGCACATCGGCCATGCGCTCGACAACACGCTGCAGGATATCGTGATCCGCTACGAACGCCTGCGCGGCAAGGACGCGCTCTGGGTGGTCGGCACCGACCATGCCGGCATCGCCACGCAAATGGTGGTCGAGCGGCAAATGGCAGAGCGCCAGGACAAGCGCACCAACTATACGCGCGAGGGCTTCGTCGAGAAGGTCTGGGAATGGAAGGCCGAGAGCGGCGGCACGATCACCGGCCAGCTGCGCCGCCTGGGCTGCTCGATGGACTGGAGCCGCGAGCAATTCACCATGGACCCGCATTTCACCCGCGCGGTCGTGAAGGTGTTCGTCGACCTCTACAATGAGGGCCTGCTCTATCGCGACAAGCGCCTGGTGAACTGGGATCCCGGCCTCAAGACCGCGATCAGCGACCTCGAAGTGGAGACCAAGGAAGTCCAGGGCGGCTTCTGGCACTTCAAATATCCGCTCGCGGACGGCGTGACGCTCGACGATGGGCGCGACCATATCGTGGTTGCGACGACGCGCCCCGAGACCATGCTCGCGGACATGGCCGTCGCCGTGAACGCCGAGGATGCGCGCTACGCGAGCGTGATCGGCAAGGAGATCCTGCAGCCGATCACCGGGCGCCGCTTCAAGATCGTGGCGGATGAGCATGCCGATCCCGAGCTTGGCTCGGGCGCGGTCAAGATCACGCCGGGGCATGATTTCAACGACTTCGAGGTCGGCAAGCGCGCGGGTATCAAGCCCGCCGACATGCTCAACATGTTCGATGCCGATGCCAAGGTCGTGCAAACGGCGGACGGCCTCATTCCGGAGGAGCTGATCGGCCAAGACCGGTTCGTCGCCCGCACGATGATTGTGGAGCGCATGAAGGCGCTCGGCTTTCTCATCCCGCATGTAACCAAAGACAAGGACGGAAACGAGGTCGAGCAGGACGCGGAACCGCGCACGATCCAGACGCCCTATGGCGACCGCTCGAACGTGGTCATCGAGCCCTGGCTGACCGATCAATGGTATGTGGACGCGGCAACGCTCGCCAAGCCTGCGATGGACGCAGTGCGCTCCGGCGCGATCGAGATCGTGCCGAAGACGTGGGAAAAGACCTATTTCAACTGGATGGAGAACATCCAGCCCTGGTGCGTCTCGCGCCAGCTCTGGTGGGGGCATCGGATCCCGGCTTGGTTTGGACCCTCAGCGAACTCAGGCAGTGTTCTGCCCTCCTTCGCCACCGAGCAATTCGTCGCTTATGACGACGAGGCAATGCTGGCCTCCGCCAAAAGCTACTATGGCGATGAGGTTGAAATCGTCGTCCTCGATTCCATGCAGGCAGCTTTTGATCACCCCGCCGGACTGGGCGACGATCCAAAGAAGGCCGTTCTTTATCGCGACGAAGACGTCCTCGACACCTGGTTTTCCTCTGCGCTGTGGCCGTTCGCGACCTTGGGCTGGCCGGATGAACCGGACGCCGCGACGCTGCTGGCCAAGCATTACCCGAACGACCTGCTGATCTCTGGCTTCGACATCCTGTTCTTCTGGGATGCGCGCATGGCGATGCAGGGCATCCATTTCATGAAGGATGTTCCCTGGAAGCGCCTCTATCTGCACGGGCTGGTGCGCGCGGCGGACGGGCAGAAAATGTCCAAGTCCAAGGGCAATGTCGTCGATCCGCTCGGTCTTATCGACAAGTACGGCGCCGACGCACTGCGCTTCTTCATGGCCGCCATGGAGAGCCAGGGCCGCGACGTGAAGATGGATGAGAAGCGCGTCGAGGGCTATCGCAACTTCGCAACGAAGCTGTGGAACGCGGTCCGCTTCGCGCAGGCCAATGGCATCGGTGCTTCGGACAGCGTGGCGGCGCCCGCCGCGACGCTCGCGGTCAACAAGTGGATCGTCGGCGAAGCCGTCGAGACGCTGGCCGAACTCGACAAGGCGATGGCGGAGCTGCGCTTCGACGCAGCGGCCAACACCATCTACCATTTCGTCTGGGACAGCTTCTGCGATTGGTATCTGGAACTGATCAAGGGCCGGATCGACGACGAGACCAGGGCTGTTGCCGGCTGGGTGATCGACCAGATTCTCGTGATGCTGCACCCGTTCATGCCCTTCATCACCGAGGAGCTGTGGCACGCCCAGGGTCCGCGTCCCTATGATCTCATCCTTGCCAAGTGGCCGGAGCCTGAGGTGCAGGCCGACCCGCACGCCAAGGCGGAGATCGACTGGCTGATCCGGCTGGTGAGCGAAGTGCGCGCCGCTCGCGCCGAGCTGGGCGTACCACCCGGTGCAAAGCTCGCTGCCATCGTCAACGAGGCAGGCAGCGAGACACGCGCACGGCTCGACCGGCTTTCGGCCGCCGTTTCGCGGCTCGCACGCATTGAAAAGATTGACTTTGATCAGGTGGCACAAGGCGGTGCCGCGCAAATCGTCGTCGAAGAAGCGACCTTCGTCCTGCCGCTCGAAGGCGTCATCGACATCGCCGCCGAGAAGGCTCGGTTGACAAAGTCACTTGAAGCCGCGACCAAGGAAGCGCTGTCGCTCGGGGGTCGCCTCGCCAATCCGGCCTTCGTCGAGAAGGCAAAGCCGGAGGCGGTAGAAAAAGCACGCGCCGACCATGCCGAGAAGTCCGCGGAGGCAGAACGGCTTCGGGCGGCGCTCGCACGGTTAGGATGATGCATGGCCCAGGGGGAAGACGGAGCGCAGATCGACGTCGCTGACGAAGCGCTGCTCGATGCGGCAGGGGCGCCGGAAAAACCACACCGGCCAGGCTCCGGCAGATTCGACCTCACCACCGGTCCTATCACGAAGACGCTGCTCATGTTCACGCTGCCCACGCTGGCGGCGAACGTGCTCCAGTCGCTGAATGGCTCGATCAATGCGATCTGGGTCGGACATTTCCTCGGTGAAGCGGCGCTGGCGGCGACCGCCAACGCCAACATCATCATGTTCCTGCTGTTTTCGACGATCTTCGGCTTCGGCATGGCCGCAAATGTGATCGTCGGGCAATGCATGGGCCGCGGCGATATTCTCGGCGCACGCAAGGCGTTTGGCTCGTCGATCGGCTTCAGCCTGATCCTGACGTTGCTACTGGCGGCGGCAGGCTATGCCTTCGCGCCCAAGATCCTGCACCTGCTCTCAACACCTCAGGAGGTCTATGATCTCGCCCTCGCCTATCTTCGCGTGATTTTCATCTCGATGCCGGGTGGCCTCATCGCGATCAGCCTGATGATGGGCCTGCGCGGCGGCGGCGACGCCATGACGCCGCTGCGGTTCATGATCCTGACCGTGATCCTCGACGCAGGACTCAATCCCTTCTTCATCCTCGGCATCGGACCGTTCCCGGAATGGGGGATTGCCGGCTCGGCGGCCGCTTCGGCGCTGGCGAACTATATCAGCGTCACGGCGATGATCTTCTATGTCTACGCCAAGGACCTGCCACTGCGTCTGCGCGGCAAGGAGTGGGGTTTCCTCATTCCCGATCCAGAGCAGCTCAAGGTCATCGTCGGGCGCGGCCTGCCGATGGGTTTCCAGATGATCGTCATGTCGTCGGCCATGCTGATCTTCGTGGGCCTGGTAAATCGTGAGGGCATGGCCACGGCAGCTGCCTACAGCGCCGCGCAGCAGCTCTGGAATTATGTACAGATGCCAGCCATGGCCGTCGGCGGCGCGATTTCGTCCATGGCGGCGCAAAATATCGGTGCGGGCAAATGGGACCGGGTCGAGGCGGCGACACGCAGCGGCCTGCTCATCAACTTCCTGATGACCGGAGCGCTGATCCTGATCATTCTCGCCTTCGACCGGCCGGTGCTCGGCATCTTCCTGCAAGGCAATGGCGAAACGATGGACATCGCCCGCCACATGCAATTCCTCGCGAGCTGGAGCTTCCTCTTCTTCGGCATGTCGATGGTGCTGTTCGGCACGATCCGCGCCAATGGCGTCGTGATCTTCCCGCTGGTGGTGCTCATCGTCTCGATGTTCGGCATCCGCCTCGGCTTCTATTTCGGCTTCTACCCAGCGCTGGGGGCCGACGCGCTCTGGTGGAGCTTCTCGGTGAGTTCGCTCTGCTCACTGGTCATGGCCGGGCTCTATTACCGCTTCAGCAAGTGGCGCGAGCGCAAGCTGCTGATCCCGGGTGGGCCGCCGCCCATGGCAGCGTCGAGCCACTGAAATATAGACGCCGGCCGGCCGCGATCACCCCCACGGGATCTGCAAGCCGGCCAGCGCCTCCCCACGCCGAGTGGATCTGATCAGCGCCCCTGGTTGCGCCAGCGATTGATGGTGCGCTCGAGAATCTCGTCCTCGCCGCCCATCTGGTTCCAGAGATCGGTGAAGACCGGGTCAGCCGACGCCGGACGGCGGTCGGCCTCGAGATCGTCGAACGATACGCGGATCGGGATCGACACGCCTTCGCCGCACACGATGCACTCGCGATTGCGCAACGCGGGGATCGCATCAAGGAAACCGCGCGAGCCTTCCGGCATCGCCGCCTTCACGAAATGCTGGTCGCGCTCGTTGTTGAGGCGCATCGCGATGATCGTGCCACACTGGGAGAGCACGCCTTCGGCGAGATCCGACGGGCGCTGTGTGATGAGGCCGAGCGACACGCCGTATTTACGACCTTCCTTGGCGATCCGCTCGAGGATCTTGCGGACCGACTGACCCTCTCCAACGGCGGAGGACGCCGGCACGTAGCGATGCGCCTCTTCGCAGACGAGAAGGATCGGCTTCTGCTCCTCGTCACGCGACCAGACCGCGAAATCAAAGATCACGCGGGCGAGGACCGAGACCACGACATGGGTGATTTCCGACGGCATGGCCGATGTATCGATGATCGAGATGGGCTTGCCGTTCGACGGCAGGCGGAAAACCTTGGCGAGAAATGCGCTCATCGAGTCCGCGACGAGCATGCCATTGAACATGAAACTGAAGCGCGGGTCTGCCTTGATCTCGTCGAGGCGCGAACGGAGGCGAATATAGGGCAGCGAATTGGTGCCCTTGTCGAGCTTCCCCATCTCCATCGAAAGGATGTTGGACAAGTCCGAGAGCAGATAGGGGACCGGAGAATCAACCGTCAGGCGCGCAATGCCCTCCGAAGCGCGGTTCTTGGCGCGCGCGGCGAGCAAGCATTTGGCGAGGATATCACTGTCGATCGCCCGCTCCGGACCATGCGAGGTGACAAGCACCTCGCAATGTTCCTCGAAGTTCATCAGCCAGTAGGGCAGTTCGAGATTCGACGCGCTGTAGACTTCGCCGTTGCGGGCGAAGGCTGCGCCATATTCGCCGTGCGGGTCGATCATCACAATATGGCCCTGCGGATTGGCGTCGCAGATACGGTGCAGGATGAGCGCGGCGCTGGTCGACTTACCGGTACCGGTGGAGCCCAGCAGCGCAAAGTGCTTGCCGAGCAGCGAATCGATCATGAGCGCCGCTCGGGTGTCCTTGGTCGGATAGACAGTTCCGATCTCGACGGTGCTCTGGTCTTGGGTCGAATAGATCTCGCACATATCCGCGTGCGAAACCGGGAAGAGCTCGGTGCCGGGAACGGGAAAGCGCGTAATACCGCGACGGAAGTGTGCGACAAGGCCATGCTCGTCGAGGTCGCCTTCGCCGAGGAAGTCGATATCGGCAAGGATATGATTGGCGCTGCGCGAATCCAGCGAGAGCGTGCGCACCGTCGCGACGATCCAGCGCTCGCCGACGCGCATCTTGATCTGGCTGCCGACCTGGCCGGCCATGGCAACGCTGGGATCGGCGTCGCCAGCGATGCCGTCCATCGCGCCGATATCGATCATCACCTTCGCCGAACCGCCGCTGATGCCGGAAACATAGCCCAGCACCTCGGCCGTAGCCTTGCTCACGACGGCCGGACGCGTGGTCGGAGCCCCAACAGGCGCGACCCGGCCCGCCAACGCTTCGGCGAGGTGATTGGACTGGCTCCCCGCGATGGGATCGCGATGGCCGAACTGTCCGCTGAAGTCGCTCATGTCGTTCATTATGGAAAACCGCTCCCGCTGGGCATGCGAGGAAGAGGCTAACCGCAAAGCCGTAAAGAAATGGCCATAGCCATGGGTAATCGACCGTTAACCAACCAGAACGGATCGTTCATATTACATAACAAAATGAGTATGTTGCATCAAATCCGGGTTCAGAAAGATTTGACAATTACCCCTGATCGCTTAGGGTAAACGGCGAGTTTCAAGGGCTACCCACGGAAAGGGCGTCGGTGATCCCGTCGCCCTTTTCCTTTGCAACCGCCGCGCAGCCGATCAAACACGGCGCGCTATATATCCTGCGGCAAGACCCATGACGAGCGCCATGGCGATCGCAACAAGGCCATAGGCAATGTCATGCTGCCGCGCGAACAGGCCGAAGAAGCGCTCGAAGCCGGACTTCTTGACCTCGATCTCCCGTACGGCGGCCGCGACGACGCGGCCCTTCTGGATCAGAAAGGTTTCGGCCGTGTAGGTGCCGGTCACCACGCGGGCCGAAAGCGGCAGTCGCGCACGATACAACACGCCCTGCGTGATCTCGACCAGACCGGGAGACTGGACATAGAGGCCCGTGCGAACCTTGAGATCGTTGAGACCACGAGAAAAACGGTCGATCTCCGCGCTGTCGCTCACGGAGCTGGGCGATAGCTGGAGATTGTTGAGGCCGAGCTCATAGATGGCGGCGGTGCGCTCATCGACAAGCTGCTTGAGCGGACGCGAAGAGGCGATTGCGTAGAAGCTCGGCGCGGAGCGAAACTGGATGCTGTCGGCATTGACCCAGATGAGGCCGCCCAGCTTCTGTTTCTCGCGCATGACAATGGCCTGGCTCGGCCCCTTGAGCACGACGATGATATCGGCCGGTTCGCTCGGCAGCCGACCGTTCGGATAGACGATGGCGCCGAACAGCAGAAGCTCGGCGCCGGTGAAGCTGAAGCGGATCTCGACATCGCGCTGAGACACGTCCGGCACGAGGACGGGCCCAGGCGTCGCGCTGACCAGCAGGGGCAGCAAGAACAGCGCCGTGACAGCACGGGCAAGGGGGCTCGCCCGGATCATTGCGCGGTCACGGTATAGATCTCGTCGGGCTTCCAGCCGAGGCCAAGCGCCATGCGGATCGCCACGACAAGGACGATGAAGGCGAGCACGACGCGCAGATATTCAGGGCGGACGCTCGTCGAGATGCGGCCGCCCACCTGCGCGCCGACGACGCTGCCGACGAGCAAGAGGAAGGCCAGGACGAGATCGACAGCATGGGTGGTGGTCGCATGGGTCATTGTCGTGGCCATGGTCACGAAGAGGATCTGGAAGAGCGAGGTGCCGATCACGACCTGCGTGGACATGCCGAGCAGATAGATCATCGCCGGTACGAGAACGAAGCCGCCGCCCACGCCCATCAACATGGTGATGATGCCCGAAAAGACACCGAGCAGCAGCGGGGCGAGCGGGGACATGTAGAGTCCCGAGGCATAGAAGCGCCAGCGGAACGGCAGAGCGGCCACCAGCGGATGCCGGCGCCGGCGCTTCGCAGTCTGCTGCTGGCCGGTCGCGCGCAGCACCATGGTATGGATAGCTTCCCGCGCCATCAGCATGCCGATCGACCCGAGCAGGACTACGTAGAGAATCCCGATGGCGGTATCCATCTGTCCCACGCTCTGGAGCAGGCGGAAGATCACGGCCCCGATGCCAGAGCCGATGACGCCGCCCGCGACCATCACCGCGCCCATGCGGACATCAACCGTCTTGCGGGAGAGATGGGTCACGACGCTGGAAACGCTGGCGCCAGTCACCTGTGTCGCTGCCGAAGCCGCCGCGACCGTCGGCGGAATGCCGTAGAAGATGAGAAGCGGCGTGGTCAGGAAGCCGCCGCCCACGCCGAACATGCCCGAGAGCAGGCCGACGATGCCGCCCAGCGCAATAATCACGAGGGCGTTCACGGAGAGATTGGCGATGGGCAGATAAATGTCCATGGCCTTGGGTAGTCTCAAATGGATGGGGCCAAAAGAGGGCGCTTGCCGCCGGAGCTCAAAAATCCGCAACAAGGGCTGCAGCTGGCCCCGAAGAAGGCCGGGCCGCGCCCGCGATCCGCTCGCGCCACTCCACGGACAGTCGCAAATGACCTCCTGCCACAGGCAAGCGCAGGCGCGCTTCCGGCCCGATATCCAGCCGCGAAGCCCCTGTCTGTGCGCCACCAGAAACTGCCACGCCTACAGCGAGATCAGGGCCAGTTCCCTTTCGCGTCATCCGATAATC
Organism: Sphingobium sp.; assembly: GCA_036404995.1. Lineage (GTDB taxonomy): Bacteria > Pseudomonadota > Alphaproteobacteria > Sphingomonadales > Sphingomonadaceae > Sphingobium. Next base: position 4,848 of record DASWYL010000002.1, on the reverse strand, counting down.
GAGGGACAACCGTCCGTCGGCGAAGGTGTCCGATCCTGGCAGGACCACGACGCCGGCTTGCGCATAGCCCTCGATCTCAAGACGCGGTGCAATATCCTCTGGTCCGATGCCGCCCGCCGCCATGAAAGCAAAGGCACTGCGACCGCCCGTGCCGAGACGCTGCCGCCGCTCGGCCAGCAGCGAGACCGGTAGCCCCTCGACCGGGCGAAGCGAAATGCCGAGTGCCGCTTCCTCGGCATGGGGTTGCTCCAGGGCACGGGTCGCCCGGCCATAGAGGCTGAGCGAGCGGCTGCCAGCATTCCAGAGTCGATAGTCGACCCGGACACCGCCCTGTGACCCGCCAAGCAAAGGCGCCTGCGCAAGACCGTTCGCGCTGTCGCGCCGCCAGAGCGCCCAGGCCGTGAACGACCAAGGCGAGTTGCGCGACACCGGAGCGATCGAGACTTCAGCCCGAGTCTCGGACGGTGATGCTGGCGATGGCTGCGCCCGCGCCACGGGAGACGGTGCCGGAACCGGAGACGCAACCGATGAAGCGACCCTGGGCGCGACTGGAGACCTCGCTAACGGCAGCATTGCCGCCAATTCAGCCGGTGATATGTCCGCTGGCGACGCCTTGGTCATTTGCGGCAGCAATGGCAGACGGAGACGCAAAATCTCCCGGGCGCTGAACTCACGACTGGGAATTTCTGGCGGCCCGACAATGCTGGCCGGCAAGGATGGAGTTCTCTGCCTGCCGGACACTTCGGTAGAAGCCATCATGGGCTCCTCAGCCTCCCATAGCACCGGCAAGGTAACCGCACCCAATCGCAACACAGCCCAGCCGCCAAGGACGACGCCAAGGAAGCGGAGCGGTTTTCCGGCCTGGCTCATCCGTGCTCGATCGCCGACTCTTCAGGGAAGCGGTGGACGGTCTTGTCCCAGCGAAGCGGCGCACCGCGCAGATGACGCACATAGGTGAGCACGGCGCGCTGCGCCGCGGCCATGGCGATGACATTGGCGACGACCGTGCGCGGGACTGAACGCAGGGCCTCCATCATGCCATAGGACTGCGAAACGAAAGCCATGCGCACGGCGATGCGCCAGATCAGCAGCGCCAAGTTGAATCCCAGAAGCCAGCCCAGAACCGGCGGGACTGGCGGCTGCGGCGCACCAATGATCCAGCCGATGAGCAGCGCGAGCGCTCCAAAGATCAGCCCGAGATAGGCGGTCGCGAGAATCAGGGCGGCAAGCGCCGCCCGCCGATCTCGGAGCCGCATCCAGCCTTCTCGCCAACCGCCCGTCCAGCCAAGCCGGTCCCAGCCGGCAAGCGAGATGCCGATCATCCAGCGCGCCTTCTGGCGCACCGCCGCAGAAAATGTGTCTGGGAAATATTCGCGCGTCGCAATGAGGGCGCCCGACGCGTCCCGCATCCTGACCAATATGCCGCGCCCGCCGTCCTCTCCAACGCGCAACCCGAGCTCATAATCTTCCGTGAGGCTAAGCGGGTCGAACGGCCGCTCGTCGCGCGCCTCGGCGATCCGGCTCAAGGCGGCCCGATTGAATGCGCAGCCCACGCCCGCTGATGGCAGTGCCGCTCCGACGGCCTCGCGCACCAACAAGGACTTGCCATGCGCCTCGGCAAATTCGTCGCAATAATGTCCTGATATCCAGCGTGAGCGGGAACTGACTAACGGCAGCACGGGCAGTTGGACGAGCGCGAAACGGGGGCTGAGAAAACCAATCACGCGCAAGGCATCCCCATGCACCACGTCCTCAGCGTCGTGCAGCACCACCGCGAGCGCCTGCTTTCCAGTCACGCCCTCCCACTGGCGCAGTGCACGCCAGAGCTGGTTTAGGCAGTCGGCCTTGGTGGTGGCACCCGGCAGGCTGTGCACGACCAACTGGACCTTGTCGCCGCCCTCTCCCGCGCAGACCTCGGTCACGACGCGGATCGTGTCGGGGTCGTTGGGATAGGCGCCTACAAAGATCCGCATATCCTCCCGCGCCCAAAGCGCGAGACAGCGGCGCAGCATCTGTCCGATGACCGCGGATTCCTGCCACGCTGGCACGAAGACAGCGATCGGCCCGACTGTGCCGGGCGCCGGCAGGTCCGCCGCAGTCATACGCGAGAAGCGGGTATAGACTGTCAGATTCCGCCAGAGCCTGCGCACGACATAAAGAAAATCGAGCAGGAGATCGTCGAGTCCGCCAATCAGCAGCCCAACACCTGCGAAGAGCAGCAGTTCATTGCGCGCCAGTCCCAGGCCCGCAAGAAGCGCGACCATCGAACCCCCATTTTTTTTGCGCGCGCCCCCGCACGCCCTCTTATGCTCACAATTGAACCGAGGAAGCGGGCAAATGCAACCGTCTGCGATCAAGATGATCGCTCTCTTTTTGCGCCAAATTGGTGCGATTAGAGCCTGGGTCCCTGCACGCCTTTGCTGGGCGCGACTTTGGAGCTTTTTGTCAGGAGTTCGACAATCGTGGGATTACGGTTGTCGCGCTTGGCATAGTCAAGCGCCGACATGCCGGCAAAGCTGTCCTTGCGATTGGGATCAGCGCCTGCGCCAAGCAGCATACGCACGATGTCGAGATCGCCCAACTGCACCGCCCGAATGAGTGGTGTTTCGCCGCCATCATTGGCCTGATTGGGATTGGCCTTCTTCGCCAGGAGCAGTTCTACGCCTTGGGTGAAACGCTTCTCGACCGCGACCATGAGCGCCGAGCGGCCGGCAGCGTCAGTGATATCGACACGCGCGCCGTGATTGAGGAAATAATTGGTCCAGGTCACGTCGCGCCGACCCACGGTGATGTGAAGCGCCGTCTCGCCGGTATTCTTGTCCTTGGTATTGATCGGCGTCACGCCGGGCTGCTCGATGGCCTTGACCACGGCCGTCCCGTCCGACTTTCGCACCGCTTCCAGGAACTTGTACGTGTCCGAGAACTGCGCCTGCGCCGCCTGTGGGAAGGCAGCGCCCATCGCGACAAGTGCCGCGAAAAGCAGCAGCCGCGCCTGGCGAACGGCAGATTTCATCGATATGCTGGACAGCGTCACGCGCCCTTCCCCCATTGTCATTCATCACCGGCATTGCGGTTGCCTTCCTCCGCATAGCAGGGCATGGCTGGCCGTGTCATGAACAAAGCCCCCGTCATGAGCAAGGCCCTGATCGCCCTGAGTCTGCTGCTTTCGGCCTGTAGCGGCGGCCCCCAGCAGTCCGGGAGCGACGCGGCCGAGCAAGGCGATCTTGTCGGCGCGAGGATCGGCGGGCCTTTCACGCTGACCGACCAGAATGGCAAATCGGTCAACTGGAGCGACTTCGGCGGTAAGTACCGGATCGTCTACTTCGGTTACACATGGTGCCCTGACGTTTGCCCGCTCGACCTCGCCAGGATCGTCGCCGGGCTCAAGCTGCTCGAAAAGAGCGATCCGGCAAAGGCTGCCAGAATCCAGCCCATCTTCATCACGGTCGACCCCGAACGCGACACGCCCGCCAAGCTCAAGGTCTACGTCGAAGCCTTTCACCCGCGCCTGCTCGGCCTCACCGGACCAACTGACTCGATCGAGAAGGTGAAAAAGGAATTCGTGGTCGTTGCGAGCAAGCAGGGCGACCCCAGGGCCACAAAGGATTATCTCGTCAGCCATTCACGAACGCCCTATCTTTTCGACCCGGACGGCAAGCCCGTCGCACTGGTGCCGACCGACGAAGATGCGCAGGCGGAGAAGACCAATGGCGAGACGATCCGCAGCTTCCTTGAAAAATGGGTGAAGTGAACTTCTGGGAGCGCCCGCTCAAGACGCTTGATCGCGCGCAGTGGGAAGCGCTCTGCGACGGCTGCGGCAAATGCTGCTTGCACAAGGTCGAGGATGAAGCCACGGGCCGCATCTACCCGACCAATGTCGCCTGCCGCCTGCTCGATCGGGAAACCGCGCGGTGCTCGAACTATCGCCACCGCCGCGCCTTCGTGCCCGATTGCCTGCGCCTGACGCCGGGCAAGCTCGAGACGATCGAATGGCTGCCGGTGACCTGCGCATACAAACTGCGTGCAGAGGGGCAGCCACTGCCTACCTGGCACTATTTGATCTGCGGTGACCGCGAGGCCGTCCATCGCGCAGGCATATCGGTGCGCGGCTGGACGATATCTGAGGCGCTGGCCGGCGACCTGGAGAACCATATTGTCGACCGGCCGCTCTGAGCACAGCCTGACGCTCGCGAGCGGGGCGTGCATCCCGCTGTTGGTGCGGCGGCATGCCCAGGCGCGTCGCCTGCGCATGCGTTTCGATCCGGTGAAGGGCGAGGCGCGGCTCACCATGCCCCCGCGCGCCGCGCTCAAGAGTGCGCTCGCCTGGGCGGCCGAACAGTCCGAATGGATCGAGCGGCAATGCCTGCGTATGGCCGACAACGTCCTTATCGCGGACGGCGCCATCATTCCGGTCGAAGGCCGCCCCGTGCGAATCGTGGCGACTGGCACGCCGGGCCGGCGCATCGCGCTAGAAGAGGATGTGATGATCGTCGGGGGGCCGGTTGCCCATGTTGGATCGCGCGTGCTGCGCTGGTTGAAAGCGCGTGCAAAGGAAGCACTGGAGGCAGAGACGCGAGCACTTGCGGAGCGGCACGGCCTGCCGCTGACGACAGTCTCGATCGGCGACCCGCGCTCACGCTGGGGGAGCTGCGCGTCGAGCGGCGCGATCCGTTATAGCTGGCGGCTGATCCTCGCCCCCGCATTTGTCCGACAGGCCACGGTGGCGCATGAAGTGGCGCACCTCAAGTACATGCACCATGGCCCTGCCTTCCACGACTATGTGCGCGCCATCTCGACCGTCGACCCGGACAGGGCGCGAACCTGGTTGCGCCGCGACGGGGCGGCGCT
>DASWYL010000001.1:0-6226 GCA_036404995.1 Sphingobium sp. | reverse complement strand
TGCCGCCGGCCGCTGCCGCCGGAGCGGCGAAACCGGCGGCGCCAAGGCCGAGACCTGAAAGAAATAACCGTCTGCTAACCATGGAAGCTCCTTGCCGAACACAAGAGCAGGAACCGTGCCAGTTGTTTTCGTGCCGAAACGGAACAGTTTGGGTGATGCTCGCCGGAGTTGTTGAAAACGTCCCGAGAATGGCCGGATTGGCGGCATTTCGCCGGTTTCCTTTAGGTTTGGATAACGACTCTAGGTGTAGCGTCAGTTGTTCCGGGAAGAGCGGCGGTAGGCTGTGGGCTTCCTTGCGTTTGGGCTTTGCAGGGAACCATGTCGAGTAATCTGTCCCATCTTGGCAATGATGACGCCGACGCAACCGCGCGTCTGATGTCCGCCAGCCAGCGCCTCATCACGGAGGCGGCACGGCTTTTCCCGCTCGCCGCCGCACAGAACGAGCGCACGATGTGGCTGGAAGCCATGATCGACGAGGTGCCGGACTATCTCTATTTCAAGGACCGCAACAGCCGCTTCGTCGTGGCCAACCGCGCCATCGTCAACGACAATAGGCGCGAGGGACTGGAAAGCCTGGAGGGCCTGTCGGATTTCGACATCCACCCGGATCATGTCGCGCGCGGCTTCTTCGAGACCGAGCAGGAGATCATCCGCACCGGCCGGCCGATGCTAGACATGGAAGAGCTGATCCGCGATTCCGGCGGCAAGTTGAAATGGCTGCTCACCTCGAAGCTTCCGGTGCGCGACGCCAAGGGCGAGGTGATCGGCATTGTCGGCATCGCCCGCGACATCACCGAGCGCAAGCGTTCCGAAAGCCTGCATGTCGGCCAGGCGCATCTCCTGAAGATGATCGCCCTCGGCTCGCCGCTGGTGGACGTCTTTTCCTCGCTCATCCTGCTCATCGAGGCGCATGTCTCCGATGTCACCGGCTCGATCCTGATGCTGTCACAGGATGGCAAGCATATCGTCAATGGGGCTGCGCCCAATCTCGACCCGGCCTATTGCCGGATGATCGAGGGGGCGGAGATCGGCCCCGCCATGGGCTCCTGCGGCACGGCGATGTGGCGTGGCGAACAGGTCATCGTTTCCGATATCGAGACCGATCCGCTCTGGGCTGACTACAAGGCACTGGTCGCGCCTTATGGTTTCCGCGCCTGCTGGTCGGCGCCCATCCGCTCCTATCAGGGTAAGGTGCTCGGCACTTTCGCGCTTTATTCGCGCACACCGGGCGAGCCGACGGCCGAATGCATGAAGCTCGTCGGCATGGCGACGCACATTGCCGGCATCGCCATCGAGCGCAAGGAGGCGGAAGACAGCATCCAGTTCATGGCGCATCACGACACGCTGACCGGCCTGCCGAACCGCAGCATGCTCGACGAGCGCGTCGCCTCGGCCATCGAGGCGGCGGATGATCGCGGCGGCTCGATGACGCTCGCTTTCATCGACCTCGACAATTTCAAGCTGGTGAATGACAGCCTCGGCCACCATGCCGGCGATGAGCTGCTGAAGATCGTCGCCACGCGCATGCTGCGCTGCGTGCGCGCCAGCGACAGCATCGTGCGCCTCGGCGGCGATGAATTCGTCATCCTGATCAATGGCGCGATGCGCCGGGGCGAAAGCGTGGAAGACCGACTGCGCGCCGTGCGCGAGGCGATCGCCGAGCCCGTCGTCATCGAGGGCCGCTCTTTCCAGGTCACCTGTTCGATGGGCGTCGCGGCCTATCCCGAACATGGCCGCAACGTCACCGAACTGCTCGCCCGCGCCGATGCCGCCATGTACCGCGCCAAGGAAATCGGCCGCGATGCCATGCAGGTCTTCACCGCGGAGCTTGCCAACCGGGCACATGAAAAGCTGGAGCGGCAGGAGGAGCTGCGCCGCGCGCTGGCGCAGGGCGAACTCTTCCTGCAATACCAGCCGCAGATGGACCTTGCGACCGGCCGTATCTTCGCCGTCGAGGCGCTGATCCGCTGGCGCCATCCCGAGCGTGGCCTCATCGGCCCCGGCGATTTCATTCCGCTGGCAGAAGAGACCGGGCTGATCGGCCCGATCGGCGACTGGACGCTGCGCGCCGCCTGCCGGCAGAACAAGGCCTGGCAGGTTTCCGGCCTGCCGCCGATCGTCGTCAGCGTCAATGTCTCGGCCCGTCAGTTCCAGGAAAAGGACTGGGTGGAGCGCGTGGCGACGGCACTGGAGGAGAGCGGGCTGGAAGCGCGCTATCTCGAACTGGAGCTCACCGAGAGCCTGATCATGCAGGATGTGCAGCAGGCGGTGGAGACCATGCACCGGCTGGAACAGCTCGGCGTGCATCTCGCCATCGACGATTTCGGCACGGGCTATTCCAGCCTGGCCTCACTCAAGCGTTTTCCCGTCGGCCGCCTGAAGATCGACCGCTCCTTCGTGAAGGATCTGCCGGAGGACGGCGACGACGCGGCGATTGCCCGCGCCGTGATTTCGCTCGCCCGCACGCTGCAGCTGCGCGTCATCGCCGAGGGCGTGGAGACCCGCGAGCAGATGGATTTTCTGCGCGACGCGGGTTGCGACGAGATCCAGGGCTACTATCTCAGCCGCCCCATCGATGCGCGCGGCCTTCAGGCCATTCTCTGCATTCCCAGCCTCTGATGGTCAGCCTCTGATGATGAGGGGCTTGCGGGCGATCCGCTCTTGACATTGTTACGTTGATATCAACAGTAAGAAGCATGTCCGATGACGTGCTGATTCCCTACGAGACGACGCTTTTCGTGCGTGACCATTGCCTGTGCCTGCATGCGCAGCGCGCGGCCCGTGCACTCGCCCGCCGTTTCGACGATGCGCTGCGGCCGCTGGCGCTGACCAACGGCCAGTTCTCTCTGCTGATGGCGCTGAACCGCCCCGAGCCGCCGCCGATGGGACCGGTCGCTTCCGTGCTCGCCATGGACCGCACGACGCTGACCGCCGCGCTGAAGCCATTGGAACGCCGCGGCCTCGTCAAGGTTGAGGCTGACCCGCGCGACCGCCGCGGTCGCCTGCTGCGCCTGACGCAGGAGGGCCGCCGCCTGCTGACGCGAGCCTTCCCGATCTGGAAGGAAACCCACGAGAAGATCGACCGGCAGCTGTCGTCCGTCGATATGGCCGTGCTTCGCGCCGGCATGATGGCGATTGCCTAGCGCCCTCGACAGGCCGGCTGGGAACGCCACCCTGCCACAAGCATTCCTCTTTCATGATTCCCGGACGCTGCGGAGGTTGAAACATGGCGATCAAGCGGATGGACAATGTCGGCATCGTCGTCGAGGACCTCGACGCGACGATCGATTTCTTTCGCGACCTCGGCCTGGAGCTCGAAGGCCGGGCCATGATCGAGGGGGAGTGGGCCGGGCGCGTTACGGGACTGGGCGACCAGCATGTCGAGATCGCCATGATGCACACGCCCGACGGCCACAGCCGGCTCGAGCTTTCCCGTTTCCTGCGGCCGGCCGTCATCGCCGATCACCGCCATGCCCCGGTCAATGCGCTCGGCTATCTACGTGTCATGTTCGCCGTGGACGATCTCGACGCGACGCTGGAGCGGCTTCGCCCGCACGGTGCCGCCCTTGTCGGCGATGTCGTCGACTATGAAGGCGTCTATCGGCTCTGCTATATACGTGGCCCGGAAGGGCTTCTGATCGGGCTCGCGCAGGAACTCCGCTGAACCGGCAAGGCAAACGCCATCGCCCCTCTGGCAGAGCGCCGCAAAGCCACTATCTTCTCAATCATGAAGCCCGATCAGCTCCTCAAGCCGGCACCCGCCGGTCTCTATTGCCCTGCCGGCGATTTCTACATCGATCCCGTCCGCCCCGTGGCGCGGGCGCTGATCACCCATGGCCATTCCGATCATGCCCGCGCCGGCCATGGCGCGGTGCTGGCGACGCGCGAGACGCTCGACATCATGGCGATCCGCTATGGCGAGGATTTTTGCGGCGCCAGGCAGGCGGCAGCGTTCGGCGAGCGCATCGATCTTTCCGGCGTCACCGTCTCCTTCCATCCCGCCGGCCATGTGCTCGGCTCGGCGCAGATCGCCGTCGAGAAGGATGGCCTGCGCATCGTCGCCTCGGGTGATTACAAACGCGCTGCCGACCCGACCTGTGCAGCCTATGAGCCGGTGCCCTGCGACGTCTTCATCACCGAGGCGACCTTCGGCCTGCCGGTCTTTCATCACCCGGATCCCAAGGCGGAGATGGGCAAGCTGCTGACCTCGCTCAGGCAATTTCCTGAACGCAGCCATCTCGTCGGCGCCTATTCGCTCGGCAAGTCGCAGCGCGTGCTGCGGCTGCTGCGCGATTGCGGCTATGACGCGCCGGTCTATATCCATGGCTCGCTTGCCCGGCTCTGCGACTACTATGTCAGCCGCGGCATCGATCTCGGCGACCTGCGCCCCGCCACCATGGAAAAGAGCAGTCCCGCCGATTTCCGCGGCGCCGTCGTTGTCGGCCCGCCCTCGGCCTTTGCCGATCGCTGGGCGCGCCGCTTCAACGAACCGCTCATCGCCTTTGCCTCCGGCTGGATGATGGTGCGCCAGCGCGCCAAACAGGGCGGCGTCGAGCTGCCGCTTGTTATCTCCGACCATTGCGATTGGCCGGAACTCACCGAAACGATCCGCGACCTCGCGCCCCAGGAGGTCTGGGTAACCCACGGCCGCGAGGAAGCCCTCGTGCGCTGGTGCGAACTTTCAGGCGTACCGGCCAAGCCGCTGCATCTGGTGGGCTATGAGGATGAGGGGGATTGATGGTGACGATGAAAACCCTCTCTGCCTGCCGGCATCTCCCCCACAAGGGGGGAGAAAGGCTAGCAGCGTGCTCTTCTCGAAAAATTGGCCGTGGAGCGTGCCGCAAGGTAAGCCCCTCCCCCTTGTGGGGAGGGGTTGGGAAGGGGTTTTCGAAGCGTGATGCAATCGCTTTGCGCCGAAGCCTCATGCAAGGGCTCCGCCCATGAGAGCCTTCGCCACCCTGCTCGATCGCCTCGTCCTCACCCCCTCGCGCAATGGCAAGCTGAAACTGCTCGCCGACTATTTTCGCGACACGCCGGATCCCGACCGCGGTTACGGCCTTGCCGCCATCGCCGGCACCTTGGATTTGAAGAGCGTCAAGCCTGCGCTGCTACGCGAGCTGGTGCTGGAGCGCATGGACGAGGTGCTGTTCCGCTATTCCTACGACTATGTCGGCGATCTCGCCGAAACCATCGCGCTCGTCTGGGATCAGGAGCGCAAGGAGCGTGTGCCGGATGAGGCCCAGCCGCGGCTCGGCGCCGTCGTTGCCCGCATGAACGCGCTCGGCCGCACGGAGGTGCGCGGCGCGGTGCGCGATCTGCTCGACCGGCTCGATCCCTCCGCCCGCTTCGCCTTCCTGAAACTCGCGACCGGCGGCCTGCGCATCGGTGTGTCGGCGCGGCTCGCCAAGCAGGCGCTCGCCGAATTCTCCGGCATGGACGTGACTGAGATCGAGACCCTGTGGCACGGCCTGCAACCGCCCTATGAATCGCTCTTCGCCTGGCTGGAGGGCACCGCCGACCGCCCGGTTCTGGCCACCCCTGCCATCTTCCACTCCGTCATGCTCGCCAATCCGGTGGGCGATGGCGATCTCAATGCGCTCGACCCCGCCGATTTCGCCGCCGAATGGAAGTGGGACGGCATTCGCGTGCAGATGTCGTCCTCAGGCGAGACGCGGCGGCTCTATTCCCGCTCCGGCGACGATATCTCCGCCGCCTTTCCGGACGTGCTCGACGCGATGAATTTCGAGGGTGTGGTGGATGGCGAGCTTCTGGTCGGCGGCACGGCGCGCACCAACAGCCCGACCCGCACCTTCTCCGATCTCCAGCAGCGGCTGAACCGCAAGACCGTCAACACAAAAATGCTGGAGGATTTCCCGGCCTTCGTGCGCGCTTATGACGTGCTCTTCGAAGGGGAGGTGGATGTGCGCCCTGCCGCCTTCACCGAGCGCCGCGAGCGCCTGGCCCACCTCATCGAAAAGGCGCCGCACGATCGCTTCGACCTCTCGCCGCTCGTGCCCTTCGAGAGCTGGGAAGCGCTCGAAAAGATCCGCCGCGATCCGCCCGATCCGGTCATCGAGGGCGTGATGATCAAGCGGCTCGACAGCGCCTACCAGGCCGGCCGCATGAAGGGGCCGTGGTTCAAGTGGAAGCGCGATCCGTTCAATGTCGATGCCGTGATGATGTATGCCCAGCGCGGCCACGGCAAACGCTCGAGCTACTATTCCGA